>CAMJOE010000026.1:0-26344 GCA_946407485.1 uncultured Prevotellaceae bacterium | reverse complement strand
GGAACTGGTTGCAGCCGTGCAGGGCCATCACATCGAGGAACTGCTTGATGAACTCTACGGAGAAGAAGTGACGACCGCAATCGAGCAGGACTCCGCGATAGGAGAAGCGAGGCTGGTCGGTAATCTCAACATAAGGCATCATCCCCAAGTCCGGCCTTTCGGGAAGGCATTTGCGAAGTGTCTGAGCTGCGCGGAACAAGCCAACGGGCTCATAGGCAGTCAGCTCAACGCCCTTCTCCGTCACCTTCATGGTGTAGCTCTCTTTCTGTTGCTCAGTCAAAGCGACGGGCTTTTTGCTCTTCTTGCCTTTAGGAGCGGCAGGAGAAACGAGACGCAACTGAATCATGGCGTTCTTGTCGTCGGGAGTCAGCTGGAGTGTCAAGCCAGTGGCTTCCTTTGTCCATTCCTTCAGGAACTGCGCTATTCGCGTGCATTCGGCATTGCTCTGGTCGTAGCAGATGCCTGTTCCTTCTTTAAGCATAAAGAACACCTTCTTGCTCGGGTCTGTCTTCACTTCCTTAGGAAGAGGGATGATGTTGTAATTGACTTCATACAACTCGTCTGCTGAGACAGAAGAGAATAAGAAAACAAGTAAAGTGGAGAACAAGAATAACCTTTTCATGTAGTTTTAGTATTTGAAGTTAATAATTTGCCGCAAAGTTATGAAAAAATGAAGAATGAAGAACGAAGAATGATGAATTATTTTGTAACTTTGCAAAACAAAAGCTATAATATGAGGGGAAAGAGCATTATTGTATTGTTGGCAGGGTGCTTGATGGCCTCTTCCATGAAGGCCGTGAGCTATTCCGTCAACCCCGAGCAGGTCGCGCAGCATTGGGACGGCTGGGGCGTGTCGCTTTGCTGGTGGGCAGGGCAGTGCGGCAAGTGGGACGAGGAGAAGGTGGACGAAATCATCTCGTGGCTCGTCAGTCCCGAAGGGCTCAACTACTCCCATTTCCGCTATAACATAGGCGGAGGCGACGACCCCGAGAACCGCAATTGCGAGCTTCATCACATGGGCAAAGGCAAGGGACTCCGCGCCGAGATGGAGGGCTTTAAGGACTTCACGGGCGACCAGTACCATTGGGAGCGCGACTCGGCACAGCGCAGGATAATGCTCAAAATCAAGGAAAAGAGGCCCGATGCCGTCTTCGAGGCCTTCAGCAATTCTTGCCCCTACTACATGACCTACAGCGGTTGCGTGGGAGGCAATAAAGATGGTGGCAAGGACAACCTCAAGCCCGAATACTACGAGGAGTTTGCCCACTATCTTGTGGATGTCTGCAGGCACTACAAAGAGCAGTACGGCATCGAGTTCAAGACGCTGGAACCCTTCAACGAGTCGGCCACAGACTACTGGTATCAGAACGGCTCGCAGGAAGGCTGCCACTTCGATTATTCCTCTCAAATCGCTTTCCTTCGCGTACTTGCTCCCATCCTTCAGGAGTCGGGGCTGAGCACCGTCATTTCCGCTTCCGACGAGACAAGCGTGGCGCACTCCATCGAGGCTTTCCAGGCCTACAAGCAGGCGGGCGTCTTGCCCTTGGTGGGCCAATGGAACACCCATACTTATCAGGGCGACAATAGGCAGCGCAAGCGTCTCTCTCATTTGGTCCATGAGGCGAAACTGCCCTTCTGGATGAGCGAGACGGGCTCGGGAGGACGGGGCATAGAAGGCAACTTGAAGATGGCTCAGCGCCTGTTCGACGACATCAGGCATCTCCGCCCGGAAGCGTGGTTCGACTGGCAATACATGGAGGAGTGGGGCGACCAGTGGTGCCTGATAAACGGCAGCTTCCGAAGGCAATTCTACCGCAAGGTAAAGAACTACTATGTCCGCCAGCAATGCTCGCGTTTCATCAAGCGAGGCTACGACATTCTCGATGTGGACTGCCCGCAGACACTCGCAGCCATCAGCCCCAACCGCGACACGTTGATATTGGTACTTTTGAACGAAGGAGAAGAGACAACTCACGAGATTAAATTTGACAATTTGACGATTTCACAATCTGACAATTTGACGATTTCACAATTTGACAATTTAAGTGTGTTCCGCACTTCTGCCACCGAGGACATGCAGCAGATTGAAATGTCCAATGGTCAATGTTCAATGTTCAATGTTCAATATTCAATGGTCAATGGTCAATGTTTCAGCATCGTCCTGCCCAGGCAGTCAATCACAACTTTGATTTTAAGCATTGGCGGCGGGTGATTTTTCCCCCGCCAATGCTTTTTAAGTGATTCAAGTGATTTTTTTTAGGCTAAGTGCCTAAAGTAAGCGAAAATAATCGTATATTTGCACGGATTATGTGCATTAATACGATGAAAAATTACTTAGTAAGCTTAGCTTTACTCCTTTCTCCTGCTTTCGCTTCGGCACAGGAGCCTGAACCCGAAACGGACCTTTCTACTTTGGTAATCAACGAGGTGCAGGTCGCCAACATCGACCAGTACCTCGATAATTCACTCTGCTACGGCGGTTGGATTGAATTCTACAACCCTACGGCCGAAAGCATTCCGTTCAAAGGCATGTATCTCTCCGATGGCGTGAACGAGTTCCATTTCAACTCGCTCTCCGTCTGGGGCTCTGTTCCGGCTCAAGGCTTCAAGGTCCTTTACTTTGGGCATAGTCAAGCCGAAGGCAACTACGGAGCAGGAGCTAAAATGCAGATTCCCTTCAAGATGGAGCCGGAAGGCGGCACAATCAGCCTCTTGAATTCCGAGAAGGAGGTCGTAGCGTCCGTCGACTATCCTCCTTCCATCGCTCGCTGCTCTTGGGGACGTAAACAGGACGGAGCCCCCATTTGGGAATATACGGGCGAGCCCACTCCCGGAGCCTCGAACAATAACAGTGACTTTGCTGAGTTCCGCCTCGAGGAGCCCACGGTAACGGTCGATTCCAAAGTCTTCACCCAAAGCTTCTGGACGCGCGTGCCCATTCCTTCCGGCTACAAGTTGCGCTATACCTTGGACGGGAGTGCTCCGACGGCAACAAATGGCACGACAAGCACCAGCGGACTCTTCGAGATAACCTCCACCACGATTCTGCGCCTCTGCTTCCTGAAGAAGGGAATGCTGCCAAGTCCTGTCGTCACGCGCTCCTACATCTATCAGAACCACGAATACTACCTGCCCATCTTGTCTGTCGTTTCTGAGGACAAGCACTTCTTCGACAATCAGATAGGCGTCTTCATAAGGGGCACGAACGGAATAAGCGGCAACGGGCAAAGCAGTCCCTGCAACTGGAACATGGACTGGGAGCGACCGGTCAACATGGAGTACCTGGTTCCGCGCTCGACGGAAAACGGACTGGAGACTACTGAAGACGGATGCACGAGTTACTCCATGGTCTTGAACCAAGAGATGGACCTCGAGATTTGCGGCGGCTGGACGAGGGCTTATGGCGGCGCAACGGTTGACGACCGTTATTGGGAAGCAAGAAGCTCGTTCCGCCTCAAGACGGACAAACGCTACGAGGGCGTCAACTCCATCGATTATCCCGTCTTTCCCTTGAAACCTTATAACAAATACCGCAGCTGGCAGGTTCGCAACGGCGGCAACGACACCTATGCCCGTTCGAAAGACCCGGGCGTGCAGATGATGGTCTTGAAGAGCGGCTTCTACGTCGATTGCCAGGACTATCAGCCGGCTCACGTCTTCCTGAATGGCTTGTACTACGGCATGCTCAATATCCGCGAGAGCAACAACAAGCATTTCGCCTACAGCAACTACGGCATCGACTTCGACGATATGGACCAGTTCGACCTGAGCAATGCCCAGTACAATCAGAAGATGGGCGACAATCAGGCTTGGATGCAGCTTCAACGGTTGGCTGCAACTTTGGGACGAACCAAGTCGGAGGAGACCTACCGCCAGATTTGCGACCTCCTCGATATGGACGAGTACGTGAACTACATGGCTCTTGAATGTTATATGGGCCCGACGGACTGGATAACGAACACCAACAATATAAAAGGCTTCCGCAGCCGCTCGGACGGGAAGTTCCATTTCGTCCTCTTCGATTGCGACTCTGCTTTCGGCACGACCAACATGCTCACGGATGTGCTGAGCACGAGCGGAGGAGTCAATGTGGACGACCTCTTCCGCAACCTGATGAAGTACGACCCCTTCCGCCGACAGTTCATGGATGCCTTCTGCATCGTGGACGGCAGCGTGTTCGAACCGACTCGTTGCGAGGAGATTGTATGGGACATCTATAGCAACACGACTCCAGCCCTGTTGTGGGAGGGCAGAACAGCAGGAACGGGACTGGCTGGTTCCGTTCGCTCGGCTCATAACGGCTCGCGCATCACGAACATGCGAAACTATTTCGGAGTCAATTATGGCATCTTCGCAAATCTCTCTTCCAACATTCCAGAGGCGCAAATAGCTGTGAACGGTCAGGAGTTCCCTACAGGCAAGTTCCATGGCTATCTCTTCTCCTACAACGGCCTGCCCATCCAGCTCTCGGCAAAAGCCCCTGCTGGTTATACCTTTAGAGGTTGGGAGTCAGAAAGCTCCGAAACCATCTCCTCGACGCTTATCCCGGAGGGTTCCAACTGGATGTACTTCGACCGAGGCTCGATGGATAATTACGACTGGAAAGCCCCTTCGTTTGATGAGTCGGCAAGCGGCTGGCGCTCCGGAACAGCTCCTTTCGGCTTTGCAAATAGCGGATACTACATGCAGGATAACTCCGTCACCAAGTTGGACAAAGGTTCGGGCACCAGGCGCTCCACCTACTACTTCCGCAAGACCTTCCAGCTCGAGGCTCCTCTCTCCGACGAGGACATCCTGACCTTCCACTATCAAGTTGACGACGGCATAATGCTTTATGTCAACGGTCACGAGGTCGGCGGTTACTACATCGCCAGCGGCTCCACCTATTCCGACTATACCATCGACCAGCACCATGAGTCGCAAGACCCCTATCTGGGCAGCTTCGACATTCCCCATGAATACCTTCGCGTCGGCGAAAACCAGATAGCGCTGGAGGTGAAGAACTGCCACGGGACCAGCTCTGATATATGGTTCGAGGGGAGCCTGTCACTTACCAGCAAGGACCGGCAGATGGTTTCTGAGAGCGACGTCGTCGATTTGCACGAAATCTTAGACAATAACAGTAATGTCAATCTGAAAGCCGTCTTCGTCCCCATTACCGACGAGCAACAGCGCTGGGCAGCCGGTGCATCGCCTCTGCGCATCAACGAGGTGAGCGCTTCGGGCGACATTTATATTAATGATTATGGGAAGAGGGCCGATTGGCTCGAACTCTACAATACCACCGACCACGACATCTCCCTGGCTGGACTTTACCTGAGCGACAACCCGAGCAGTCCGCAGAAGTATCAGTTGCAGGAAGGCTTTGTGCCAGCTCACGGCACTCGCATCATTTGGTGCGACAAGAAGGATGGCATCGACCAGTTGCACGCTCCCTTCAAGCTCGAGAATGCCGACGGAGCAAAGGTCTGCATTCAGGCCGAGGACGGTTCGTGGGCCGACCAGCTCGAATACAGGGAGCACGACAAATGGCAAACCTTCGGACGTTATCCCGATGGCGCCAACATGTCCACCGTACTCAACCAGCCTACTATCGACAAGTCCAACAAGCTTGGCATGTTCGACTTCAATGCCCTGACCGAAGACGACTGGTTAGGTCCTGACCGGACCATCACGCTCGACCTTGCTGAGGGCTGGAACTGGACCTCGCACAACTTTGCCGAGAGCGTCGACAAGAGCCGTTTCCTCATGAATGCTCTTCTGTTGCAAGGACAGACGGAAAGCCTGGTTTGGGGTGAAGAGGAAGGTTGGCAGGGCACTCTGCATGCCCTCGAAGCCGCTAAGGGCTACAAGATTAAAATGCAGCGGGAGGGTTCCGTAACTCTTCGCGGCCCGCTCTACGACGTCAACATCCCTGTCGCTTTGCAGGCGGGCTGGAACTGGATAGGCTGTCCCCTCTACAATGCGACCACTTTGGAGGCGGCGCTTGCAGGTTACGTTCCGAATGAAGGCGACAAACTCGTTGGCCTTGATGCCTTTGCCACCTACGAGAACGGCGCTTGGTTCGGCTCGCTCAAGTCTTTGCAACCAGGGCAGTCGTACCTCTTCTATACCAGTCAGGCACAAGAGTTCTGCTGGCAAAGCCTCAGCCCTCAAGGGGCGCGCAAACGCCGTTATGCTCCGGCACAACCAGCTCAGGACGAATTGCTCAGTCTTCAGTCTTCAACCTTCAATCTTCAATCTTCAATCTTCAATGTCGATATTCATTCTTATCCCGACGTGATGACCATGGTGGCAACCGTTGAGGCCGATGATGGCATCTCTCTCGATGAGCCGTATTATGTCGGAGCCTTCTGTGGAGACACTTGCCGCGGCATTGGCGTCATGGATGCAGGTCTGCTCTATATGAACATTCATGGCGAAGTGACTGGCGACAATATCGTCTTCCGCTTGCTCGATGCTGAGGGCGAAGTCTATGGCTCGTTGGGCTACGTCGCCTTCCAGGCCTGCAAGCAGTTGGGCACGGTGCAGAAGCCTTATCGCCTTTGGTTTGCCAGCCAGGAAGTCATAGACGAGATAAAGCCCGCCTTTGCCTCGTCCGGCAAGGTGAAGCGTACAGAATACTACAACCTGGCGGGACAGATGGTGGATAGTAAATGGCGAAATGGTAAATGCGTGATTCGAAAGGTCATCTACGAAGACGGCAGCGTGAAAGTGACGAAACTGTATCGCTAAGACCTTAAGGAAACGATAAGCAGTTAGCTTAAAGACATATAATTAACGGGCAATTCGTGGGGATTGGTGTTTCTGATAACATCTAATTGCCATGAATTGCCCTTTAATTTCCCATGAATTATATTCCTCTGGTTCGCGTAATTATATACACATTCGTGGGCAGTTATATGATAATTACTCGAAGAGACGACAGACGACAAAAAAGGGGCTTTTCTTATCTCTTGAAAAAGCTTGTTGCGGTTGTTGCGGTTGAAAAAACGGCTGGATTACTGCCGCCCTTAAAAATAGACATATAGGGGTTAAACTATTAATAAAACGACGAGTAATGCAAACATAAAAGCTGTAACAAGCACACTCATACAACCATTTTTTGCATTTGTAGGTTCGTTAGTAGTTATATCTTGGTTTTCATCTAATACAGCTTCCTTGAACTTCTTTTTTACGGAATTGGAGTTGTTTTCGCTCATAAAAACTTCGCGAAATTTCAAAAGAAGGCTACCACACATTTCTGCATCTTCTAACGCATTATGGTGGTTAAGCACAGGAACTTCAAACCTTTCACACACAACATCCAAAGCATGTGCGCCTTGCCCATCTATATGAAGGTCTAACTTTTCTTCTGCTTCTTTTGATAAAGTTAAAGTGTCTATGATGTTATCATAATCCAATTTCGTCTCTTTTTCATAGTAGGCACAAGCATCGCGAATGCAGCATTTTTCCACACTGGCATTATGTGCGACCAATTGGTAGCCATCTACAAAAGCCTCTATCTCAGGTAGTAATTCGGCAAAAGTTTTTTCATTCGATAGACTTTCTTTTGTTATTCCGTGTATTCCCGTCAATGGGAACCCCTTCTTGCCTGGATATTCAAATGGAGGGCGTATTAATGAATAAAACTTATCGACCTTCTTCCCATCACAATATTTAATCATTCCTATTGAACATACAGAAACGTGCTGAGGATATAATGTTTCAAAGTCGATACTAACAAAAGAACTGGGAATTTCTTTTGAAACCTTAACATCTCTACTATGAGAAAATGCTTCATATCGTTCAGCCTGATGTGCACGACTTTCTTCTTGAATAATTAAATCATTACCCTCAAAAGAAATTATGCAACTCTGATGTGAGAGAGCGTCTTCTATAGTGCGTCCCCACCAGTCATAGTCTCTTTCAAATGCTTGTCTTATGTAATCGCTTGGAGCCTCATTTGGATATCTATAAAATAAGTCACCGTCTCTATAACATTTTAGCTTCTTAGCATCTTCGTCGTTTAGTCTAAATGGTGCCCGATAAGGTTCTCTCCATTTTGCATTATATCTCACATCGTCTATGTGTTCATCAACGATTTGCTGATATAGTTGGAATGGTGAAAAGAAATCTCTTGGCTTTTTACCAGATTGAAATGCTTTCAATGCACGTTCACGCCTCTTCCTTTGTTCCCCTCTTTCATTAAGCCATTCATTGAGTCGCTGTGCTTCAATTTCTTCTCTTTCCCGTTGCTTTTGTCTCTTAATTTCTTCCTTTTTTGCAACGGCAGCATTATGTTTTTTTTCTTTTGCGGAGTCAGAACATTCAGGGCATCCAAATTGGGAATTCAGGATTTGATGAGGCAATCTTGAAAAAGTGCCATGGATGGGACAGATTAGTGTTACAGGAGACGTGGAACTCTCATAAACGAATTCATCTAAACCAAACTTGTCACCAAATTTTTCTTTTAACTTGATAATGTACTTCTTGCCCTTTTCACATTTAGGACAGCCTTTCCCATCGAGATGTTCGCGAGCATAAACTTGAAATTCACCATGAATAGGACAGACAATGGTAACCCTGTGTTCTCTATTCTTGTAATCAACTTTACTATAGTCATAACGGTCTCCATATATTTCTTTGGCTTCTGCTATGAAAGATTCTGTAGTAACCACTCTTTTACAAAGCTCTAGACTCCTGTTGCCTTGTGTTGTTTCTTGCTCACTCATTGTAATATCATTTTCTAGCCACAAAGTTACGAAAAAAGCGGGCAAACTTCCAAAGCATTTTCTTACTTTTATTTGTTTGCTCGCTTAATTAGGTCTTTGATGTAGATTTTCACGCCGAAGATGATGCCGACATAGACAAGTATCTGTCCGAAGAGCATCAAAACGATGCCGTCAATCTCACCTTCTGGCGGCATAAAGAGGCTGATGAGAGCCACCGCTGCCCCAAAGAACAGGAGCAGGGCGGCGGAAACTTTTTCAATCATGCCAGCCCGAAGGCACTTCAGCTGTTTGCTTCAGGCGCAGGCGGAACACGGAAATTTTTCGGTTGTTTGCATCTGGTGCAGGCGGTGCGTGTATGCTTTTAATATATAATTGCCATGTAATACCCATGTAATTATCATGTAATTGAGGTCGCTAATAATTGCAGCAAAATTGTTAAGTATTGCATACATGCCTACACAAATTTGCTTGAAAACAGCATGAATAAAGACATTCAACTAATTGTATGCCTACACAAAGCCTACACAAAGCCTACACAAAGCCTACACTCTGCCTACACGAATGGTACACTTTTTCCAGCGATTCAATCCCATACAGACAACGTGATGCTGGCGGCTTGACAACGTGTTGCTGGCAATCTACTAACGTGTCGTTGACAATTTACTAGTGAGTCGTTCGCAGTCCACTAGTGGGTGGACTGCAGTTTACTAGTGCATGGACTGCAGTCCACTCGTGTAAGGACTGGAATTTACTAACGTGTCGTTGGCGATTTACTAACGTGTCGTTGGCCGTCGACCTTGCAGTCGTTATGCCTCATTCCGGCAATAAATGAGAAAAAATGTCGTTTGATGCCAAAATAATTCTTAATTCATATTTCTTAATTCTTATTTATTTTGTACCTTTGCACGCGATTAAAGAAAAAGAGGCCCCCCTAACCCCCTAAGGGGGAACAAATGGTAAATGATTAAATGGTAAATTGTCAAGATGAACATTTCATACAAATGGCTTAAGGAATATGTCGATACGACGTTGAGTGCTCAGGAGATAGCAGATGCTCTGACGAGCGCAGGTCTCGAGGTGGATAGCGTGGAAGAGGTGCAGACCATCAAGGGTGGCCTGGAGGGGCTCTATGTGGCCGAGGTGCTGACCTGCGAGCCGCATCCCGACAGCGACCACATGCATGTATGTACCGTAAACGTAGGTCAGGACGCGCCTTTGCAGATTGTCTGCGGCGCTCCCAATGTTGCTGCCGGTCAGAAGGTGATAGCTGCCGTCGTGGGCACCAAGCTTTATGACGGCGACGAGTGCTTCACCATCAAGCGCAGCAAACTGCGTGGCGTGGAGAGCTTCGGCATGCTTTGTGCTGAGGACGAGATAGGTATCGGCAACGACCACAGCGGCATCATCGTTCTTCCCCAGGACGCTAAGGTCGGCACTCCTGCAGCCGAGTACTACCATGTGGAGAGTGACTGGCTCATCGAAGTGGACATCACGCCCAACCGGGCAGATGCTTGCAGCCATTATGGCGTGGCTCGCGACCTCTATGCCTGGCTGGTTCAGAACGGCTATAAGACGAGCCTGCACCGTCCCGACTGCGAGAAGTTCAAGGTGGACGACGAGTCTCTGCCCATCAGCATCACCATCGACGACCCGAACCTGTGTCCCCGCTATGCCGCAGTCACGCTGACAGGCTGCGAGGTCAAGGAGAGTCCCGAATGGCTGCAGAACAAGCTGCGCACCATCGGCCTTCGCCCCATCAACAACATCGTGGACATCACGAACTTCATCATGATGGCTTACGGTCAGCCTCTGCATTGCTTCGACGCAGACATGATCGAGGGCCGGCAGGTTATCGTGAAGACGATGCCCGAAGGCACACCCTTCGTCACCCTCGACGGCGTGGAGCACAAGCTCTCCAGCCAAGACCTGGCCATCTGCAACGCGAAGGAGCCGATGTGCATCGCCGGCGTGTTTGGCGGAAAGGGTAGTGGCACGTACGACACCACGACCAATGTCCTCTTGGAGAGCGCCTACTTCAATCCGACCAGCATCCGCAAGAGTGCACGTCGCCACGGCCTGAGCACCGACGCAAGCTTCCGCTTCGAGCGCGGCATAGACCCCAACGGACAGCTCTACGCCCTGAAGCAAGCTGCTATCCTGGCCAAGGAGCTGGCAGGCGCGAAGGTCAGCATGCAGGTCGTCGATGTGCAGGCTAAGCCGATGCCCGACTTCAAGGTTTCGCTCAAGTACGATTATGTGGACGGCCTCATCGGCAAGCACATCCCCGAGGAAACCATCAAGAGCATCGTCACGAGCCTCGAGATGAAGATTGACAAAGAAAGCGAAGAAGGCCTGGAACTCACGGTTCCGGCTTACAGGGTGGACGTGCAGCGTCCTTGCGACGTGGTGGAGGACATCCTTCGCATCTACGGATATAATAATGTGGAGATACCGACGACGCTCAAGAACAGCTTGACCGTCAAGACGATTCACGATACGAGTCACAAGCTGCAGAACATCATCGCCGAACAGCTTGTGGGCGGCGGCTTCCGCGAAATACTGAACAACAGCCTGCAGCGCGGCGCTTACTACGACGGCCTCGAGTCATACAAGAGCGAGGAACTCGTGAAGCTCCTCAATCCGCTCAGTCAGGACCTCAACGCTCTCCGCCAGACTCTTCTCTTCGGAGGCTTGGAAAGCATCGCCCGCAACATCAGCTATCGCAACACCGACCTGCGCTTCTTCGAGTACGGCAACTGCTATCGTTTCCAGGCAGAGAAGAAGTGCGCGGACATCATTCCCGGCGTGAGCAGCAGCCGCGACCCGGAGGTCATCAAGCATGTGCTCGATGCGTACAGCGAGGACTATCACCTCGGTCTCTGGCTGACAGGCAAACGCGTGCGTGGCAGCTGGGCGCATCCCGATGAGGACAGCTCGTTCGCGCAACTCAAGGCTTACGTGATGAACATCTTCACCCGCCTCGGCGTGCCCTTCGGCATGCTCGTCTTTGGCGAGGGCAAGAGCGACATCTACAGCCAGAGCCTTTGCATCCAGAACCGCGGCGGCAAGGTGCTCGCAGAGATGGGCATCGTCTCCGGCAAGCTCACCAAGGCATTCAGCATCGAGCAGCCTGTCTATTTCGCCGACATCCGCTGGAACCAGATCCTCCGCATCATACAGAAGCAGAACGTCACATACACCGAGATAAGCAAGTTCCCGGCAGTCAGCCGCGACCTCGCCCTGCTGCTCGACAGCTATGTGCCTTTCGGAGAAGTGGAACGCATCAGCTATCAGACCGAGAAGAAACTGCTCAAGGCAGTCAAGCTCTTCGACGTCTATGAGGGAAAGAATCTGCCCGAAGGCAAGAAGTCATACGCCGTGAACTTCATCCTGCAGGACGAGACAAAGACGCTCAACGACAAAGCCATCGACGCCGTCATGCAGAAACTCATCAACAACCTCAAGACTCAGCTCGGCGCAGAGCTGAGATAAAAACTGGAAAATTAAGAATTAAGAGAGAAGAATTAAGAATTGATACAAATGGCAAATGCTGTTCAGGACAAGAGCGAGGCATTGGCTGTTCGCATCGTAAATCTATGGAAGTTCCTTCTAAAACAACAAGAATATGACATCAGCCGTCAGGTAAAACGTTCAGGAACGAGTGTCGGTGCAAATGTCTGTGAAGCGCTATATGCTGCAAGCAAGAAGGATTTCTTGAATAAGATGTACATCGCATATAAGGAATTAGGCGAAACAAAATATTGGCTTAGGGTCTTGAACAAAACAGAGTTGATAACTCAGGACTCTTTCACATCTCTTTATTCTGATTGCGAAGAGTTAGATCATATAATTACAAGTATTATTAAAACGACGAAAGAGAATATAAATAATAATGTATAAACTAATATAATTAAGAATTAAGAAAGAAGAATTAAGAATCGTACAAAATATGTAACACTTTATTAACATGGAATGAGAAGGAAGAATACAAGAGATTTCAATTCTTACTTTTTACTTCTTAATTCTTCTTTCTTAATTCTTAATTCTTAATTTTATCCAAACAATGGGAAGAGCATTTGAATATCGCAAAGCGACTAAACTGAAGAGATGGGGCCACATGGCCAAGACTTTCACCCGCCTGGGCAAGCAGATTGCCATCGCCGTGAAGGCAGCCGGTCCTGAACCAGAGAACAACCCTGCCCTGCGTAGCGTCATCGCTGTCTGCAAGCGCGAGAACATGCCGAAGGACAACATCGAGCGCGCCATCAAGAATGCGATGGGCAAGGACCAAAGCGACTACAAGTCTGTCACTTACGAAGGATACGGCCCTCACGGCATCGCCATCTTCGTGGACACCCTGACCGACAACACCACCCGCACCGTAGCCGACGTGCGCAGCGTCTTCAACAAGTTCTCGGGCAACATGGGCACAACGGGCTCCCTGGCTTTCCTCTTCGACCACAAGTGCGTGTTTACCTTCAAGAAGAAGGAAGGCATGGACATGGACGACTTCATCCTGGAGATGATAGATTGCGGCGTGGAGGAAGAGTACGACGAGGAGTACGATGAGGAGAAGGACGTGACCACCATCACCATCTACGGCGAGCCGACCAGCTTCAACGCCATTCAGAAGAAACTCGAGGCAGACGGCTACGAGGATGTCGGCGGTGAGTTCACCTACATTCCCAACGACGTGAAGGACGTGACACCCGAGCAGCGCGAGACCATCAACAAGATGGTGGAGAAACTCGAGGAGTTCGACGACGTCCAGACCGTCTATACAAACATGAAGCCCGAAGAGTAATTTCGAGCCTGTATATTACAAAAATTCAGTCTATATAAAACAACAACGGATTGAACGGATTGAACGGATTCAAATTGCTAATCAGCAAATAGGATAATCCGTCAAATCCGTGTAATCCGTTGTTGTTATTTATGATGCGTCCTCTTTTCCTTTATTAGAGTGATGTTTGTCTCAGAACTGGTCTTCCTGTTGTGCAGATTGAAGGTCGGAGAATGAATCGCCTGTGCCGAGGGCGTTGGCAATCTTGTCGTTTTCAGCCATCTCTTCCGGCGTCATCCTGGGCGAGACGAAGCGTCCGCCCATGTCGCTTTCCTGCGTGCCGGGCAGAGGAATATTCGTTTCGAGGTCGGAGAAGCGTGCGAACTCGCTGCGGAACGCCAGCTTGATGTCGCCGACAGAGCCGTTGCGGTGCTTGGCAATGATGAACATCGCCTTGCCGTGCCAGTCGAAGCCTTTGTCGTCGACGTACAGCTTGTAGTACTCGGGGCGATGGATGAAGCAAACGATGTCGGCATCCTGCTCGATGGCACCCGACTCGCGCAGGTCGCTCAGCACGGGCTGCTTGCCCTCGAAGCCTTCGCGCCCTTCCACGCCACGGTTCAGCTGACTCAATGCAATGACGGGGATGTTGAGTTCCTTGGCAAGACCCTTCAAGGCCCGGCTCACCATACTCACCTCTTCCTGACGGTTGGCATTGTAGTTCAGGTTGTTGGCCCTCATCAATTGCAGATAGTCAATTACAATGGCCTTCACGCCGAAGTCGCGCACCAGACGCCGCGCCTTTGTCTGCAGCTCGAAGACGCTGAGCGAGGGCGTGTCGTCGGTATAGATGGGCACATTGTAAAGCTGGCGCACACGTTTGTCGAGCTGTCCCCATTCGTAGGGCGCCAGTTGCCCGCTGCGAAGCTTCTCGCCGCTTAGCTCGCTGACGTTGACCATGAGTCGCTGCACGAGCTGCTGGTTGCTCATCTCGAGGCTGAACATTGCGCAAGGAATCTTGTAATCCACTGCCATCCGCTTTATCATGGAGAGCGCGAACGCCGTCTTACCCATGGAGGGACGTGCTGCGATGATGATGAGGTCGCTGTTCTGCCAGCCGTTCGTTATCTTGTCCAGTTCGTGGAAGCCGGTCGGCAGGCCGCTCAGCCCTCCCTCCTTTGCCTGTGCCTTCTGGATGAGTTCATAGACTTGGCTGATGACGGGGTCAATCTGCGTGAAGTCCTTCTTCATGTTCTTCTGCGCGATGGCATAGAGCATGCTTTCAGCCTCCTGCATCAGGTCGGCCACATCGATTGTGGCATCGAAGGCTTTCGTCTGAACAAGGCTTGCAAAGGTGATGAGCTGGCGTTGCAATGATTTCTGCGCGATGATCTTGGCATGATACTCGATATGTGCAGAGCTGGCGACCTGAGCACTGATTTGCATCAGATAGACCTCTCCGCCGGCAGCTTCCAGGTTGTCTGTGCTCTCGAGCTGATTGATGACGGTCATGATGTCAACAGGCTTCTGCTCGGCATTGAGCGTCTGTATAGCCTGATAGATGAGCTGGTGCCGGTGGTCGTAGAAACTTTCGGGCTTGAGCAGTTCTGCCACCAAGCCGTACGAAGTCTGTTCCACCATGAGTGCACCCAGCACTGCTACCTCCATGTCGAGGCTCTGCGGCTGTTTGTGTCCATATTGATCAACCTGAGGCACTTCCACAATCTTCGTGGTGCTCTGTCGCCTACTTCCTGTCGTCTCTGCCATATAGTCGTGATGTATTGTGTTTGTTCAATTGCCCTGCAAAGATACGAAAAAAAAATGAAGAAGGCGGCAATCATACGAGGAAAATGTGGGACGGCTTGAATATTTTCGAGCGGGGGTAGGCATACACTCAACAGAATGCTTCGTGAAGGAAGAGCCAATGCTTCGTGAAGGAAGAGCCAACGCTTCGTGAAGGAAGAGCCAACGCTTCGTGTAGGAAGTGGCTCTTCTTTATGTCAACCGCGGTAATGTGTCACAAAAAAGGCAGCCCTCATGGAGAGAGAGCTGCCTTTTTCTATAGAAGATTAAGGAAGGAATTAATTATCGCCCCAGATATCCCAGGCGTTGTCTTCCTTCGTGAGAGTCTTGCCGCCATCGACAGTCTTATCGCTGTCTTTGTTGACCTTCAGGCTGTCGGCAATCATCATGGCTGCCTGAGCCTCGTTCAATTCGATAGTTGGCTTAATGTACTTCATAATGTTATTTTCGATTTTGTGATTTACAATTTAATGTTTAACGAAGCACCTTCTTACCATTCACGATATTGATACCCTTCTGCATCTTGCCGAGACGCTGACCAGCTACATTGTAGATAGCGCCATTCTCGAGAGCATCCGCGATGTTAGCAATGCCAGTTGCATTTTCATCGTTGAAGGGATAGAAGGGCTTGACACCAGTGGTGAATACCAAGTAACCCTTGCCGAGAGTGATGGTAGTTCCGGGAGTAACCTGCCAGAAGCCAACTTCTTCGCCATCGGGCTGGCCGATAACGTACTGTGTGCCGTCGGCAATAACCTCATCAGTTACGGGAATCAGGTCGTTGGTAGTACCAAGCTCTGCAGAGCTGGCGTTTGCATACATCGTGTATGTGCCTTCTGCACCCTTCAGTACTACAGCCTCGCCAGTTGGGATAGCTGCAACGGGCTCCAGATGTACGTAGCCCTTATCTTCCACCTTCTGAGCTGCAAATACTTCAACGGCATCAGGAATGATGTTGATATTGCCAGGAGCAACGAAGGTTGCGTAGCCAGACTCAGAAATCTCGACCTCAACGGGGTTGCCCTTGTAGAAGAGACGCCAGTTGTCGGAAGTAATCCAGTCGCCGCCCTTCACGTCGTCGCCTTCATTGCGATAGATACCAATTCTCAGCTTGCCGTCAGCACCGACTTCAGCATCAATAGTGTTGACGTATGTGCCAACCTGGAAGAACTTGGCAGCAACATCGCAACCGTCGGGTATAACAATACCGCTTGCACCGCCACGTCCGAGGCCTGGGTAGTTGCCGCTGCCCTCGACGATGCTCTGCAGAGGCACGCAGTTCTCTTCGCTGCCTGCGAACAGGTAAGCGAGCTGACGAACGTTGCCTTCATCTGCGCTTTCGAAGTTACCGTCGCGGTAGTAGCCGTTCATCTGTACGGTGTACTTACCAGCGGGCAGGCCTTCTACTTCCTGTACGAGAAATACATAACCCTTATCCTTGGTGTTCCACATCTCGAATACGTAGTCGCCACCAGCAGAGTTACCCTTCCAGTTCCAAATCCAGCCAGCGTTGGTATCCCAACCTGAGTATTGCCAAGATTCTGTGTTCTTATCGTTTCCGAAGTCCGCAAGACCCTTGTCGTCGCAGTCGAAGTCGTTCTGAGAGAATGTTGCCTGATGAACCAAGTGACCGAGGTCAACAGGATTCTCAGCGGTAGCCTGTTCTGCCAGAGCCAGGAACTCTTCGGGAGTAACGATAATCCACTTGTTGAATGGATCGTCAGCACCAGCCCTGTCGGTATTGACTTCCAGAAGATCGCTGTCGGTCATGCCGAGGTAGATGTTGGCGCCACTGTTGCTGGCGTTGATGATGTGATATGTGCCATCTGCCAAAGCCTCGAATTCCCAAGCCCAGCCTTCGTTGGAAATGAAGTCGTCATAGTTGTATGGGCCGCAGTCAACATAGCCGTTGTGACCAAGACCGTCGTAATTGCTGCGAGAGCCATTGGGCAGGTTAGTCTTGATAGAATAGCGGTTTGCGCCAGAAGAGTTGGCGAGCAGAATGCACTTAGCACCCATGTGGTTCAGAGAAGCGTGAGTACCCCAGTTGTTACCACCGGCCAAGAACATCTTAGCACCTACGTTCAGGAGGTAAGCAGTCATGCCGTCGGCGGGTTCTGTGCCAACGAAGTTCTCTGTGCGGGCGTCAAATGCGAGGCGGCGAGCCTTGCGCAGCTGTGCAAGACCTTTGGCAAAGCCATTACGATAGTTGATATTACTTGCATACTCAATTGCCTCGGCTCCAATGCCTTGAGCTTCCATAATAGCAATGGTAGCATCTATAGCTTTCTTGTTGCCATCGTTGTTGAATGCATCAACTGGAGCGCCTGCTGTGTAGAGACCGCCGTCAGCATAACGGCCGCCCCAGTTCTGGTGAACGTGGAATGCAAATACGTTAATTGTCTTGCCGTCGGTCTTGATGAGAGCCTTCTGCTCGTCAGTCAGACGAACAACTTCGTCTTCATACCAGCCATCGGTCTCGCTCCAAATCAACTCACCATTGATGTAGTATTCGCAGGGAGCGTCATCGTGAGGAGCAGGCATGTAGAGCGTTGAAGGAATCTCGCCATCGACGGTGAAGTAGCGTACTGCATAAACGTCAGCGGGACGTCCGTCACCGAATTGGGGCAGATCCTGACCATAGTTCCAACCATCAACAGAGAAGCCGGGAGCAAACCAAGCCTTGCCGTTGTTCTCTGCGGGAACGCCGATAATAACGTTGTAGTTGGGATTGCCAGTGTTCCATTCGCCATAGTCGAAGTCGGCATTGGCTAACCAAGTGTAAGCGCTGTAATCGCCGCCGTACTTCTTAGCGGGCAGGATGCAGTCGGCACCACCAGTAGCAGTCTCAATATTAATACCGTCAAGGTTAGAGTATTCACCAGCAAAGAGGTATACCTTCTTACCACCGAATATTGGATGGGTATCTGTGCCGATAGTCTGACCGAAGTCAGGCGTATTCAGCTTGAAGCAGAGAGCGCCGTTAGCAACTTCCTCAGCTGTGATGAGGTTGGTTCTGTCCTTACCATTGTTTGTTGTGTTCTGTGTGCCAACGCCTTCAATCTCGTAGCAGTTGACAACAGAAGTTTGGCCGCGGGTGAAGGAGTTGTCGCCGTACTTACCTTCCAGTGAAGCAGTGCTCCAGCAGTTCTTGACAACAGAACTACCATTTGACCAAGAGCAGATAACAGCAGACTCATTTGCACCTTTAATAGCACCAGTTACATAGCAGTTTGTGATGTGAAGCGTAGCAGCGCCGCCCATGTCAACGCCAAGGATACCTGATGTGTTCTGACCACCTGTTACTACGCCTTCGTTGCCCAGGTTCGTGAGGTAAACGTCACCGCCGCCATTTGTGCCACCGATGATACCGCAGTATGCACCACCGGAGATGGAGCAGGTACTGTCGAGAACAAAGTTCTTGATAACGGCACCGCTGCCGATAACACCAAACAAACCACTATAGCTACCACCGGAATAATTGAATTTGCTGAATTTGTGACCCTGACCGTCGAACTCGCCGACAAAGAGGTTAGCTTGTGAGCCGATAGGAGTGAAGCGAGTCATCTTGCCGTCCATGTTGATGTTGGCAGTCAGACGTCCTTTAACATCTGGATACTTATTTGCATAGAAGCTCCACCATATAAGCTTTGTAGCATTACTAATCTCGTACCAGCCGTCAACAGGAGTCATATAGTCCTCGTTCAGAGACCCGCAGACAGAACAATCGATTCCGTCAACATCATTCCATGTATGGTCAGGAATGCTTGGGGTAGTTTCTGTATTGGTATATGTTACTTCGCCGAGAGGCTTACCATCGCAGCGATATTCTGCAGCAATGCTGTAAACAAGTGCACCTTCCTTTGCAATAGGCATAGGCTCTGGGTCTGTGCCAATCAACTGATAGAAACGGTCGAGGCCGTTCTGATTGCTGTTCAGCAGGAATGCGAGCTCGCCATTGGCAATGCCTTCGGTGTTCGTGTAGTGGATGTATTTGTCAGAGTCTGTAATGGAGTTACCTGAGATGGGATTAACGACATATACATTCTCGGAAACGACATTGCCGTAGTTACGTGAAACATTGCCGGAGTTCTCCGTATCGTTGTCCAACGTTTGGTTACCTGCACCGACGAAGTTACCGAGTACAGCGCAGTTTGTGAAGTATGTCTTTGTTGCAGCCCAACCGCTGAAGCCACCGACGCGAGCACATCTTGCGCCTTCGTCAGCACCTGGTAAGGTGAAGGTACCTGCATAGATACAGTTCTCCACTCTCTTTTCCTTGTCACCCATCCAGCCGCAGAAACCACCAGAGGTGTTGTCGCCTACCAAAGAGGAAGTGATGTCGATGTCGGAATAGACGTTGCGAATCAAAGCCATACGGCCATTTGCAGAAATAGAGCCGGCACGAGAACCGCTTGTTGAAATCTTGCCGTGCATGATGACGTTCTCAAAGTTACCAGTCATTTCGGGAATGAAGGCTGCGTGTTCGCCCACATTGGTCATCTCAATGGTCAGGGTGTGGCCTTGGCCGTTGAAGTTGCCGTCCACCCAGTTGCTGGTGTTGAATATGAACTGGCCTTCTGGAGCAATGACCTCGATGTCGTTTGCCATCTTCATGTTCAGCTTGAAGCCGTCGCCGATGCGGTTCCAGCCTTCTGCAAGGTAGATGTCATTTGCACTCTTCAGAAGGACAGAAGCATCTGTCATGTCATATTCGAAGCCGCCGAAGTTGAAGCAACCGCAAGTAGTGCAGATGCCGTACTTGTCGAATGTGTGGGCTGTTGCCTGCGCAGTTCCCTCGTTGGAGTAGGTGAGGCCTTCTGCCTTGCCGTTACAGCCAGTTGCGCCAGAGGCATAAACCTGACCTTCGCCGAATGCTGCGGGAACGGGGAATGGGTCTGTGCCAATGGTCTGTACCCAGTTGATCTTGCTCTGGTCGTTGTTCAGCTGATAGCAGATACGACCGTCGGCGAGGTCAGCAAGGGGAACAACGGTTGTTGCGTTGTTGTTGCCCCACTGCTGGGTAACATAGTTGTTGTAGTTGGCACCAGCAGGACGGTTAGCGTAGGGATTTGAATTGTAAGTGCTGAGGTTGACAACATTCAGGTTTCCGCCGTTACGTGCGATGTTGGCACTGGCATTGTTAGAGGTGTCGAGGGTGCTGCCGTCGCTGACTACGAGGCAGTTTGCGATGTTAATCTTATCGTTTGCCCAACCTACGACGCCGCCGCAGTTCTGAGTGCTTTCGCCGTCGATGTCCACCTTAACCAAGCAGTTCTCGACAACTGTGCCGCGATAAGCGATACCAATCATACCGCCGTCTGTGGCGTCACCAGTCTTGGTGCTGATGATATTGACGTCAACATAGCAACCACGGATGCGACCGCTGCTCCATCCGGCAATACCGCCAGCGTAGGAGCTGTTGCTTCTGATGGTGCCCTGAACCTTCAGGTTCTGGATGACGGCATGCACGCCGACATTGCGGAAGAGACCTGCGCCATTGGCGGTGAAGGTCATGTCGTAGGTGATGGTGTGACCTGCGCCGTCGAAGACTCCTTGGAAGTCCTGACCGTCGCGACCGATTTGGGTGATGTCGGTACCCTTGTCAATGTCGGCTGTCAGCACAGCATTGGCATAGGGATTCTCACCGTTCACGAGTTCTGCAAAAGCCTTCAGGTCATCTGCAGTACCAATCTGGTAGACACCTCCCACTTCGGAGAGTGCCCACGCAGCTGTGCCGACAACACTCAGCAGCGCTGTCAAACACAGATTCATTAGTTTTCTACTCATAGAAAGATTAGTAATTAAAAAGTTTGTAAATAAGGTTTTGTTAAAATATATAGTATATTTGTGTGCAAATATACACATTATTTATTATATAAGCCACAAATTGCAAAGAAAAGTTGCTTTGTTTGCATTGTATGACAAAAAAAGGAGCGTTTGCTGACGCTCCTGTCTGTATTTGTTGACGACGTGTTGTCCGATTTCTGACATCACGTTGCTGGCTTGCCGACATCACGTTGCTGGCTTGCCGACATCACGTTGCTGGCTTGCCGACATCACGTGTATAGCTTGCGATTTACTAGTGTGTAAATTGCAATTTACTAGTGTATAGTTTGCGATTTACTAGTGTGTCGTTTGTGCGTTACCAATGGGTGGTGGGCTGACCATGCTGCCAAAGGCAGTTATTCCATCACGTCTTTCGTGCCGCCGGTGGTTTGGAAGAAGGTGACCTGAGTGGTCGTCTTCTTGTCGAAAAGCGTGTTGGAGAGTATCTCGACGATGCCGAACTGTGCGATTGGCGTCTCCATGTTGACGTATTCCTGTCCGCCGTAGGTGACCTTTATCTTTGTGCGGACGGGTATGTTATAATAGACGCCATGCTCCATCTTGGCGCGTTTCTTGGCGGTTTCCTCGTTGGGTACGGTTGTGGGAATGGCCTCGAGCGCCTTGAGTGATATGATGACAGGTTCGCCGGCAAGGTTCTCGTAGTCCAGCACGCCGAGTTTCTCGGAGAAGCGGAAGAGGACGTCGCGGTCGGTCTCTTCCTGCGGGTCATAGAAGAGGGAGAAGACTTCGGTGTCGGTTTGCTTGGTTCCGCTGAAGAGAGACTCCAGCACGGAGGCCTGTTTGTCGAGCTGGTCGAGCATGAGCTTCAGCTGTGCGCCGTCCTTCGGCGTGTTGTCTGCCTCGCCGCGAACCAGGGCATTCTTGCTGTCGCGAATGTCGTAAATCTCTTGGGCACAAAGCTCCGCCATCTTCGCCGTACTGCCCGCAGCAAGTATCTCCTGCGTCATATAGGAGCGAGGATTCTCCGGCGCAGCCCCTTTCTCAGGTTTAGGCAGGTCGGGAAGAACCGTCTCGTCGGCATCGCAATTGATGCTCAGGAGGATGCCGTCGCGACTGAGTCCGACGAGCGGAGCCACAGTCTTGCCCTTGAGCTTGATGCTGAAGGCCTTGCTTTTATCGGGCTTTCCGTAAGGTTCAAGCGTGATGCTCTTCAGGCTCCATTCGACACTTTCTTCTGTCGGTACGTTTGGCAGACGCAGGTAGCGGTCTGCGTACTTGTGGAAATCGCCGGGGCGGGTGGTTGTCTTCTCTGCTGTGACGGTAACGCGAAAAGCGGTTCGCGGCAAGTAATAGGTTACGCCTTCGATTGTAGTGCCTGGCACGAACGGCTCGACTTCTGTCTGCGCCATGATAGACAACGGACAGCAGACAACAGACAACAGACAAAAAATAATAGATATAATGGTGTTCTGTTTCATATTATTATCTTCAGTTTTTTGAACGTTTAGCATCGGCTCCTATTTTATTATCTTATTCTCTTATTTACTTATTATCTATCGGTGTCTGTTGGCGCGTTGGCGACGGATGTCGGCTTTCTTCTTTGCCGCACCGCTGCCATGGGCACCTGTGATGTATTGCTTCTTCTTAGCCTTGGTCTTTACCTTGGCTTCGTCTTTCTTCGGCCCGCCTTTCGGCCCGCCCTTGAAAGTGATGCCCTCCATGATAACGGCATCTATGTCGTCGCCTCCGAAAGACCTCCCTTTTCCTCCTTCTTTATGGGGAGAATCTTGGGCGGCAGCAAATTCTATGGATGCTTTAGCACCAAGGCGCGATTGTGGTTGCGGAACTTCATTCTTCATTCTTCACTCTTCATTTATCAATGGTGGAACAGTCTTACGCCGGTAAATGCCATTGCGATGCCGTACTTGTCGCAAGTCATGATGACATGGTCGTCGCGGACGCTGCCGCCTGCCTGGGCGATGTACTCTACGCCGCTCTTGTGGGCACGCTCAACGTTGTCGCCGAACGGGAAGAAGGCATCGCTGCCAAGGCTGACCTTCGTGTTCTTCGCTATCCATGCTTGCTTCTCTTCGCGACTGAGCGGCTCGGGCTTCTCGGTAAAGAACTTCTGCCATTCGCCCTCAGCAAGAACGTCCATGTAGTCATCGCTGATATAGACGTCGATGGTGTTGTCGCGGTCGGCACGACGGATGCCTGGCACGAAGGGCAGCGACATCACCTTCGGGTTCTGACGGAGCCACCAGATGTCGGCTTTATTGCCTGCAAGTCGCGTGCAATGGATGCGGCTCTGCTGACCTGCACCGATGCCAATGGCCTGACCGTCTTTCACATAGCAGACGCTATTGCTTTGCGTGTATTTAAGCGTGATGAGAGCAATGATGAGGTCGCGCTTTGCATCCTCTGGGAAGCTCTTGTTGGCGGTGGGAATGTTCTCGAAGAGCGCCGGGTCGTCGAGCTTCACCTCGTTTCTGCCTTGCTCGAAGGTGACGCCAAACACTTGCTTGCGCTCGATGTGAGCGGGAACGTAGTTGGGGTCAATCTTGATGATGTTGTAAGTCCCCTTGCGTTTCTCTCTGAGGATTTGAAGGGCTTCCTCTGTGTAGTCGGGAGCGATGATGCCGTCGCTCACCTCGCGCTTGATGATGAGGGCCGTTGCTTCGTCGCATGTGTCGCTAAGTGCGATGAAGTCGCCATAGCTGCTCATGCGGTCGGCACCACGGGCACGGGCATAGGCACAGGCAATCGGACTGAGCGGCATCTTGATGTCGTCCACGAAGTAGATGCGGGCCAACGTGTCGCTAAGTGGCAGACCGACTGCTGCTCCTGCAGGAGACACGTGCTTGAAACTGGCTGCTGCAGGCAGACCCGTTGCTGCCTTGAGTTCCTTGACGAGCTGCCAACTGTTCAGCGCATCGAGAAAGTTGATGTAACCGGGACGTCCGCCAAGCACCTCGATGGGCAGTTCGCCCTCTTCCATAAAGATGCGCGAAGGTTTCTGATTGGGGTTGCAGCCGTACTTGAGCTGCAGTTCTTTCTGTGCCATTATATCCTGTAATTAAGAAGTATGAGTTAATGATGAATTTAGAAGATGATGAGCTTCACTATCTTTTGCTCTTGATTGATTAGGGCGTTGACGCGATAGTGGTTCGACGAGGGCAGGTTGGTGTCGCTGCGACTGATGGTTTCGTGCAGTGAGACTTCCACGGAAAAGCCTGTGTTGCTGTCGGGAAGCGTTTCCTTGCGGACATCCATCTTCTGTCCGAGAGCATAATGAAGGCCGATGACGTCCTTCGCCATCTTCTCTTTCGCGTATTCGATGATGGCCTCAGCATCGGCGTTCTGCTTGCCGCAGAAGTTCACCATCGTGTCGGGAATGGCTGCTTTGGCTGCCTCAAGGTCTTGCCCGCCAATAACTTTTGAGAAGAAGCTTTCGAGCGTGCCTCTTATCATGGCTTTTTCTTCTGGTGTCACTTTCGAGAGCAGCAGGGCATTCTTCCTTTCGGCGGCGTCGTCAACAAAGCGACCTGAAGGGTGGCGATGCAGGTAATCCGTGATGGCTTCCTCGTTGCCGATGGACAGAGCATCCTGCCAGTCGATGGAGTCGAGCATGTCTTCGCAAGCTCTTTGTCGAAGGGAGTTGGGGTGCTTTTGCAGGAAAGAAGTGACGTTCTTGCGGTTGACGCTTTTCTGGAGTATCTTCCAGTCGTCTGCTTCTACCAAAAGCGCTTGCATGCGTTCGTTGATTTCGTCGCGATGCTTGCTTTGCGGATAGTCGATGAGGAACTGCTGATAGAACTCGGGATTGGTGACGCCTTCGAGCCGTTCGTAGTCTGCCTGTTCCTTTTGCTGCATCCTATACATATAATAGAAATATGTACCTGCGCACGCGAGGATGAGGAGAAGCAGAAAGACAATGAGTCTGACAATCTTCCTTTTGCTTTTCTTCCGTACAGGCTTCTTGTCCTTCTTCTCTTCCTTGGGAGATGGGGTAGGCGAGTCGCCTACGGCTTCCAGTTCGCTCCCACATTCAGGACACGTCGCTTGTGTCTGAAGACAATAGTTGCCGCAGCTGGGGCACCGACGGAGCTGACCTGCGATGCTTGTGCCGCAATGCGGACAAGTGCCGGCCATCGTGGAGACCTGCTCGCGACAAACGGGACATTTGATGATGCTCACCTTTCTTATAGTTTATAATTCCTGGTTCATAATTCATAATATTGCTGCGCTTTGAAACGAAGTGAAAGCAATGATTGTGAATTATGAATTGTTCTTTATGGCACAAAGGGACACAGGCTTTTTACGGCCGTGCCCCTTTGCTTCGCATATGAAAGTAAAAAGTATTACTCTTCTGTCTTCTCCTCTTCAGCGGGAGCCTCAGCCTCTACGATGGGAGCTTCTTCAGCGAGAGCCTCTTCTGCATCCTCATCCTTCTTAGCCTTCCTGGGCTTCTTCTCAACAGGAGCTTCTTCCTGAACCTCGGGCTTGTCCATCTCAACCGTTACGGTGAAGGGCACCTGAGCGGCAACTTCCTTGTGAAGCTTTACGACAGCGACATATTCGCCAGCAGTCTTGACGTCCTTGACGTTGATAATCTTGCGGTCGATGTCGAAGCCGAGCTTCTGCAGTTCGTCGGCAATCTGCAGGCTGCCGATGCTGCCGTAGATGACACCTGTGCTGCTTGCCTTAGCGTTGAAGCTGAGGCTAACTGCGTTCAGCTTCTCAGCGAGTGCCTCTGCGTCAGCCTTGATCTTTGCAAGCTTGACGGCCTTCTGCTTGAGTTCCTCGGCGAGGACCTTCTTAGCGCTTTCGCTGGCGATGACGCCCTTGCCTGTAGGAATCAGGTAGTTGCGACCGTAGCCAGCCTTAACGTTCACGATATCGTTCTTGTAACCGAGTCCGATTACGTCTTCTTTCAGTATAATTTCCATAATCTTCCTCCTTACTTTACTTCATCAAATCAGTTACGAAAGGCAGCAAGGCGAGGTGACGGGCGCGCTTAACGGCCTGAGCGACACGACGCTGATACTTGAGGGAAGTGCCTGTGATGCGGCGGGGCAGAATCTTACCCTGCTCGTTGAGGAACTTCTTCAGGAATTCGGGATCTTTGTAGTCAATGTACTTGATACCGCTCTTCTTGAAACGGCAGTACTTCTTCTTCTTGACGTCAATAGCGGGAGCGGTCAAGTAGCGGATTTCTGATTGCTGTGCCATGTTTATGCCTCCTGCTCTTTAG
>CAMJOE010000025.1:0-26444 GCA_946407485.1 uncultured Prevotellaceae bacterium | reverse complement strand
ACCCTTTGACTATCGTCGACCTTTGGTTCGGTGCTTTTTCCCCGGACAGCAATAATAAAGAAACGCGGCTTGGGGAGCTCACCGCTGAACAGTTTCAACTTTTTTTGTCTTTTTGTACATTGTCTCATATAAATTTGCTATCTTTGCAGTCGGAAATAAAGCACATACAAGTCTATGAAACGTTTTCTGATTTATCTTCTCGTCGCCATGATGGCGGTCGGCGCAGGTGCGCAGGCAGTTATGGAGCATCCTTGGAAGGGCAAGCGTGTGGCTTACTTTGGCGACTCTATCACCGACCCGAACAACGAAGGCTCGAAACTCAAGTATTGGCATTACCTTCAGGACTGGCTCTCCATCACGCCATACGTCTATGGCGTAAGCGGCTGGCAATGGAACAGCATCCAGCGACAGGCCGACAAGCTCAAGGCTGAACATGGCGATGAGGTGGATGCCATACTCATCTTCATCGGCACCAACGATTACAACGCAGGCGTACCCATCGGCGAGTGGTTCACGGAACGCCCGGAACGTGTGATGGCAGGCATTGGCGAGCCGAAGCACATGGTGGACCGTCGGCATCGCTTCCCTGTGATGTGCGACTCAACCTATCGCGGACGCATCAACAAGGCGCTTGATTATGTGAAGCGTCTTTATCCGACCAAACAGATTGTGATGCTCACGCCCATCCATCGCTCGGACTTCCATGCCGGCGACAAAAACTGGCAGCCGCGTGAGGACTTCACCAACAAGTGCGGTGAATACCTTGATGCCTACATCCAGTCGGTGAAGGAAGCCGGCAACATTTGGGCAGTGCCTGTGATTGACTTGGCTGCACTCTGCGGCCTTTATCCTCTGATGGACGAGTATGCCCAGTTCTTCAAGGACGCAAACGACGACCGCCTCCATCCCAACGACGAAGGCCACCGTCGCATGGCACTCGTCCTCAAGCAGCAACTCCTAGCGCTCCCGATTTACTGAAACAAGCCTCACTCACGTGGGGCTTTCTTCATCTGTTGCGGTAGTCGCTGGGCGACATGTTTTCCTGCGACTTGAAGAACTTGCAGAAGAGGGCTTGCGAGGAGAAGCCGAGGCGGTCGGCAATCTCCTGGATGGTGAGGCGGGTGGTGCCGAGGTACATCTTGGCTTCGCTTATGATATAGTCGGCGATGATTTGCTTGGGCGACTTGCCGACGACTCGGTTCGTCACTTCAGAGAGATAGCGGGTCGTGATGCAGAGATGGTCGGCATAGAAGGCGACGTCGTGGGCTTTGCGATAGTGTTCGGCAACGAGACTCACAAAGGCGTTGTAGTGGTCGATGGCGCGATGGGCTGTCTCGTCGGGCTTTGCATAGACAACTTGCGAATGGATGAAGTCGTGGGCATTGCGAACGGCGGTCGGGACGTCGTCGCCCATTCCGAGCCGCGTGGTGATGGCTGCCGAGAGTGCCGCCGCCACGCCATGCCGCTGCCAGCCGTCGATGTTGTAAGAGGTGAAGAAAGCCCCCTCCCCGCTCCCCCTTTGGGGGAGTGCTCTGTAGCCCCCAAAGCTTCCCTGTTCAGCGTGATTGAGGCACTCCCCCAAAGGGGGAGCGGGGAGGGGGCTGTGGCTCAGCAGCGCCGTTAGCCTTTCTTTTGTATGTTGGCCGCCGCGAAGGAGCACCCACTCGGCTCCCATCTCGTGGAGGAGGCGGGCAGCTTCGACCATGTCGTCGTCGGTCTTGATGGAGATGCCGAGCAGCTTCTCAGCATCCTTGCAGCGAAGCATCAGGAGCAGGGCTTCGGGAATGAGATAGCGGGCGATGGCCTCGATAACATCATCGCTCACCATCTGCCTGCCGTCGGAATCAAAGATGCCCGGTGCAACGACGAGTCGTCGGCAGGCAATGACCTCGCCGCGCAACAGGCGTACTGTCTCGCTGTCCGTCACCAGCCCGACCTTAATGGCTTTGGGGTGAAGGGCAGAGATGCTTTCCGCCACTTGCTTCAATACGACGTCTGAAGGCAAGGCGTAGTCTCCGGCATACGTTACCGCAGTAACAGCATAGCCACCTAAGGCGGCTATGGTTTGAATATCGGCCCCGATGCCTGACTGACCAGTGCTATCGGAGCCGTTGATGCTTAGGATGGGAATCCTCATTTAGCTTTGGACTTTGGCGCAGCCTTCGCTTTCTTCGTCTCTGCTTTCTTGGCAGGCGCTTTCTTTGCAGAAGGCTTTGCTTTTTCGGCCGCCTTTGTCTTGACTTCCTTTTTAGGAGCAGGCTTTGCCTTTGGCTCAGCTTTCTTTGCAGGTGCTTCCTTTGCGGGCTTTGGAGATTCCTCCTTTTGCGTTTCCTCTTCGGGCGAGCCCAGCTTCTTGAGGCGTGCGCGGAGGCGGCTTATCTCGTTGTCCTTGACGCTGAGTTCCTCGCCCATGTTGGCAATCTGCGTGTAGAGGCTGTTCAGCTCGTCGTTCTCGACGGTATCGGGGAACATGTCCTTGACGCGCTTGAGGAAGTCGCCCAGGATGTTCATGTAGTTCGTGAAGGCATCGTACTCGCTGTCGTAGATGCCGCGATAGTTGCCCATACCGTTGTTCTTTGTGGTCATGAAGCGGAAGTTGTCGGTTGCCTGGAGGCGGTCCCAGTCCTGTTGGATGCGACGGTCACGACAAGCAAGGATGCGGCCCACGATGTTCTCGTCGTAGAGTTTGTTGAAGGCTTCGCGCTGCATGCCGTTGCCGAGCATACTGCTGGTGTCGCGCTCCTCGTCGTTCCATGAGACGGGATAGATGACCTCGAGCGGGCTGACGGGCTTGTTCTTCGCAAGCACTTCGGAGGGTGTGGCGAACTGAATGCCCATGTCCTTCGCGAGCTTCGGCAAGGCGCGGAGGAAGTCGAGGATGTGGCTGCTGAGCGGCTGATAGTAGCCGAGAGCGGCGAGCTCCATCATGATGCCCACCACGTTCTCGCCTTCGGGCAGAGCTGCAACCCAGCTGAGCCACTTGTCGGCCATGAGCGGGTATTCCGACCAGGAAGCGTCGTTGAAGCGAAGTCCGATGTCGTCAGAAAGCTTGTAGTCGCGCAGGATGAGCGAGAGGCGAGCGTCCTGAGCGCAAGAGTAGATGTAGTGCGGGCTCTTCCAGCCGAGGATGTGCTTAGCGCCCTCGACCATCATGCCCTTGAAGCCCATGTCGGCCACCAAGGCTCCAATCTCGTCGTCGTAGATGAGCGAGCTGTTGCGGAACACCTTCGGGCTTTGTCCGAATATTTGTTTAATCTTCTTTGCCTGACGTTTTGTCTCGGCGATGAAGTTGTCGACGTTGCCAAGCGAAGAGAGGCCGTGGCTGTATGGCTCAGCAAGGAACTCGACGCATCCCGATGCTGCCAGGCGCCCGAGGAGGTCGAGCATTTCGGGGGCATACTGCTCGATGAGCTCCAGCGAAACGCCGCTGATGCTGAACGCCACCTTGAAGGCCTTGCCGTTCTCTTCTATCATGTCGAGCATGGTCTGCAGGGCAGGCTTGTAGCTCTTCTCGAAGAGTTCGCTGATGACGCGCTCGTTCTCGTAGTCATCATAATAATAATGGTCTGTGCCGATGTCGAAGAAACGATAGCGCTTGAGATGAATCGGCTGGTGTATCTCGAAGTATAAGCAAATAGTTTTCATCATTTAATTTACCATTTAATCATTTACCGTTTACGATTTCCTTAATAATATAATAATGTATAGGGTCTTTAGGGTCCTTAGGGTCTTTAAGGTCCTTAGGGTCTTTAAGGTCTTTAAGGTCTTTATGGTCTTTAGATGTACTTTACTGCGTTGAGGTAGTCTCCGTTGTCGAACCAACCGCGGCTGGTGAGCTGGTTGTAGCACTCGCGGATGCGCAGGCCGACCTTTTCCCAGGTGATTTGATTCACCTCCTTCATGCCTTCCTCTGCCAGGTAGTCGTGGAGGGCATCGTACTGGCAGATGCTGTAGATGGCGTCGGCCATGGCGTCGATGTCCCAGTAGTCGACCTTGATGACGTTGCGGAGGATTTCGCCGCATCCGCTTTGTTTCGAGATGATGGACGGGCAGCCGCATTGCATGGCTTCGAGGGGCGCGATGCCGAATGGCTCGCTGACGCTGGGCATCACGAAGACGTCGCTGTTCTTGTAGCACTCATAGACCTGCTTGCCTCGCTGGAAGCCGGGGAAGTGGCAGCGGTCGGCGATGCCATAGCTGGCAGCCAGCTCGATCATGGCGCTCATCATGTCGCCGCTTCCTGCGAAGCAGAAACGTATGTTGCGACTGCGCTCGAGCACCCTCTTGGCGGCTTCGAGGAAGTATTCGGGACCTTTCTGCATCGTGATGCGGCCGAGGTACGTCACCACCTTCTCGCCCTTCTTCTTGTTGGGCACGATGGCTTGAATCTCCTCGCTGAGCGGATAGACGGCGTTGTGCATGGCCACGCATTTGCGAGGGTCTTGATGGTACTGGTTGATGACGGTCTGTCGGGTCAGCTCGCTCACGCACATGATGCAATCGGCGTGGTCCATGCCGTTCTTCTCGATGCTGTAAACGGTGGGGTTCACCTTGCCTCGAGAGCGGTCGAAGTCTGTGGCATGCACGTGGATGCAGAGCGGTTTGCCGCTCACCATCTTGGCATGTACGCCGGCCGGATAGGTCAGCCAGTCGTGGGCGTGAATGAGGTCGAACTGTTCGCTCCTTGCCAGCACGCCTGCGATGATGGAGAAGTTGTTAATCTCCTCGTGCAGGTTGCCGGGGTAGCCTCCGGCGAAGCCGATGCATCCCATGTCGTCGAGCCCTTGCAGGTAGTTGAAGTCGGCATAGAGATGGTCGCGGAAGCGGTAGTAATCCTCTGCCGTGTGACCAATGAAGCGGTCCTTGATGTTGTCGTACCAGACGTCGCGCCACACGACGGGCACCTGGCTCATGTTCACTATCTTGAGGAACTTCTCCTCTTTTCCTGTAGGCTTAGGCATGCAGAAGGTCGTCTCGACGTCTCCCTGCAGGCTCAGGCCCTTGGTGATGCCGTAACTTGCAACTGCAAGACCGCCATATATCTTGGGAGGAAACTCCCATCCGAACATTAGAACTTTCATATTATATACTTAATTAAAAGCAGGCAGATTCTCAGGTGACCAATGGCGTCGTCACTTCCCACGTGTAGCGTCGTCACTTCCCACGTGTAGCGTCGTCACTTCCCACGTGTAGCGTTGGCGGACGCTACGTGTGGCGTTTCTGGAGGACTCGCTTGTGGCCATAAGAGCTGACTCGCTTTTCTTCTGTTTATGATTCTTAATGTCACTCTTCGTTGTACTTGTCGAGCAGTTTCACGATGCGCATGATGCCTGAGACGTTCATGGCAAAGCTGATGGCGCCTCGTCCGTGGAAGGGCGGGTTGCCGTCGAAGAGCTCGGGAATCGTGCCGATGCAGTGGTAGAAGAGTTCCTCTTCGTAACCCACCAGCAAGCGGTCGACGTAGCTCAGCTTGCTATATCTGAATATCTTCAGACACGCCTCCATGTAGAATGCGGCGAGCCATGGCCATGCCGTTCCCTGGTGGTAGGCATAGTCGCGCTGCACTTGCGGGCCGACGTACATCGGGTTGTAGCCGTGGCTCTTCGGCGAGAGCGAACGCATGCCCTTCGGCGTGATGAGCTCCTTCGTGCAGTAGTCGAGCACACTTTTCTGCTGTATTCTGTCGAGAGGCGAATAGTCGAGAGCGATGGCGAATACCATATTGGGGCGCACGTCGTAGTTGCGGTAGCCCTCCACGCAATAGTCGCACAGGTAGCCGTATTCATTGTAGAACATCGGAGCGAAGTTCTTCTCGCAGAGTTTTGCGGCGGCATCGAGCTGCTTCACATACTTCTCGTCCTTCGCCTGCCGGCATACCTCGGCGCTGAACATCAAGGCGTTGTACCACAAGGCATTTATCTCGACGATGAATCCCGTGCGCGGCACGATGGGACGACCGCCGACGGAGCTGTTCATCCACGTCACAGCCTTGTCGCGGCCTTCGCAGCTGACGAGGCCGTTCTCCTCGACGTGGAAGTTGGGATGACCTCCGGCACGTAGCCACTCCATCGTGTCCCAAAGCAGGCGGCCGTACTTCTCGATGCACTTCTCCATCGAAACGAAGTTGGCATACTGCTGGATGCACCATACTGCCCAAAGCAGCACGTCGGGGTGCCCTATCTCTGTCACGCTGACCGTCAACGGCTTTCCCTCGATGAACTCACGGATGGCCTTCTCTGCCGTCTGCATGACGGCCTCGAACTTCTCCACCTCGTTGTTGGTGAGCGTCAGTCCCGGCAGCGAGACGAACATGTCGCGCGCTCTGCACTTGAACCAGGGGTAGCCGGCCAAGACATAGTCTTCGTGCTCGCGATGGACGATGAACTGATGGGCGCTGTTGACCAAGGTGTTGTAGAAGTTGTCGCGAGGCGTGCGGACGCTTACCTCGAAGTCTGCCAGGTCGGCCAGCGTATCGGTATTGATTTCCTCGAGGCCTGCGGCAAAGACCACGCTCTCGCCCTTCGAGATGCTGAACTCGAAGTAGCCGGGCACGTAGAGGTCCTCCGTCGAGGCATAGCCGCGCTCCTGCTCCTTCGGATACTCGAGCCCGCGGTACCAGTCGGGTCGGAAGACGAACTCGTTCTCCTTGTTTATCTGCATGAAGAGCGTCGGGTAGCCCCTGTACATGCATGTCGAGATGCCGTTCTGCACCACGTTGTAGTTGCGGTTGACGCCGGCATTCTCGTGCGTGAACTCGCGTACGCTGCGGAAAGCGAGGAAGGGCTGCAGTCGCAGAGTCGTCTCGGAGTGCGCATCCATGAGGGTGTAGCGGATGATGATGCGGTTCTCGAAGTGCTGGAACATCATCTCCCTCTTCAATATGACGCCACCCACGCGATAGACCGTCGTGGGGACCTGCAGGGAGTCGAACTCGCGGATATACTTGTGGCCGCGAGGGCTGAAGTTGTCGCCGCCATACTTGTGAAGGCCGAGATTGAACTCAGCGCCGTGCTGGATGACGGTAGCGTCGAGACTGGAGAGCAGGACGTGGTTCTCGTCGTCCAGCTCAGGCACAGGCACAACGAGCAGTCCGTGGTACTTGCGCGTATTGCAATCCACCAGCGTCGTGCAGCTGTAGGCCCCTGAGCGGTTCGAGCGAAGCACCTCCTTGGGCAACGATTCGCGCAGGTTCGTCATCAGCGTCTTATCAAAACGTAAATAACTCATGTTATCGGTTATAGGTTATGGGTTATGTTATTGGTTATTGGTTATTGGTTATTGGTTACGCGTTATAGGTTATTGAGCGTAAAATTACGAATTTTCCTTCAAACCCGAAAGCATTTGCGGCTCTTTTTCTTTCGGGAAATGCAAATAAAACGGCAAAAGATGTTCTTTAGCACAAAATCTTATCTGGCGAGCCTCGAAAAGAGGGGGAATTATGCGGCAGAGGAAACGTCCGGAAAGGTGGCGCAACCTTCCGTGTTATTGCCAATAAGTTGATGGGATAAAAGAGAAGCAAAAAAGACACACGAAACAACCCGACATTTTGCACAAAATGGCTGTCGTTTACCACCCGAAATGAGCCCTTCACTCAGCAAAAGCCCACGCATCCTCCTTTTTTTTCGCGCCTTTGTTGGTTTGAATGATAAAAAAGGCTAAATTTGTAGCAAACTTAGTGACTATGTTAGAAGAACTCAAACAAAAAGTATTCAAAGCGAACTTGGATTTAGTGAGGCAGGGCCTCGTCATCTTCACCTGGGGCAACGTCTCCGGCATCGACCGCGAGAGGGGACTGGTGGTCATCAAGCCCTCCGGCGTCGGCTACGACGTGATGAAGCCCGAGGACATGGTGGTCGTTGACCTCGAGACGGGCAAGGTGGTGGAGGGCAACCTCAACCCCAGCAGCGATACGCCCACACATCTTATATTATATAAGGCGTTCCCGAACATCCAGGGCGTCGTCCATACGCACTCTACCTACGCCACCGCCTTCGCTCAGGCGGGCATGGACATCCCAAACATCGGCACGACTCATGCCGACTACTTCTACAAGGACATTCCCTGCACGCGCGACATGACAGAAGCTGAGGTGAAGGGAGAGTACGAGCTGGAGACGGGCAAAGTCATCGTGGACGAGATACTGAACATCCGCAAGATAAATCCCGACCATACGCCCGCAGTTTTGGTAAAGAACCACGGACCCTTCGCGTGGGGCACATCGCCCGACAATGCCGTCTATAACGCCAAAGTCATGGAGGAATGCGCCAGGATGGCGTTCATTTCCCTGACGCTCAACCCGCAGACGACGATGAACCCGCTTCTGATAGAAAAACACTATCAGAGGAAGCACGGCCCCAACGCCTACTATGGTCAGAAAGGAAAGAAAGCATAATCATTATTAACTATAAACCTACAAACAATGAATGCATTTGAGAATTATGAGATTTGGTGGGTGACTGGCGCGCAGTTGCTCTACGGAGGCGACGCAGTAGTCGCAGTGGACGGACACTCGAAGGAAATGGTCGAGGGCTTGAACGCCAGCGGCAACATCCCCGTCAAGATTGTGTATAAAGGCACAGCCAACAGTTCGAAGGAGGTGGAGCAGGTGATGCTCGCTGCCAACAACGACGGGAAGTGCGTCGGCATCATCACATGGATGCACACTTTCTCACCGGCCAAGATGTGGATTAAGGGCTTGCAGCAACTGCAGAAGCCTCTGCTCCACTTCCACACCCAATACAATGCGGAGATTCCCTGGAGCGAGATTGACATGGACTTCATGAACCTCAATCAGAGCGCTCACGGAGACATCGAGTTCGGACACATCTGCACCCGCATGAGAGTGGCTCGCAAAGTGGTTTGCGGCTACTGGAAGGACGAGAAGGCTCAGAAGCAGATTGCCGTCTGGGCGCGTGTGGCAGCCGGCGTGGCCGATGCAAAGAACGTGCGTTGCCTCATGTTCGGCATGAATATGAACAACGTGGCCGTGACCGATGGTGACCGTGTCGAGTTCGAGCAGCGCTTGGGTTATCACGTTGACTACTACCCCGTTTCCTCTCTCATGGAGTACTACAAGAAGGTGACGGATGCCGAGGCAGACGCCCTCGTCGAGGAATACAAGAAGCTCTATACAATAAAGATTGACGAGAGCGGCGAGAAGGTTTATTGGGAGAAGGTGAAGAACAGCGCCAAGGCCGAGATTGCATTGCGCCGCGTCTTGAAGGATGAGGGTGCAACGGCCTTCACCACAAACTTCGACGACTTGGGCGACGCCAACGTTGACGCACCCGACTTCTGCGGCTTCGACCAGATACCGGGCCTCGCTTCGCAGCGCTTGATGCAGGAAGGCTACGGCTTCGGCGCCGAGGGCGACTGGAAGACCGCCTGCCTTTTCCGTACGCTTTGGGTCATCCAACAGGGAATGCCGACGGGTTGCTCGTTCCTCGAGGACTACACCCTCAACTTCGCCGGCGACCGCTCCTCTTGTCTCCAAAGCCACATGCTCGAGATATGTCCGCTCATCGCCAGCGACAAACCAAAGCTCGAGGTGCATTTCCTCGGCATCGGCATCCGCAAGCAGCAGACGGCTCGCCTCGTCTTCACCTCGAAGACAGGTCGCGGCATCAAGGCAACCGTCGTGGACCTCGGCAATCGCTTCCGTCTCATCTCTCAGGAGGTGGAGTGCATCGAGCCAAAGCCCATGCCCAAACTGCCCGTCGCAAGCGCCCTCTGGATTCCTCAGCCGACGTTCGAGATAGGTGCGGCAGCTTGGATTCTTGCCGGCGGCACACATCACAGCGCCTTCTCCTACGACATCACGGAAGATTATTGGGAAGACTTCGCCGAGATGACAGGCATAGAATACGTGAAGATAAACAAGGAGACCAACATCGCCGAGTTCAAGCAGACACTACGCAACGGCGAGGTGTATTATATGTTGAACAAAGCACTGAAGTAAGATGAGAGCTAAACAGGTAATTGAAAGCGGGAAAGCCATCCTCGGCATCGAGTTTGGCTCTACCCGCATAAAGGCGGTCCTCATCGACGAGGACAACAAACCTATCGCTCAAGGGGCTTTCGAATGGGAGAACCAGCTGACCGACGGCCTGTGGACGTACTCCATCGACCTCATATGGAAAGGCCTGCAGGACTGCTACATCGACCTTCGCCGAGATGTCTTGCAGCAATACGGTTGCGAGATAGAGAGCTTGGCTGCCATCGGCTTCTCGGCCATGATGCACGGCTATATGGCATTCAACGAGAAGCAGGAGATTCTTGTGCCCTTCCGCACATGGCGCAACACCAACACGGGCAAGGCCGCTGCCGAGCTGAGCAAGCTCTTCAACTACAACATACCATTGCGCTGGAGCATCTCGCATCTCTACCAATGCATCCTCGACGGGGAAAAACATGTTCCTTCGATTAAGTATCTCACCACCCTCGCCGGCTATGTTCACTGGCAACTGACGGGTCAGTTCGTGCTTGGCGTGGGTGATGCATCGGGCATGATACCCGTTGACCCGGCCACGAAGACCTACGATGCCGAGATGGTCAAGAAGTTCGACAAGCTGATTGCACCGAAAGGCTTTCCTTGGAAGTTGCTCGACATCTTGCCCAAGTCGCTCAGCGCAGGCGAAGATGCAGGATGTCTGACGGCGGAAGGAGCCAAGTTGCTCGACGTCTCAGGTCACTTGAAGCCAGGCGTACCCTTGTGTCCCCCGGAGGGTGACGCGGGAACAGGCATGGTGGCAACCAACGCCGTGAAGCAGCGCACGGGCAACGTCTCCGCCGGTACATCATCCTTCTCGATGATTGTCTTGGAGAAACCGCTCAGCAAGCCCTACGAGCCCATAGACATCGTGACGACCCCCGACGGCTCGCTGGTCGCAATGGTGCATTGCAACAACTGCACCTCCGACATCAATGCCTGGGTCGGCCTCTTCAAAGAGTACCAGCAGATGCTTGGCGTGCCTGTCGATATGGGCGAGATATACAGCAAGCTCTTCAACAAAGCCCTCGAAGGCGATGCGGATTGCGGCGGCTTGATGGCGTACAACTACGTCAGCGGCGAGCCTGTGACGGGCCTGGCAGAAGGCCGTCCGCTCTTCGTCCGCTCTGCTACAGATAAGTTCAACCTCGCCAACCTCATGCGTGCCCAGCTCTACGGCGCCATCGGTGTGCTGAAGATAGGTAACGACATCCTGCTGAAGGAGGAGAACGTGAAAGTGGACCGCATAACGGGTCACGGAGGCTACTTCAAGACGGCAGGCGCTGGCCAGCGCGTATTGGCTGCAGCGCTCAATTCGCCCATCTCCGTTATGGAGACAGCGGGCGAAGGCGGCGCTTGGGGCATCGCCCTCCTGGCAGGTTACCTTATTAATAATAAAGGAAAGAGTTTGGCCGACTACCTCGAGGAGGACGTCTTTGCCGGCAATACTGGCACGTCGGTTGCACCATTGGCCGAGGACGTGGCAGGTTTCGAGAAGTATATTGAGAGCTACAAGAAGTGCTTGCCCATCGAGCAGGCCGCGGTGGAATGTAAGTAATCCCTAAATATGTCTTTGAGCTGAAAGCAGCAAAACTATGATAAAAAAAGAAGATGTGCTTGCGAAGTTGCCTGACTTGGACGGGGCGCTCTCGCCAGAGGAACGTGAACTGATCCTCAGCAAAATGCAGGTTCGTGCTTACCGTAAAAACGAAACCATCTATCAGGAAGGTGACATCCCCTCCCACTTGCTTTGCCTCATCAGCGGCAAAGTGAAGATATACAAGGACGGCGTAGGAGGCAGAGCTCAGATTGTGCGTGTGGCAGATGCGGTGGAATACTTCGGCTATCGTGCTGCTTTCTCTGACGAGAACTACGTGACGGCCGCAGCGGCCTTCGAGCCTTCCGTCATCGCCAGCATCCCCATCGGTCTGATTCGCCAGCTCACGATGCGGAACCCCCAGCTGGCTTGGTTCTTCGTCAGGAGGCTGGCCATTGCGCTTGGCAAGAGCGACGCCAGGACGGTCAACCTCACTCAGAAGCACATCCGCGGGCGCTTGGCAGAGAGCATCCTGTTCCTCAAGGAGAGTTACGGCGTGGAAGACGACGGACAGACGCTCAGTGTCTATCCAAGTCGCGAAGATATGGCTAACCTGAGCAACATGACGACCAGTAACGCCATCCGTACGCTCAGCGTCTTTGTCCAGGAGGGACTCATTGCGCTCGAGGGACGAAGGATAAAGATACTCGACGAGCCCGCCTTGCAGAAGATATCCCGTATGGGATAACGCCTGATTACTCTGATTAATCTGACCATTCTGATTATTCTGAACGCTCTGACTGCTCTGATTATTCTGATTACTCCGAGACAATGAAAAGACAGATTATTCTTGTGATGCTGACGGCAGTATGCCTTTGCAGCTTTGCCGAGACGCGGAAAGTGATTGGCACCTTTGGCGATAAGTCCGTGAAGGCTTATCAGAAGAAGATACCGCAGCGGGCAGAGGGCTACTACCTGAAAGTCACGCCGACCGAAGTTGTTGTGGCTGGCAGGGATGCAAGCGGGACGTTCTATGGCGAGCAGGCACTCGAGAAAATTAAAAATGGGAAATTAAGAATTAAAGATGGGGACTTCAAGGAGGTCACTCTCCTTGAAGATGGAGGAGCCGAGATTCGCGACTGGCCAAGCGTCGCTTGCAGAGGCGTCATCGAGGGCTTCTACGGCAATCCTTGGAGCCACGAGGACCGGCTTCGGCAGTTCGAGTTTTACGGAAAGCACAGGCTCAACATCTATGTCTATGGGCCTAAGGACGACCCTTATCACCGTGCGCATTGGCGCGACCCATACCCCGAGGCGGAGGCTGCGAAGCTGAGAGAGCTCGTCGAGGCTGCACACCGAAACAGGGTGCAGTTCGTCTGGGCGATTCATCCCGGCGGTGACATCAAGTGGAACCTGCAAGACAGTCTGGCCGTCGTGAACAAGCTGAACATCATGTACGCCCTTGGCATCCGCACGTTTGCCGTCTTCTTTGACGACATCGGCGGCGAGGGCGCGAGGGCCGAGAAGCAAGCAGGGCTGATGAACTACCTGACTGATGCCTTCGTCCGCCGACACAAGGATGTGGAGCCCCTCATCATCTGTCCCACGCAGTACAACAAGGCATGGAGTGGGGGCGACTATCTCTCCACGCTCGGCACGAAGATGTATCCGGAGGTGCGCATCATGTGGACGGGCAACTCGGTGGTCGACATGATCGAGCGCGACGACATGGAATGGATAAACGCGCAAATCAAGCGCAAGGCCTTCATCTGGCTCAACTATCCCGTCAACGACTATTGTCAGAGCCGCCTGCTCATGGGCAAGACCTACGGCAACGGACTCGACATCGCCGACCTCGTGTCGGGTTTCTGCAGCAATCCCATGGAGTATGCCGAGGCCTCCAAAGTCTCGCTCTACAGCATTGCCGACTATTGCTGGAACATGCCTGCCTACAATGCCGAGAGGTCTTGGGAGCAGGCCCTCGACGAGCTGATGCCGACGAGCAGGGAAGCCTTCCGCTTCTTCTGCGAGAACAATATCGACCTGGGCAGGACGGCCCACGGATTGCGGCGCGACGGGGAAAGCCCGGAGTTCGGGAAGGTTCCCAACGACGCCTACTTCTCCCGCCTTGTGACCGAGGCCGATGCGCTGCTTGCCGACAGCCTCTCACAGCCCGAGATGCTCAGGGAGATTGCTCCCTGGGTGGAGACCATGCGGTTGCTTGGGCAGAGGGGACTGCAAGTGACGGCGATGCAAAAGGCTTTGCAGGCGTCGGACAGCGTAGGCTTCGTGGCTCACTACCGCGCCCTGCAGCGTCTCGAAGAGAAGCAGAAAGGCATCATCAGCCGCAACTACGAGGGTTCCGTCGTGAAGGCAAAGCCAGTCGTGAGCGGTACGGTCGTGACGCCTTGGGTAGGAGAAGAGGCCGTCCGACTTGCCAAGGACTACAAGAAACGTTTCGCCTTCGGACTCGAGTTCTTCCCCCAGCAAGCCGTCGAGGACGGACGCTATTATATAATGTATGGCGGCAAGTACCTGACCGACGTGAATGCCTCGCCCGACCGCGACGGCGACTTCCCCGTCTTTGTGGCCGAGGCCGACACCATCAACCCGCAGCGCCAGCTCTGGAACATCGAGCTCGTGCCCGAGACGGGTCGCTTCAAGATTACGAATGCGCAGGACGGCCGCTACATCAACGAGCTGGGCACGTTCTGGGCCAACAAGAACACCAAGCCCTACAATGCCGAGTGGAACACCTACGTCTTCACCAAGACGCCCGAGGGCTACACCATCCAATGTGCAGGCCGCGCTTCCGGCAACTGGTTTGTTGAGGACAATCGCATCAAAAACGGCAAGCAATCAAGCACTTTCCAAATAAAGACCCCCTGACCCAAGTAAGGCAAGGATATCCATCCAGCAATATGAAACGATATTTATTATTACTCCTTCCTTTATTACTTGAAAGTTTTATGACTCCCCTTGAAGGGGGCTGGAGAGTCAGTTGTGAGCGTGTTCGTCATCTGTGGCTCGACAGCCTGCGGGCAGCGACAGCCAACGTCGTCCGCGACAGCATTATCCGTCAGGACGGTGACAGCATGAAGCTCTGGTGGACGGTTTATGGCGAGCGTCCTGCCGACGGGCGAAGCCTCTGGATTAGCCTTCACGGAGGTGGTGGGACGACGCCCGAGGTGAACGACCAGCAGTGGAGGAATCAGATGCGCCTCTATCGTCCGAGTGAGGGTGTTTATGTGGCGCCGCGTTCGCCCGTGGAGGCTTGGGATATGTGGTGCCAGCAACCCATCGACAGCATGTATCGCGTCCTCATCCGCACGATGATTGTCCATTATGGTGTCAATCCCGATAAGGTCTATCTGATGGGTTATTCGGCTGGCGGCGACGGCGTGTGGCGAATGGCTCCTCGCATGGCCGACCACTGGGCTGCCGCAAGCATGATGGCCGGCCATCCTGGCGACGTCAGGCTTGAAAACCTTCTGAACACGCCTTTCATGATTTGGTGTGGAGCGAACGATGCTGCATACAACCGCAACCGGCTCGACAGGGAAAGGGGCGTCCAAATGGATTCCCTGCAGCAGACCTGCCCAGACGGCTACATCCACGAGACGCACATCATGGAGGGCAAAGGGCATTGGATGGACCGCGAGGACGCGGCGGCCGTCCCTTGGATGGCGCAGTATAAGCGTCAGGCTTGGCCCCGTCACGTCATCTGGCAGCAGGAGGCCGTGCTGCGCCCCGACTTCTACTGGCTTTCGGCTCCACGCCGGGAGCTGAAGCGCGGCATGAGGGTCGATGCCACGGTCGAGAAGAACACCATCGACATCACCCGCATGGATTACTCCGAACTGACCTTGTACCTGAGCGATGAACTGGTGAACCTGCGGAAGCCCATTACCGTAAAAATCCGCGGCAAGAGAGTCTTCAAGGGCAGGGTCAAGCCGAGTGCGGACACCTATCGGCAGACGCTTTACGAGCGACAAGATCCCCGCTTCGCTGCGCCTTGCAAGATAACGGTGAGGCCAGCGCTTTCCGGCTCTTGACACTTTGCTCGCATTTTGCCGTTTTTGCTGACACAAGCGTTTTTCGCCGACTCGCGAGAATCGCTTAAAATCCTCGCGCCGGCACTTTCCTACCCCGAGAGGATTTGACGCGCTCAGAGAGCTTTCCGTTGATAATGAGTGGGTTGCGAAGCGCAAAAAAGAAGGAAAATCGCTCTTTTGCTAAGTGGAGGTGGCAAAATGACGCGTTTCGAGGGCAAAATCGACGTGTTTCGATAGTGAATCCCTGCAGATGAAAAATCAGACGCTACACGTAGGAAAGCCTCACGCTACACGTGGGAAGTGCTCACGCCACATGTGGCGTCGGGAATCGCTACACGTGGCGTCGGGAAATCCGACGTGTTGCGACCCTTTTTCCCTCACTTCAAAAAGTGACAAAAAGGAAGAGGAGTGGGGGAATCCGTGACAATTTGCATGCAGCCCTTTTAGCGGACGCGTATGCCTTTGGCACGGCGATACATCGGCGGGAGGTCGTTGCTGAAGAAGGTGCGGGGCGACTGATAGAATTGTCGGAAATCTTCCTCCGACGGATGCCCCGGGAAGACGGAGAAGTAGTGCGTGTCTTTCTCGTTATTTCCCACGTATTTGTTCCGCCAAAACACGATGAAGCTCAGGCGAACGCCCTCGGAAGTGGCGGGTTCCAGTATCTGCTGCGTCCAGTAGTGCGGGTTTTTGAAGGCCTCCAGGCCGGCTTCCGTCACGGCGCATGGCTTCCGTTTCTCGGCTGCCACCCGCGAGAGCGTCTGCAGGTTGGCACGCAGCACATCGGGCGTCTCGCCCTCGTAGTAGTCGTAGCCCATCACGTCCACATAGTCGTCGCCAGGCCACCAGAACGTGAAGCGCGACGCGTCGTCCCGTCCGTGCGATTGCGGAGAGATGACATAGATAAAGTGGTGAATGCCAGCCTTGCGGAGGTAGTCCACCGTGAACCTCCACAGCGCCACGAACTGCTCTTCGCTTGCGCAGCCGCGTCCCCACCAGTTCCATGTCTGCGTGTGTTCGTGGAAGGGACGGAACAGGATGGGTATGGGTTCGCCACGGTCGTCGATGAGCGTGCGGGCGTATTGTGCCAGCCGGTCCAGCCAGAGCAGATACTTCTGGTGCGTCGTGCTGCCATCGGTGAGTATCTCGCGCAGGACGTCGTGGCTGGAGTTGTCCCACGAGTCGCCTCCCGTCAGTGGATTGCCGAGGTGGGCGCAACAAGTGATGACCTCGCCCCTGCGCCTTGCCTGCTGAATCAGTCGTCGTGTGGTGGCCGCCCATTGGCTTTGAGGGTCGTAGCGGTCGTCCATCATCGAGCCGAAGTCCATGCTGCAGACGGCGGGGTAGTCACCTGAGACAGCCTTCGTGTCGGAGTTGCCGGGGAGGTCGCGCCAGTAGCGCCCGTATGCCAGGTCGTCATGGTGGCCGAACATGAAGCCCCGCTGTTGCAGGGCCCATAACTGGGAGTAGAGGGCTCGCGTCTGCTTTGTGGCATCCGGGTCAGCTAAATGCAGCCTGACTCGCGCACAAATGCAGGCAGAGAGGCATAGCATGAAGAAAGTAAGCCAGCCTCTTTGGGAAAAGATGCTCGACATAAGGCGAAAGGCTATCTGCGGCGTTTGCTTGGGGCGAAGAAGGAGTGGATGCCCGAGACGACACCCGAACAGAGGCGGAAACCGCGGTAGAGGACGAGGCCGTTGATGAGGAGGCGGGTGAGCTTCTGCACTCTGTCGGCCGTCTTCGGCATGTTGCCGCCCGTCAGATAGCTGACGTTGTCAGTCATCTGCGTGCGAGAAGCCTGCAGCTTCCGCTGGACTTTCCGCTTCCTCTGCCTGAGGGCGGCAAGCGCGTCGGGAGAATTCACGATGCTGTTCATAGTGTCATGGAGCTAAAGGTTCTTCGTCGTCCTCCTCGTCTTCACCGACAAACAATCCGGCCACGAAACGTGTCACGGGCTGTACGATCCAGCGTTTGCGGCAAAGGAGAATGATGATGATGATGAGCAGCATTGCGCCTCCCACGATGGTGAAACTCCAAGCCGCGCCCACCATCTTTGCAAGCCAGAGCGCAAGGGCTATCACAAAAAAGAAAAGGGCTGCCAAAGCGAGTATCAGGCACACGGCTACGGTGGCCACTGCCGAGAGGAGCACGCTCAACTTCTCTGCAGAGTCCAACTTCAAATACTCTTTTTGCAGCTCCAGATAGCTTTTCGCTTCTGTCCAGAGCGATTGTATGCTGCTACTGTAGTTCATTGAACATAGAACATAGGACATTGACCATTTGCGTCACTCCCTTCATGGTGGGTAATTGCCCGTTAGCGGCGGAGCAATCGGGGAGCTCGCGAGGGAGGCAAGCGGACTGGCTTTTACTCCTCCGCCTTCGCTGCCTGCAGTTCCTCGGCTATTTCGTCAACCAGGTCGGACATCTCCTGACGGTTGAGCTTGATGCCGCGCTTGCGCAGGGCCTCTGCAATTTTCTCACGAAGGTCGCTTCCCTTTTCGGGGGCGAAAAGCAAACCGCAGGCAGCACCTACCAGTGCACCGCCAATGAATGTTGCCAGAAAATCAAATGCTCTCATAATCGTTTTCCTTTCTTAAATGTTATGGAAGCAAAAAGGGCGCGCTTTACGTCCTTTTTTATTGCTTCCGCTTTTACTTCTTTCTATTATTTAGTTCGTTTCTGCGTACAAATATAGTGAATTTTGGCATTCCATCGGTACAAAAATGCAAAAAAATGTTGAAAAAAGGGCTTTTTCTGCCATATTTGTTGCATCTGTAAGCAAAAAGCAGTACCTTTGCGAGGTAAAATAAAGAAAAAAGTAACCCTAAACATATTTAAAACCAACTTATGAAAAAGATTCTTTATGTGTGTGCTGCTGTGTGCGCTGTGTTCATGATGTCTTCTTGCAAAAGCAAGGAAAGTGCTTACAAGAAAGCTTACGAAAAGGCAAAGGCTCAGCAGACAGAGACGCCTGTGACCACAACAACGCCCGTTCAGCAGGTTACCACTCAGACCGTCACTCCCGTCACCACTACTCCCGTGGCTGATTACAGCAATGTGCAGGTTCGCAATGAGAGCGTGACCTTCGTGGAGGGCAGTCCTCTGAAGCAGTATGGCGTAGTCGTAGCCTCTGTCACAATCAAGACCAACGGTGTGGCTCTCATGCAGAAGCTCGCCAGTCAGGGCTACAACAGCTGCGTGGCACAAGCTCAGGTGAACGGCCAGACGTTCTATCGCGTCGTTGCTTGCAGCTTCGACACCAAGCCCGAAGCCGCCCAGAAGCGTGCTCAGCTCGAGGGACAGTATCCCGGTGCATGGCTGCTCTATAAGAAGTAATTTTCTGAGGCTCCCCATGACCCTTGAGTCCTTAAAAACCTTAAGGACCCTAAGGACGTTATAATATATATAATGTGGGAAGAGTACTTGCAATAGACTACGGGGTCCGTCGTACAGGTTTGGCTGTGACGGACCCTTTGCAGATTATTCCAGGCGGGCTGACCACCGTCGAGACGCCAAAGCTGCTTGCCTTTCTGAAGGACTATCTCTCGAAGGAACAGGTGGAGCGCTTCGTGGTCGGTCTGCCAAAGCAGACAAACGGGCGGGACAGCGACAACCTGCCACGAGTGCGGACCTTCGTCGAACAGCTGCAAAAGGCGTTTCCAGCGGTGTCCGTCGATATGTGGGATGAACGCTACACCAGCGTCCTCGCACAGCAAGCCATCCTGCAAAGCGGCATCGGAAAGATGGCCCGCAGAAACAAAGCCCTCGTGGACGAAGTGAGTGCCACTATTATCCTGCAAGGATGGATGGAGAGGAGAAATAATTAAGAAATTAAAGAGAAGAATTAAGAAATTCCAAGTCGTATGCCGGGAAAATAATTCTCAACTCTTAATTCTTAACTCTTAATTGATAAAACATGATATTACCAATATACACATTCGGTCAGCCCGTGCTTCGCCAGGAGGCTGAGGAAATCGACAAAGACTATCCGGGGCTGGAGCAGCTCATCAAGAACATGTACGAGACGCTGGAACGCAGCGAAGGCATCGGCCTGGCAGCACCTCAAGTGGGGCTGCCCATCAGGCTCGCCATCATCAACCTCGACGTCATCAGCGAAGACCTGCCCGAATACAAGGGCTACATCAAGACCTTCATCAACCCCTATATCGAGGAGTACGACGACACGGAAGTTGACGTGATGGAAGAAGGCTGCCTCAGTCTGCCCGGCATTCACGAGAAGGTGAAGCGCCCAAAGCGCATCCGCGTCACTTATCAGGACGAGCAGTTCCAGGAGCACGACGAATGGGTGACCGGCTATTTGGCACGCGTCATGCAACATGAGTTCGACCACCTCGACGGCGTCGTCTTTACCGACCACTTGCAAGGCCTCCGCCGCCAGCTTACCAAATCAAAACTCCAAGACATCAGGAAAGGCAATTTCTCCTGCAACTATAAGGTAAAGGTGAAACATTGAACATTGAAGATTGAAGATTGAAAATTGATAATAAAAGCCATGAAAAAGCGGATATTCTTGCTTGTGGCTATGCTTGTCGGCATAGTTAATTTTCAATCTTCAATTATCAATCTTCAATTAGGCACAGTTTCGGCTCAAATCAACACCGACCGCGTCCTCTTGATGGGGCGCAACGCTTTGTATTACGAGGACTATGTGTTGGCTATCCAGCGCTTCAACATGGTCATCAACGTGAAGCCCTGGCTGGGCGAGCCCTACTTCTACAGGGCGTTGGCAAAGTATTATCTTGAGGACTATCAAGGGGCAGAGATAGATTGCAACAATGCCGTGGAGCGCAATCCGTATGCTCTCAATCATTATGTCCTCCGAGCCCTTTGCCGCATCAACCAGAATCGCTATGCCTTGGCCGAAGAGGACTACCAGAAGGCCATCGCCATCAATCCCCTTGAACATAACGCCTGGCACAATATCGTGCTTTGCCAAATCGAATTGAAGGAGTACGAGCGTGCCGATTCCTCGCTCGACGTGATGCTTCGCCACTGGCCAAAAGAGACGGAGCAATACACGATGAAGGCGCAAGTCTCTCTGCTTCGGACCGATACCGTTCAGGCAGAAACGTGGACGGACAGGGCTCTGGAACTCGACAGCTACGACGGCAAAGCTTGGAGCCTCAAGGCAATGTTCCAGGCGGGTCGAAAGGAATACAAGGAGGCAGAGGCTTCGCTCGACAAAGCCATCATGCAAATGCCGCGAATGGCCGGGCTCTATGTCAATCGCGCTTTGACGCGCTATAATCAGGATAACCTTAGAGGAGCGATGTCCGATTACGATGCCTGCCTCGACCTCGAACCCCGCAACTACCTCGCTCACTACAATCGCGGCTTGCTTCGTGCCCAAGTAGGCGAGGACAATCTGGCCATCGAGGACTTCAACTTCGTGCTCGAACTCGAGCCGGACAACACCATCGCCCTCTACAATCGTGCCCTCTTGCTCGACAACATCGGCGACTACAACGGAGCCATTCGCGACATCAGCGCCGTCATCAAGGACTACCCAGAGTTCTGGGACGGCTATCGCCAGCGGGCTGCCATCAAGCGAAAGATAGGCGACGTGAACGGCGCAGAAAGGGATGAGTTCAAGGTGCTGCAGGCTCGGCTGGATGCGGCGGCAGGCAAGAAGCATCCTGTCCGAACACGAAAGAAGAGCGAGCACAACATCGAGGATTATGCGGCCCTTGTGGAAGAAGACGAGCACGAGGAAGAGAACGAGTACGTCAGCGAGTATCGCGGCAAGGTCCAGAACCGCCGTACAGAGTTGCAGCCGGAGCCCATCTATTCCCTTACCTATTATAAGAAAGACTCAGAGACAAACACCTACGTGGCTTACTGCCTCGAACTGGAAAAACTCAACGCCCGTAAGTCTCTCCCTTCGCAGCTATACCTGACCGACAGCGAAGCCCCCATGACGGAGAAGCAGACAGAGATTCACCAGACATCTGTCTCTGAGACCCCCTCCGACTCATCTTTAAAGGGAGACAAACTCTTCCAAAGGGCACTCGACTACTATCACATCCGCGACTTCGAGAATGCCGTTGCCGATATGGATGCTTTCATCCTGGAGAACGGTCCAAAGCCTCTGGCACTCATCTTGCGTGCTCAAAGTCGCTTTGCTCAGCTCGAGGTGTCGCGAACCACTGCGGCTGCTTCCGACCTTCGCCTCGGCTATCTCATGGTCGTGCAGGACTACAACAAGGCTTCCGACCTCATACCCGATGCCCCCTTCCTGCACTACAATGTCGGATGCGTGCAGGTTCAGTTGGCAGATTATTTGGCAGCTCAGAAGTCCTTCAGCCGTGCCATCGAACTCGACCCTCACTTCCCAAGCGCCTACTACGGCAGAGGCGTGGCTCATATCCTTGCCGGCCAGACCGAGCAGGGCCTGAGCGACCTCTCGCAAGCAGGAGAGCTGGGACTATATACTGCCTACAACCTCATCAAGAAGTACTCGCAGACGAAGAAATAAAAATGTAAAAAACATATAGGAGGAATTATCATGAAAAGGAGATGCTCTATCACCTTGCTGCTGGCGGGGCTTAGTTTGCCGCTTGCATCGCAGACTGTTCAGAAGAATGCCGATGTGGCAAAGGATACGCTGCACGTCATCGGACATTCCCACATGGATATGAATTGGCTTTGGACGCTTTCGGAAACGGAGAAGATGGCTCACGACAATCTTCGTCAGGCCGTCGCCTTCATGGAGGAATATCCCGACTACCACCTGCTGCAGAGCGAGGCCGTGGTATATAAGATGGTCGAGGAGCAAGACCCCGAGCTCTTCAGCAAGGTGAAGAAATACGTCAAGGAGGGACGCTTCGAACCTGTTGGCGGCATGTGGGTTGAAAGCGACCAGCAGATGCCTTCGGGCGAGGCTCTGACGCGTTCGTTCCTCTTGGGGCAACGTTATTTCCAGTCGCGCTTTGGCCGCATGGCACGAGTGGGCTGGCTGCCCGATGACTTTGGCCATCAGTCGCAACTGCCTCAGATGCTCCGTCAGTGCGGGATGAACTATTTCGGGCTGATGCGCACAGCACCCCATACCGGTGCATTCTGGTGGGAAGGTGCCGACGGCTCTCGCGTGTTGGCATTCAGCACAGGAAGCTATAATGGAGATATCAACGAAGGACTGCGCGACCGCCTGCAGGCTTTTCCCGTGGACGGGCATCGCTCTTTCTGTCCTACAGGCGAGGGCGACCATGGCGGAGGTCCTACGCGACTGAATATCGAGCGGACACATGAGTTGGATGCTCGGCCCGACTATCCCAGCGTGCGCTTCACGACTGCCGAAGCCTTCTTCAAGATGGCCGAGAAGGAAGCCGTCGAGAGACCTACCCACAAGGGCGAGATGGGATACGTGTTCGAGGGCTGCTACAGCAATGTGGCCGAGATAAAGGAATTCAACCGCAAGTGCGAGAACGTGTTGTATGAGGATGAGTACCTGCAGTCGCTCAACTGGATGCGAGGTGGCAAGTACCCTGCTGAGAAGTTGACAAGCCTTTGGGAAGGGGTGGCCTTCAATCAGTTCCATGACATCCTGCCGGGCTCGGCCATCTACGAGTCCAACCGCGAGAGCGTGGGGCGGTACAACGACATATTCCATTCTGCCAGCCAAGACCGCGACTATGCCTTCCGCGCTTATGTGGACAACATTCCCTTCCTGTCTGGTGCAGGACAACCCATCGTGGCTTTCAATTTCCTGCCCTATCAGCATCGTGCCTTGGTGGAGGCTGAGGTCTTCTCGTATGATTTGCCCATGACTACAAGTTTTCACGGCTGGGGCAACTTCGACGCCTTCCGCACCATCTTCCCTCGCGACGGACTGAAGACTACGGTGCTGGTGCGTGATACAGAGGGCAAGACCTATCCCGCCCAGATTGTATGGGGCAAACGCTTCCCGCCCGGATGGCGCTGGAAAGTGGAGTTTGTATGCGACGACATTCCTGCCGGCGGCTATAAGACTTTCTACGTCGACCCTTCGCAAAAGGGCACGCTCGAAGAGGACATTCCCTTCCACGACAACACTTTCGAGACGGACTACTACCGCATCAAGATAGACCCGCAGACGGGGAACATCGTTTCGCTCATTGATAAGGCAAGTGGAAAGGACTTCGTGACCACTGGCAAACAGCTGAACACTCTGCGCATGTACACCGAGATGAAAGGCGGCGAGATGAAGTCGTGGACCATCAACCGCAGTACCAGTCGTGGCGACATCACCACCACTACAGGCAAAGCCAGCATCGAGAACGGCCCCATTCGCGCCAAGATTGAGGCCAACTTCGCTTGGGGCAACTCCCGCTTCAGGGTGCTGACCTATATCTATCGCTCGCTGCCGCGCATCGATTACGACATTGATGTCCGCTGGATGGAATATGGCACGGCCGAGAAGGATTCGCCCATGCTGCGCGCCGTCTTCCCCATCAATATGCCCAACTCAACCTTCTGGAACGATGTGGCCTTCAATGTGGTGGAGCGTCCCCACGACGGCATGCTGGCAGGGCAGCCCACTCCCGCTTGGCTCCAGAACCGCGAAGACCCGGGAACCGTGGAACGCGAAGACGGACAAGAGGTGGCGGCGCAGAAATGGGTGGACGTCTCGGATGGCAAGGCTGGTTTCGCCCTCTTGAATCGCTCCAAATACGGACATTGCTATAATGATGGAGAGCTTCGCATGACCTTGCTTCGCTCTGCAGGCGACCCCGATGAGTTCCCCAATCTGGGCAAGTTCAACATCCAATATGCCATCATGCCTCATAGCGGCAGTTGGACGAATGGCGTCATGCTGGCAGGACTCGATTACAATCTGCCCGTCTATGCTGCCGAGCCGCTCTCCACTTCCCTTAAGAAGAAAGGCGCCAACCTTCCTGCCGAGCAGCAACTCATCTCTATCGACAAGCCGAATGTCCTGCTCTCCGCCATCAAGAAGGCAGAGGACAGCAACGAACTCATCGTTCGAGTGTGTGAGATGACAGGTCGTGAGACGCCCATCCACGTGACGCTACCGTGCCAGGTACAGGGTGCTCGCCGCGTCACCTTGTTGGAATATCCCATGAGCGGCGTGGACAAGCCGCAGTGCAAGGCTGGTGGCGTAGAGGTCACTTTGAAGCCTCACCAGATAGTCACCTTAGCGTTGAAATTAAGATAAATCAGTCTTCGAGATGAACAGATACAGAAAAACATTATGGGTGCTCCTTCCTATCGTTCTGCTATTTCTTGCAGCAGGCAAGACATTGGCCTGCACCTCGTTTATCGTTTCCGGAAAGGCCACGAAGGACGGACGGCCGCTCATTTTCAAGAACCGAGACACGGGCGATGCCAACAACGTGGTCGTAGTCGTGCAGGGTGAACGCTACCGATACATGGGCATCGCTGCATCTTGGGACAAGAAGCCCGTCGACATCTGGGGCGGACACAATGAAGCGGGCTTTGCCATCATCAATACTGCAGCCTACAACATGAATGGCTGCGAAGGCAAGGATACGGACAATGACGGACGGGTGATGCGCCGTGCTTTGGAGGTCTGTCGTACATTAGCCGACTTCGAACATCTTCTCGACTCCTTGCCGCTGCCTCTTGGCCTGAACTCCAACTTCGGCGTACTGGATGGCGAAGGCGGTTGCGCCTATTATGAAACGGGCGATTATAAATATGTGAAGTTCGACGCAAACGACCCTCAACAGGCTCCGGACGGCTATCTCGTTCGCACGAATCATGGCATGACGGGTTGCCGAGATATCGACCGCGGAGTGGAGCGCTTCATGGCCATTACCGATTTCATGGCAGAGGCGCATCGCAAGGAAAACATCGACTGCGAATACCTGATAGCCAACGTGCCTCGCTACCTCACGCACGGACTGACTAAGCAGAACCTCTACGAACAGTTGCCAAAGGACGAGAACGACACTCGCTTCATTCACTTCTCGGAGTTCATACCGCGCTACATCACCTCGTCTGCCCTCTTGGTTCAGGGCGTGAAGCCGGGCGAAACGACCTCGCACACCGTCAGTTGGACGAATATCGGCTGGCCGTGTGCCTCGGTTGCCATCCCACTCGTTCTGGAAGAAGGCGTGCCCCTCCCCTCCATCGTGCAGCGCGGAGAGAACGACAAGTCTTGGCTCTGCAATAAGTCCATCGAACAGAAGAAGAAAGTGTTTAGCCTGAAGCGAGGCAATGTTCGTGACTACATCGACCTCAGCAAGCTGGTGAATGCGGCTGGCACAGGCATCGTGCAGCAAATCATGCCCTTGGAGCGAGAGGTCCTCAATCATGGTCGCGATGCATTGAAGAACATGAGAAAGGGAAAGGGCACACAAGCTCTGCGGAAATACTACGAATGGGTGGACGAATACGTCAAGGAGCACTACCCTGCATTATGAAGAATTAAGAGTTAAGAATTAATTATTACTGTCCGGTTAAAAGCACCAAAGGTGCGAAAGACCACAGACGGGATGAGGAGGTGAACGCGGCGTGCCGTGTGGCCGTACTTGGCGTGCTTAATTGCGCACTTAAGCGTGCTTCGCGGGCGTTTGGGCAGTGGCTTGTTTACCCTCATTTTTTTTCACTGCAAAGGTACGAAAAAATCTTGACTTGTGCAAGTAATTTGGCAATTATTTTCACACGAAAATGAAAGTTTATACCCTACGCAGCGCCGCGCCATATTGGAATATTGGATATTGGGTTTGTTTTTTTTGCGGCGGGCATGAAGGAGATAGAAGAAATAGTATAATTATAATATAAATAATTATATATTAATATATTATATAAAATATTAAACATATTTTAGGGATTGTCGTTTAAATTTTCCAATCGCAGTCGTTTAGTGTGCATCCAAGGT
>CAMJOE010000024.1:0-26498 GCA_946407485.1 uncultured Prevotellaceae bacterium | reverse complement strand
AACTTTCGCTAAATTTGTCATGCAAATGTGCAATAAACAGTGTATTAAATAACCTTATTACAAACAACTTAACTATTTTTTTATGAACAAGACTGATTTGGTTGCCAAGATCGCTGAGGGCGCTGGCATGAGCAAGGTTGATGCAAAGAAGGCTTTGGAGGCTACTCTGGAGGCTATTACGAAGGCTGTGAAGAAGGGTGACAAGGTTGCTCTCGTAGGCTTCGGAACATTCGACGTTACAGAGCGCAAGGCTCGCAAGGGTATCAACCCTGCTACGAAGAAAGCTATCAAGATTCCTGCAAAGAAGGTTGTTAAGTTCAAGGCTGGTAAGGAGCTCTCTTTCTAATCTGCAGCAACTTTCTGAGAAGTCAGCCTCTCCCCCATGCGGAGAGGCTTTTTTTGTGCCCTTCTCCCGGCCAGGGGGAGGGGCTGCTTCGTAATGGCCGGAACCACGCCTCACGTGGCGTCGGCCGTTCCCTGCTGTGGGAATTGGCGTTCCCTGCTGTGGGAATCGGTGTTCCTTGCTGTGGGAATTGGTGTTCCTTGCTGTGGCGTATATAATTCCCCCTAAAGGGGGTTAGGGGGTCTCTAAATGAGGTTAGGGGTTCTTCTGGGGCTTTGGCCGTCTCCTTCCTTAGCCCTCCCTCTACGCGCGAGCGTGCGTAATGCGCCCGCACGTGTTTAATATTAATAAGGTGTGGCAAGAAAATGTGACCCTGAATGCAAAAAAGTTCGCTCCGGGGGTTTACAAAAAGGGGGGTACTGAGTATATATAGACAGAAGCGCTTCTGAGAAACACAACATCAGTCTTAACTCTTAAATTCTATTACCATGATTAATTACAGCATCGCAATCAGGGGCACCAAGCCCGGCACCAAGAAGGAACAGATCAACCACACGAAGGCTTACGGTGTGGCACAGGTGACGGAATCCGTCGACATCAACAAGTTCGCCGCACACATCGCCAACCACGGCTGCGTCTACAGCAAGGGCGACATCGTGGGTCTCCTGACCATGGCCGTCGCCTGCCTGCGCGAACTCCTGCTCGAGGGCAAGCGCATCAAGCTCGGTGATCTCGGAGACTTCCAGCCCCGACTCAAGACCGAGGGCGCCGTCACCACCGAGGACTTCACCGCCAGCAACATCAAGGCCGTGAATATCAGTTGGGAACCCGGCAAGAACTTCGAGAACCTCCGCAGCGAAGCAGAGTTCCAGCTCGTGCCCAGCCGCAAGCTCGCCGCCGACGCCATCGAGGTCATCAAGAACACTGACACCATCCAGGGACTTGAGTAACCCGACCCCTCTGCCTCCCCCCTGCGGGGGAGGGCGCAGAGGGACGTTCCGACCAGATTCTACCTGCGATGAAACATCTGCCTCTTGGATTGCAGTACAACAATCCCTTGAATATCAGGCTCGTTCCCGGCACCTGCTGGAAGGGCAGCCTCCCCGTGAGAGGGGGCGCGGAGAGCGCTCGGTTCGTCCGCTTCGAGACGATGGAGTGGGGCCTCCGTGCCGCCTTCTGCATCCTCCGCACCTACGCCCGCAGGCATGGCGCCACGTGCATCAGAGACATCGTAAGTCGCTGGGCTCCGCCCTCGGAGAATAACACGCTGCAGTACATCCGCAACGTCTGCCTCTGGACCGGGCTCGGCGGCAACGAGCACCTCACTGAAAAGCAATGGCCCAAGCTCGTGAGGGCGATGGCGCGGCAGGAATGCGGCGTCATGCTCAGCGAACAGACCATCCTGCGCGCCTTCTGCCTCTATAAGCTCTCATGATTGGGAAGGATTGCTTTTTGCTCCCCAACATTCGGCTTGACTACTTAACTACTTTCTACTTAACTACTTTCGAAACTTCAATCAAAAACAAACAACCATCATCACCATGAAAAGAATGAAATTCCTCGAGATTGCGGTAAAGGTCATTGTTGCCGCACTCACCGCCTTCCTTACCGCTCTCACCACCACTTCGTGCATGGGCCGCGGCCCCTTCTGAACAAAAAAGCCTCCCCGCAAATGGGGAGGCTTGTGTTTTAGAATAACCTGTAGGAGAACGTCACAGACGCATTGGGATAGGCTTTGAAGTTGGAGATGGTGTTCGCCCAACTGCCCACCTTGCCGGGAATCTCGTGTAGGTCGTCTATCAGGTCGACGTGCTGCAAAGGCTTGTCAACCAGGAAGTCGGTCCAGTCCTCGTTGGGACGGATGATGTCGAACACGTAGTTATTGACGTCTATTTTGCTCTCGTTTATCTTATATACATTATCCACATATACGCTCGACTTGCCGCAAAGGAACAGGACACCGGCATCGACGTTGAGGTTCCACCTCTTGTCCTTCGACAGATGAGTGTTGTAGCCGAAGCCCAGATACGGACGGAATTTGCCCGTCTTCATCTCGGCCTTCGCCACGCCGCCCTTGGCAGGAATCATGATGGCCTTATCGCCGTCGGCGAAATAGCCGAGGGGAATGCCCGCAACACCGTTTTCGTAGAACAGCTCGTCGAGCTTCTCGTGGTAGTTGCCCTCAATGCCGCCCTGACAGTACATGATGTAAAGCTCGTTGTATGCATTGACACCCTCCAGCAGCAGCGTTTCGCTGTCCAGATTGTGCGCGTTGGCCACGTTGTCTGGGCCTACGAAAAAGCCCGCCGTAAAGCTCCAGTGCTTGTTTGTCTTGAATGGCAGTACATCGACCAGGAACTTGAATTGGTGCACGTTAGGCTTCATGCCCATCGTCACGTACTCTCGCATCTCCACATCGTGGAACTTGTCGAACAAATCCTTATACTTCCTGAACTTGGGGTCGTTCAGATCCACGCCGACCTCCTCCATCTTCTTGTTCACATCGATAGTCTTCATCTTATCGACGAACTTGCTCATGGTGCCACCACGTGTATCGATAGGGAAGTCGGACTTGAAGTTGAAGCTTGGTATCCAGTTGTAACCCGTGCGGATGCGCACATAGTCGCCCACAGGCATCGCTACGTCAATGCCGATGCCTACCGTGCCGACGTTAACGCCCACGTCCATGTGATTCAGGATGTTCTTCTCTGACATCCGCTGCGTCAACTGGGAAAAGAAGGAAGGCTTGCCTGCCGTCTCGTTCTGTGCCGCTGCGGCTGTCGCCAGTGACAGCGTTAAAAGGAATAGTCCAAGCTTTTTCTTCATGCGTAAGTCTTATATATATTAAATAATGTATAGCCTGACAGGTCGTCACTTCACCACAACCTTCACGCCGCCTACGATGTAAAGACCTGCGGGCAGACCCTGCACGTCGTTCGTGGCGCGGAGCTGAGTGCCGCTAATCGTATAGACACCTACCACGTCGGTCTCCTTGTTCTCGGCAAGTATCTCGTCAAGGCCTGCGCCTTCGAAGCGAATGTCGAGCACCTCGGGTGTGCCTGCATCGGCCTTGAGATAACTCGTGTTGGCCGGAACGCAAATAGGGTAGTAGTAGTCTTCTGTGTCCCAATCGATGGCCTCGGTCTCTACCAGGCGCTCAGGAGCATTATTGGTGTAGATAAGTTTGCCGTTGGACACCGTGAGCAGACGCATCGTGGATGCATTGAACACGGTATATGCCTCGGTTGACTCCTGCGGACGTTCGCCGTTGCGGAAGAAGACGCCGGCAAGCTTGTTGCCTTTCAAGCCGGCTGTTGATGGGGGGAGAAGCTCTAAGCGATTCTCGGAGGGATTCGTCGATGCGCATTCTATGACAACAGGCGTGCTGCCAGGAATGTCACCGCTGATCTCCTTCAAGGTGACTACGTTGCCTGATATCTTGCTGACATAATAGACATGCATGTTCGGCGAAGCCGTCCTGAATGGGAAAGCTGCATAAAATGGCTGGTAGTGCTTGCCGTTCAGTGAGATAGTTGGCTCGATGCCGAAATAATTTGTAGCATGATTCGTCTCAATCTTATCTACAACCCATCGGCGGAAGTTGAGCTTGTTGCTTGTGCCCAACTGCCCTTGGTCGGCATTGTTCGACCTGTCGTCGGAAAGATACTTCGTCACGCCGCCTCTGGATGCAGTCACTTCATAAATGCCCTCGCCTTTCTTCGTGACGGTGACGTAGTAGCCTGTCAAAGCATGGACACCTGTGCCCTGTGCCTGAAGGTCAAACTTGCCGTCGCTCTGACGAGTCATATAGATGGCAGTGGCTGGGCTGGTAACAGCCTTGCTCAGATTCTTCCACAACTGAATGGCCTGGAAATCTTCTGCATCGTGGACCTCATCGTAATAGTCCTTGTTGTCCGTTACATAGATGTAACGCTCCGAAGCAAGATTGTGAACACGGTAGTAACCATCGTTTACGTAACCTGATGGGTTTTGTGCAATAGCACTTGCCAGGCTCAGCGAGCCCATAATAAATAATGTGTAGAGTCTTCTCATAGATGATAATTCATCCCCCCGCCACTACGCTTGCAGCAGAATGACGGGGGGAAGTTAATTTAAGTGAAGTAAATCAAAGATTACTCGCAAATGCAGATGGTAACACGGTTGAGGTCGTTCTGCTCGTAAGGCTGAACGGTGTCACCCTTGCTGTCTGAAGTGATGCGGCTGCGGCTGATGCCGAACTGGTTAACCAACATGTTGGTAACAACGTCGGCACGCTTCTGTGCATAACCAATGTTCAGTCTGGGATTGCCTGTACCCTTGTCAGCATAACCTGTTACTGAAACCTTTGCTTCGGGATACTTGTTCAGGTAAGCCACAACATCTTCAATCTTTGCCATTTCTGTTCTGCTAACCTGAGAACCACGCAGTGTGAAGAAAATGTCGCGACGCAGAGTCTCACGCTTCGGTGCTTCTGGCTCCTTAACGACTACCTTCTCAACGGGCTTCTCCACAATCTTCTCAACGATCTTCTCAACTACAACGGGCTCTGCAGCTGCGGGCTTCGGAGCAAGCTTGCCAAGACGAACCTTGACACCTGCCAATGCGTTGAAGTACCAGTCAGCATTGCCTGCCTTCTTTGAGTTGTAGCGGTCGGAAGTGGTGTTAGCATTCAATTCAAGACCCAAAGCAACACGGCGGCTGATGTTGAAATCAACGTAAGCACCGAACCTGCCTACAAAACGAGTCTTTGTGCCATCCCAACAGTAAACCATCTGGTGTGCGGGATCTGTGAAAGGCATACCGAGAATCTGACCTCTCAGCTTGTTTGCATCGTCATTGTTCCAAGCAATGTTCATTCCGAGACCTGCCAATAGGCCAACGTTGCAAACACGACCGGGCTTGTAACCCAAAATCCAATTCGTAAGGTCACATGTTACATCAACTGTGGGAGCAACGTAGTTGTACTTCCAAGTCTGTTTGCCAAGACCAAGATAGCTAAGGTCTGTGCCACCCTTGCTCTGCCATGTGTCAAGTGCCAACCTTACACCCCAAACCGAGGTGAAGTTGTAGCCGCCTGCTACCTGCAAATTGCCGGAGATGAGGTCGCCGAAATTTACTTCGCCCAGAGTATACTGTCCGCCTATCTGAGCTTGAACATACCAATGTGGAGCATAAGCAGTACTAGGCTTTGCGTCCGCAGCCTGCGGCTGCTGCGCGGATGCTGTGAGGCATCCGGCAAGCAGTGCAGCTGACATGAATATTGTCTTAAGTTTCATAATCGTTTATTTAATTGTTTTTAGTTCAGAAAGTGGTTTGCTAGTTCTTACTCAGCAATCTTAACATAGTACTTAGAAGTAGAGATGTTGCCTTCGAAGTCGAGAACAGAGTAAGCAATCTCATAGGTGTAGCCACTCTTCATCTTCGATGTGTCAACAGCAATCATGCGATCTGTGCCGTCGAGAACCTTATTCAGGTTTTCGTTCATGTTGTTGATAGCCTGTACATGATCCTTGTAGATGCCATCCTTCTTAGCACTTGTGCCAGCTTCATCGAATACGTCGGTAATTGCAACGTGCTTTCTTGCTATGGGCACGATGAGTTCCATGTTCTTCGTCGTGGGATAAAGCTTCAGACCTTCCTTGTTCAAAGTGGTGGGAGCGTACTTGCTCGTGCTCAGTCTCTTGAAGCCCTTATAGTCGTTGCTTGCGCACAAGAACGGACCGAAGCGACGGTTGATTGAGTTGAAGAAGTAAACAGTAGTGTGGTTGATCTTATCAAGATACTTCCTAATGTACTGGTTGATGAACTTGTTGATCCAGCCATTCTCACCAGCAATGATGTCATCATACTTGTTAATCTCAGCAAGAGTGTGGTTCATCTCTTCAAGGAACTTCTCAAGTAAATCAACAATCTTCTGTGCATCACCTGCAATCTCTCTTGCAACGGGAACGTCAACATAGCCTTCAGAACCAACTAAGTCCTTAAGAACGACTCTTGCTGCAGTAACTTCAACCGAAGAACCTGTGTAAGTGGCAACAGTAAATGTTCCGTCTTTCTTAGACCAGAGCTGGATGTCGCTACCTACGAGAGTAGCCTTTGCAGAAGTTTCAACCAATTCGATGTAGGCGTAAGCACTAACGACTCCGTCACCACCAATTGCGGGAATTACCAAAGCGGTTGTCATACCTGTGACAACGTCACCGCCAATCACAATCGAAGCATTCGTAAGAGCAGGATTGCTCTCATCATATGCAACTGCTGCAGGAACATTGACTGGGTTACCATTAGCCTTCAAGTTCTTGTCGAACCTAACGTCAAGACCACCTGTGCCAGGAATTGTCAACTCATAATTGATACCATTCAGTGAGAAGTGAGATACTCTTGTCTTGAAATGTGCGATAAGGTTGTCAGTATAATCCTCAAGGCTCATTCCATCAATTATAAGACCGTTGAAGAGGTGGTTAACCTTCCAAGAGCCGTTGGCATCTGTGAAGATTACGTGAACGTGGTCGTTCAGAGTAGCTGCAATCTTGTCGAGGAACTCGTTCATGTCTTCGTAGCCAGGAATTGTAGCGTAGTCAAGATCCTTGAAGGAAGCCAAGCTGAGAGGTCTGAGGACTGTAGCTGCGATGTTGTACTGAGAGTAGAGAGCCTGATCCTTGCCGTTGAAGTCAACATACGGGCACTTGAGACCGCTCTGATCAATTCTCATGTCATGTATTACGTTGTAGACTTTGGTTGCAATGCCACCGAGATCACCGCTTGCACCTGTGGTGTTGAAGAAGTTATCGGCGATTTCAGCCATCTTCAGGCGTGCTTCCTTGATTGCGTCTTCGAGTCTATCCTGATCGAATGCGAGTTCGATATCCTGGAGGTTTTCCTTCTTGATGGATGCGTTAGCCTCGTAGAAGCCATTGTCTGCGCGGCTGAAGCCGAACTGCAAGGTAGCGTCGCTCTTCTGCAGGGGAGAGAGCTTGATGGGTGATACGACATCCTGAGTGTTGACGAGTTCGAGCTGGAGACCAGTTGCGTCGAATGATGTCGGGTTAACTGTTACATAAACCTTACCAGCATTTGCATTGCCTTCTTCGTCGACGTTCATCAAGGTTGTGCTTGCGGGCTTCTTGAAGACTGTCAAGCCATCGCTGATGATTGCCCAGTCGGCATCTGTGAGGGCTTCCTTCTTACGAACGTAGTTAGCGTCGTCTGTGGTGGGGAATTCAACCTTTGTCTTGGGCTTGCCATAATAAGCAACGAGGACGTTGGACTGGATGTTAGCGGGGATGCTGAAGCTGCCGAACATGGGGTTGTATGTGCCCTGAACGAGCAGACCTGTTACCTGGCTGCGCAGGTAAGCCTGAATAGCGGCAACGTCTGTCTTGAGACCCCAAACAACGGGGATGATGTTGTTGAGCTTATCCTCTGCGACCTTCATGTGATCCCACAGAGCAGCTACGTTGTTCTCCAACTTCTTAACTCTGGGTTCGAGGTTCTTAAGAGTGGTCTCTGCAGCGGTGAGGCGCTGGTTGAGGTTCTTGTCTGTATTCTCGAGCTTGGTGAGACGAGCGAGAACTTCTGCGAGGTCGGTTGTGGTAACGTAACCGTCGGCCTTTGCGCTGATTTGGCGGAGAGCTTCCTTAATCCACTCTACGTCAGCTTCGTGCTGCTTAGCGAGGTCTTCGATGGCCTGCTTGTTAACTTCGTTAGCAGCTGTGTTGGCAGCGATAGCAGATGTGTTAGCAGCGATTTCCTTAAGCAGTTCCTTCTCGAGGTCCTGAATCTCGGTCCTGAGTTCTGCCTTAGCAACTTCGAGGTTAGCGGCGCAGAGCTTCTGGCAGTCTTCTACTTGAGTCTTGAGTGCTTCGAGAGTAGACTTCAGTTCTGTATACTTGTCGCCGAGGTCGTTGAGCTTAGTATTGGTTTCCTTGATGCTCTCCTTGAGAGTAGCGATTGCTTCGCTGTTGGCACCAACTTGCTCTGCGAGAGTCTGGAGACCCTTGACAGCTTCCTGGAGGCTTTCGATGTTAGCCTTGTTTGTTGCGATGTTAGAAGCGTTTGTTGCGATGTCAGAAGCGTTTGTATTGATGTCAGACTCAGCCTTTTCCACGCGCTTTGTGAGGGCGTCGATAAGTTCCTTGTTGGCGTCAGCCTTTGCAGCAGCAGCGGCAGCGTCTGCGATAGCCTGGTTGGCCTTGTCGCTTACGACGTTAACCTTGCCGTCGAGTGTCTGGAGGTCAGTCTCGAGCTTTTCGATTCTGCCCTTGTTGGCTTCTGCCAATGTCTTAGCTTCGGTAGCGATTGTCTTAGCCTCGTTAGCTGTTGTGAGAGCGCTGTTGAGGAGTGTCTGACAAGCTTCGGCGAGCGTCTTAGCCTCGCTGGCAGCTGTCTTAGCTTCGTTGGCAAGAGTTGTAGCGTCGTCGGCAGTCTTCTGAGCCTTGTCGGCAGCGGCCTGAGCGGCATCAGCGGCAGCCTGAGCTGCTTTAGCGATGTCTTCGATAGCCTTGAGTCCGTCGAGAGCCTCCTTAGCGTTAGCCTCAGCTTCGATGAGTCTTCCTTCGAGGATACCCAGCTTTTCGAGGTCGCACTTGCAGGAGTTGATCTCCTTGAGAGCGTCTTCGAGCTCCTTCACCTTGTCCTGGAGAACTTTGACGTCGGCATTCGTAGTGATTACATACGTGTCGAAGTCCTTCTTCAGAGCTGTGAAGTCGGCGAGTGCAGCGTACAGGTCAGCGAGGTCAGCGATCATCTTGTCGACCTGAGCCTTTGTGTAGTAGTCGTCAGAGCTTGCAAGGCCGGCCACTGTTGCTTCGAGAGCAGCGATAGCAGCGTTTGCCTTGTCGATCTGGCTCTGCAGATAGGCGTCTTCTGCGTTTACCCAGCCAAGCATCTTGGTTGTGTCGCAATCGCAGGACTTGATGCCAGCGACGAGAGTCTCGAGTGCTTTGATACGCGCTTCAAGGGCCTCTGCCACAGATGCGTTCTCAAGATTCTGAGTGCGCAACTCGTTGTACAGGTCTTCGCTTGTATCCTTACAAGATACAAACGAACCCACGCTGACTGTAGCTACCATCAGCATGAGAATTTGAATGAGTTTCTTTTTCATTTGTAAATAAAGGTTTATTAATTAATAAATAATGTAGTTCCGTTCGTTTCTTTTACATCTTTATATTATACATAGTCTGCCCTTTTATTGATAAATTCAGCACAAAGGTACGACAACCTGCAGGAATAACGATGGCTGGAAAGGCTTGTTTAATCAAATTTAACATAATCAGCTATCAGTTTAAGAAATTTAACACATCATTTCGGCTCTTTCCATTAGGGAAGGGCCTTTTTTTGTATGTTTTGGTCTGCTTGGTATCTGTTACAGAAAACCCTAATGAGGGCGAGGGAGAGTATGCCGCAAATGAGCATGAGTGTGTAGGCTTGTGCTGTTCCGCCGAGCCATTCGGCGTAGGTGATGTCGGCGGCGTCTGTTCCGAGGGTTCGCAGCTGTAGTGCGACGATGCTGTTGTTGAGGATGTGTAGGAGTGCGGTGAGTATGATGTTTCCGGTTTTGTAGTATATGATGCCGAAGATGATGGCGAGGGGTATGGCGTAGAGTCCTTGTGCGAGGTTGAGGTGTGCGAATCCGAAGGCAGCGGCCGAGATGATGATTGCTGCCCAGGGTCTTGCTCCGCGTCGCAGCATTTCGCCTTCGATGGCTTCGCGGAAGAGGAGTTCTTCGGTGATGGGTCCTATGACGGCGAGCGCCATGATGCCCCAGAAGCTGTGTGCCATGTCGTAGGACATCTGTACCATGATGTCCGGCAGGGGCACTTTTTCGGTGAGGATGGATGTGCCGACTGCTCCGAGGATGCCTGCTGCGATGGCGATGGAGCCTGTCCGCCACCTGATGGAGGCGAAGTCGTGGGCTGCAAGGGGGCGTATGTAGTGCAGGATGAAGTAGCAGCCCATTACTGCGAGGATGTCCACGACAATGAGGATGATGGAGTAGGTGTTGACGGACATCATCTCGAGCAGCGGGAGCCCTTGTGTCTTGCCGCTCAGGAAGTCGCGCACGGCGTCCTTGAACTCCGGCGATACGATCATGGCGATGCCGAGGAACAGAACGGTGCCGAGTCCTTGTGCGAGCAGGAAGACGAGCAGGGTCAGCAGGGCGGGGGAGTACTTACGAATGTTCAAAATTCAAAATTTATAAATTCAAAATTCAAAATTAGATGAGTGGTAATTCAAAATTAAATAAATAGTAATTCAAATTTTATAAATTCAAAATTCAAAATTAATTGTTTCAAATTTAATGGTTTCGGTCGAAGAGACCCCCTAACCCCCTTTAGGGGGAATTTTACGCCACAGCAAGCGTTGGCTTTTCCTACAGCAAGCATTGGCTCTTCCCACAGCAAGCATTGGCTCTTCCCACAGCAAGCGTCGGCTTTTCCCACAGCAAGCGTTGGCGCTTCCTTCTGCAGGCGTCGGCTGATGCCTCGGGTTCAGTATTCTATCTTGTCTGCTTTCTCTGTCCAGTCCTTGAAGGCTTGGAGCGCCTCGTCGCGCATGAAGTGCTCCGTCGGGATGCTTCGTTCGGACATGGGCTTCTCTATCTCTTCGTAGATGAATTTGTCGCCGAAGAGGATGTCCTCGGCGTCCTGTTTGGTGTTGGCATAGCAGATGCGGCTGAGTCCTGCCCAATAGATGGCGCTCAGGCACATGGGGCACGGTTCGCAGGATGTGTAGATGGTGCAGCCTTTGAGCTTGAAGGTGCCTTCCTTCTGGCAGGCGGCGCGTATGGCGGATACCTCGGCGTGGGCTGTCGGGTCGTTGTTGGCGGTGACGCGGTTGGCGCCGGTGGCGACCACCTTACCGTCTCTGACGATGACTGCTCCGAAGGGGCCGCCGCCGTTTTCCACGTTCTCGATGCTGAGGTCGATGGCGAGCTGCATGAAGCGTTTGTCTTGTCTGGTCATGGGTATTATGGGAGTTTAGGGATTGGTGGGAGTGATGGGAGCTGTGGGCGGCTGTCCTATTTCTTTCCGGAGCGTGTGGGCGGCTCTTTGCCGTCCTCGATGGCCTGCTTGCGGATGGCTTCGTCGAGGAGCTCCTCGAAGGTCTTGACGCGGTCCATCTCCTCGTACTCCTGCAGGATCTTGCGGTCGCGGGCATGCTTCTTGTCGCGTTTGCGGTCCTTCACGGCGAATGGGTGCATGATCTTGTCCGTTATGCGCGGGCCGAGGACATCGCTCACGGAAGGGTAGCCGATGCGTGTCGCGTTCTCCCGCCCTATCGACTGCCGTATGGCCTCATTGACGCGCAGGACGGAGTCTCCGCGTACCTCCACCTGGCGCAAGGTGTCGACGTGCGTCGTGTCGCGCAGTTGGGCGGAGATTGTCGAGACTGGCAGTGCGGCGAACAGCAGGATGAGCGATATTTTCATACGTTTCGTTGTCTTTTTCGCCACAAAATTAGGTCTTTTTTTGTAAATGACAAAAGAAATGACGTACTTTGCCGCAAATATTAACACCTTTTTATTATGTTCTACTCAAAACGCGTGGCACTCCTGTGCCTTGCCGCCAGCGCAGCTCTCTGCAGCGTGGCGACCGATTACACCCAGTACGTCAACCCATTCATCGGCACGCAGACCGACGACACCGGCGCCCTGAGCGGCAGCACGTTCCCGGGGCCTACCATGCCGCAGGGCATGGTGCAGCTCGCCCCCGAGACGGAGCAATACGTCACGTGGGACCCCTGTTGCGGCTACGACTACAACCGCGACTCCATCTTCGGCTTCACGCATACCCACCTCAGCGGCACGGGATGCACCGACCTCATCGACATCTCGCTCATGCCCACCGTGAAGCGCGTCACGCCCGACCTCCTGCGCAAGGGCATCTTCGCCCTTCCCTTCAAGCACGACCAGGAGAAGGCATCGCCCGGCTACTACATGGTCAGGCTGCTGGGCGGCGAAGACATCAACGTCGAGCTCTCAGCCACGACGCACGTCGGCATCCATAAGTACACGTTCCCCGAGGGAAAGGAACAGACCGTCGTCCTCGACCTCGACCGCATGACCTTCCGAGGCGATGCATACTACACCGGACGGCGTGCCTACCAGATCATCCAAAGCCAGATACGCGTTCTCGACGAGAAGACTATCGAGGGCTTCCGTGTCCTGACCGGCTGGGCCAAACTTCGCAAAGTCTATTTCAGGATAGAGTTCTCGCGACCCTTCGAGAGCCGTATCCTCATGGATGGCGGACGCAATGCCGGCGGCAGCGATGTCATCAACGGACGCACGCTGAGGGCTGCCCTCCGCTTCCCTAATAATAAAAAAGATGTAATGGCAAAGGTCGCCATCTCCGCCGTGGACAACGACGGCGCGCGAAAGAACATGAAGGCAGAGGCACAGTCGTGGGACTTCGGCTACTACACCCAGGCCGCGCACGACGCTTGGGAAACACAGCTCTCCACCATAGATATCGAAGGCACCGACGACCAGAAGACCATCTTCTACACAGGCCTTTACCACGTCCTCATGCAGCCAAACACCATGAGCGACGTCGATGGGCGATACATGGACACTAACTTCGAAATCAAGCAGATGCCTGCAGGACAAAGCTATCACAGCACCTTCAGCCTCTGGGACACATTCCGGGCAGCACACCCCCTCTACACACTCCTCTACCCCAGCATCGCCGTGCAGTTCGTCCGCGATATGGTGCTGCACCACGAGACCTACGGATACCTGCCCATCTGGGACCTCTGGGGGCAGGACAACTATTGCATGATAGGCAACCACGCCATCCCCGTCGTGGCCGACGCCATCCTCTCCGAACTGCCCGGCCTTGACGTCGAAAGGGCATATCGCGCCATGTTGGAAAGCAGCACGCGAACGCATCCCAACAGCCCCTTCGAAGTATGGGAGGAGTACGGCTACATGCCGCAGAACCTCCAGAATGTCAGTGTAAGCATCACCATGGAACAAGCCTTCGACGATTGGTGCGTGGCAGCCGTGGCAAAGAAACTCGGCAAGCAGGCCGACTACGAACGTTTCATCAAGCGAAGCGAGTACTACCGCAACCTCTTCAATCCCGCCACGGGCTTCTTCCAACCCAAAGACGACAAGGGAAACTGGCTGGAGCCGTTCGACCCGCTTAGCTACGAGAACCCCTGCTTCGTGGAAGGCAACGCATGGCAGTACATGTGGTTCGTGCCCCAGAATCCGCAGGGACTCATCGACCTCTTCGGCGGCGTCAAGCCCTTCATCGATAAACTCAATAAGAACTTCACACTAACCGAGACCAGCGGCGAAGTGAATGGAAACGCCAGCGGATTCATAGGACAATACGCTCACGGCAATGAGCCGAGCCATCACACCGTCTACCTCTACAACTTCGCAGGTCAGCCGTGGCGTACGCAAGAACTTGTGGAGCAGGTGCGCAGCACGTTCTACAATGCCACGCCTTGTGGCTACGCAGGCAACGACGACTGTGGGCAGATGTCCGCCTGGTACATATTCTCGTCGCTCGGTTTCTATCCGTTCAACGCCGGCTCAGCAGAGTACGTCATCGGCACGCCGTTGTTCAGCCGCGCCGTACTGCACATGCCGGGCGGCAAGACCTTAGTCATCAACGCCCCCCGCAAGTCGGACAAGGCCATCTATGTCAAGGGCGTGAAGCTCAACGGCACAAAGATAACCGACTGGAAGCTCACCCACAAGCAGCTCGTCGCAGGCGGCACCCTCGACTTCACGATGAGCGAAAAGAAATAAGAAAGCAAAGGCGCCTCCCCGCTTTGGGAAGGCGCCTTTGTTGTTTATAGAGTCCCTTGCTTGAGCTGCTCGACGAATCTGTCGATGCGTTGCATTTCGCGTGGAATGTCTATTGATTGCGGGCAATGGCTCACGCATTCGCGGCACTCGATGCAATGGCTGGCCTGACGCAGCTTAGGCACGCTGCGGTCGTATCCCACGAGAAAGGCGCGGCGAGCCTTCTGGTAGTTTGCTGCCTGCTGACTCTCGGGAACGTTGCCTTTGTTCACACATTTATTATAATGTACGAAGATGGCCGGGATGTTGAGACCATAGGGACAAGGCATGCAATAGTTACAGTCGTTGCAATCTATCGTGGGGTAGCTCTTGATGAGTGTGGCAGTCTCGCCCTCGAGCCACTGCTGTTCTTCCTCCGTCAGAGGTTCGAGCGGGGAGTACGTCCGCAGATTGTCCTCCAGATGCTCCATGTAGGTCATGCCGCTCAGTACGGTGAGGACGGCCGGCTTTGAACCAATGTAGCGGAAGGCCCACGAGGCGACGCTGTCCTCGGGTTTGCGTTGCTTGAAGTGCGCCACGACATGGTCGGGCACTTTCGACAGGCGGCCGCCGAGCAGCGGTTCCATGATGACGACGGGGATGTTGCGTTTCGCGAGCTCTTCGTACAGGTACTTTCCCGAGCGCCCTTTGTCGTCGTTTTCCCAGTCGACGTAATTGGCCTGAATCTGCACGAAGTCCCAATGGTACTCGTCATGGTGGGCCATTGCCCAGTCGAAGACAGCCACGTCGCCGTGGAACGAGAAGCCGAGGTTGCGGATGCGTCCCGCCTCGCGCTGTTCCACGAGCCAGTCGAGCAGTCCGTTGTCGAGGTATCGCTGGTGGACAGGGTTCATGCCGCCTCCGCCGATGCTATGCAGCAGGAGATAGTCGATGTAGTCGGTCTTGAGGTATGCAAGGCTGCGTTCGAACATCGCCTTACCCTCCTCGAATTCGTACTGCGAGGGCGAGAAGTTTGACATCTTTGTAGCGATGAAGTAATCGCTACGCTTGTAGCCGCTTGCCTCGAGGGCGATGCCGAGGCTTTCTTCGCTCTTGCCCCGGCAATAAGCAGGCGACGTGTCGAAGTAGTTGACGCCGTGGTCGAGGGCAAACTTGCAGAGACGGTTTACTTGCTCCTGGTCTATGACGTCGCGACCGTCTTCGTCCTTTGTGTTGGGCAGTCGCATCCAGCCATACCCCAGCAAGCTGACCTTATCTCCTTGCTTTGGGTTGACGCGATACGTCATCTTGTCTGTGGGGATGGGACCAGTGTGATGTCCCATGTAATCCACTTCGCCATCGTCGTTGCCGCCATTCACGCCGCACGATGCCAAGGCAGTCGTGGCTGCGGCTGTGCCTGTGACCTTTATAAAGTCACGTCTTGTAATATCTTTCATAACCTGTTCTCCTTTTATATTTCTTTGTGCACCTCGTGTCCTTCCACGTATATTGCGCTGATGGGGTTTGAGGGGCAGAGGTTTTCGCATGCGCCGCAGCCGATGCACTTTTCTTCGTTGATGACCGGTATGAGCAGTACCTTCTCCCTTGGTATCTCCTGGTTGTCGGCATCGCGCCAGCGCCAGCCGTCCTGGTGAACACCAGCCTGCAGGGGTACCATCTGTATGGCTTGTGCGGGGCATTTGCGAGCGCAGAGTCCGCATGGCTTTTCGTCTTTGACGGGGATACAGAGGTCGCGCGTCCAGACGGCGTGTCCGACCTGTATGGCCGTGCGCTGTTCCACGGTGACGGGTCGTATTGCAGAGGTCGGACAAACCTCAGAGCATCGGGTACACTCGGGCCTGCAATAGCCTTTCTCGAAGCTTACCTCGGGCTGCATGAAGCGGTCGAGGCTGCTGCTCGGACGCAGGACGTCGTTGGGGCATGCGTCGATGCAGAGCTGACATGCGGTGCAATGGCTGCGGAGGTTACGTATGGAGAGTGAGCCCGGCGGCGTGATGAGTTTCTCGCGGCGAGGTTTCTTCTTCTTGATGATGTCGGCCAGGCCGCCGTCGGTCGTCTTGGGCTCTGCCTTGCTCTGTGCTTTGGCGATGGCTGTGCCGGCCAGGAGGGCGATGGAAGTCAAAGCGGAACGACGACCGAAAGACCCTTCTAAATCTCCCCTTAAAGGGGAGACTTTCTGGTCCGTAAACTTTAGCGCGCCGAACTTGCACTCCTCGAGGCAGTCGCCGCATACGACGCAGCGGGAGTAGTCGATGCTGTGCGTGCTGAGGTCGATGCAGGCGGCCTTGCAGTTGTGTTCGCACTTGCGGCAGTTCTTGCACTTATCCGCGTCGATGTTTATCTTGAGGAATGACTGCCTGCTGATGAGGCCGAGCAGCGTTCCGACGGGACAGATCGTGTTGCACCACGTGCGTCCGTTCTTCCACGCCAGCACGGCGATGATGCCCCAAGTGACGAGGGCGACGGCGAGTGCTGCGGCGCTCTTGAACCACACCTCCACTTCGTAGAAGGCATAGCTGCCGTAGTGCTCGGCGATGGCAGCGAGGCCGTTGTTGGCGAGCTTGTAGAGCGGGGCGAAGATGGTCGAGACGATGCGTCCGTAGGTGCTGTAGGGGAAGATGAGTCCTCCCAGCCAGGCGACGCCCAGCGCCAGCGAGGCGCAGGCCACGACAAGCACCGAGTAGCGCAGCGTGTCCTTAGCCGGCGAGAAGCTGTACTTGTTCTTCTTCCGGCGCAACCATGCGATGACGTCCTGCATCACACCCAGCGGACAGATGACGGAGCAGTAGATGCGCCCCAGAAGGAAGGTGAGTGTGACGACGAAGAGCAGAGCCCCGATGTTGAGCGCCAGCAGGGCCGGAATGAACTGAATCTTGGCCATCCATCCCAGATAAGCTTGCGCCGTGCCTGTGAAGTCGAGCAGCAGCCACGTAATCAGCACCCAGAAGATGATGGCGAGTGTCAAACGGATTTTTCTTAGCATAATTATTTTTGATTATAATGTATTCTCTGCCGTTGCAAATATACTGAAAATTGTTGAATGTTTTGCAAATAATCGTCAAAAAAACTCGAAGAATGACGCTTTTTTGCATGAGGGGGCGAAAAACGCCACAGCAAGGAACGCCTGACGCTACAGCAAGGAACGGCCAACGCCACAGCAAGGAACGGCCAACGCCACGTGTGGCGTTTGGCGGGCTATTATGTTAAATTAATATATAATGTACTAATAAAGGAAAAAAACTAGCAGGGGGGCGTACAACCTAAACGATTTTTTTGTATCTTTGCACGCAAAAATTTTATTATAAGGTTATGGTATCATTTATTGCAGACAAGATTGTGATGGACGGTCTCACCTACGACGACGTCCTCTTGGTTCCCGGCTACTCCGAGGTTCTCCCCCGCACCGTATCGCTCGAAACGCGGTTCTCTCGCCACATCGCTCTGAAGATTCCCTTCGTGACGGCAGCAATGGACACCGTCACCGAGGCGACGATGGCCATCGCCATTGCCCGCGAAGGCGGCATCGGCGTGATACACAAGAATATGAGCATCGAGGAGCAGGCCCGGCAGGTAGCCATCGTGAAGCGTGCCGAGAACGGCATGATCTATGACCCCATTACGATAAAGCTGGGCAGCAGTGTGCGCGACGCGCTCGAGCTGATGGCTGAATACCACATCGGCGGCATCCCGGTCGTCGACGACGAACGCCATCTGAAAGGCATCGTCACCAATCGCGACCTCCGCTTCGAGCAGAACATCGACCGCCCCGTCGACGAGGTGATGACGAGCGAGAACCTTGTCACCACGCACGTCCAGACGGACCTCGGCGCCGCGGCTAAGATTTTGCAGGAGAACAAGATAGAAAAGCTTCCCGTCCTCGACGACGACAACAAGCTCATCGGCCTCATCACCTACAAGGACATCACGAAGGCGAAGGACAAGCCCATGGCCTGCAAGGACAGCAAGGGACGACTGCGCGTGGCTGCCGGCGTAGGTGTCACGCCCGACACCCTCGACCGCATCAAGGCCCTCGTCGAGGCCGACGTCGATGCCATCGTCATCGACACAGCCCACGGCCACAGCAAGTTCGTCGTGGAGAAACTCAAGGAAGCCAAGCAGATGTTCCCCGGCGTCGACATCGTCGTCGGCAACGTCGCCACGGGCGAAGCAGCCAAGATGCTCGTCGAGGCAGGCGCCGACGGCATCAAGGTCGGCATCGGCCCCGGCAGCATCTGCACCACGCGCGTCGTGGCCGGCGTAGGCGTGCCCCAGCTCAGCGCCGTCTATGACGTGGCCATGGCACTTCAGGGGACCGACGTGCCCCTCATCGCCGACGGCGGACTGCGCTATAGCGGCGACGTCGTGAAGGCACTCGCAGCAGGCGGCTACAGCGTGATGATAGGCTCGCTCGTGGCCGGAACGGAAGAGAGCCCCGGCGACACCATCATCTACAACGGCCGTAAGTTCAAGAGCTATCGCGGCATGGGCTCGCTCGAAGCAATGGAGTGCGGCTCGAAAGACCGCTACTTCCAGGGAAACGTAAAGGACACGAAGAAACTCGTGCCCGAAGGCATCGCAGGCCGCGTGCCCTACAAAGGCTCCGTCCAGGAAGTCATCTACCAGCTCATCGGCGGTCTCAGGAGCGGCATGGGCTACTGCGGTGCAGCCACCATCGACGACCTGCACAACGCCAAGTTCGTACGCATCACCAATGCCGGCGTGCAGGAAAGCCATCCCCACGACGTCACCATCACCAGCGAGGCGCCAAACTACAGCCGTCCCCAGTAATCCCCCCATTACCCATCACCCCCATTAACCCCATTCAGCCCATTAACCCCACAAAATATGAACAAGATTCTTATCAGTTTTGCAATGGCAGCACTCGCCCTGACGGCTGCTGCCCAGGAAGACCCCATCGTGATGCGAATCAACGGGATTCCTGTTCCACGTAGTGAGTTCGAGTATAACTACAACAAGAACAATTCAGAGGGAGTCATCGACAAAAAGAGTGTCGAGGAATACGCCGACCTCTTTGTGAACTATAAGCTAAAGGTGCAAGCCGCCCTCGACGACCATCTCGACACGCTCTCCAGCTATCAGCAGGAGTTCCGCACCTACAGAGACCAGCAGATCCGTCCGCTCCTCGTGCCCGAAAGCGCCAAGGAGAAGGAGGTCCGCAACTACTACGACGGCCTGCTCGCCCGCCTCGAGGGTAAGCAGCTCTTGCAGCCGGCTCACATCCTGATTCGGCTGGCACAGGACGCCACCGACGCTCAGAAGGCAGCAGCCAAGGTGAGAATCGACTCCGTCTATCAGGCACTGAAGGACGGCGCCGACTTTGCCGAGCTGGCCAAGCAGGTGTCGGAAGACCCGGGCTCTGCCGCACGTGGCGGCGTGCTGCCCTGGATAGGCCCCAACCAGGTGGTGAAGGAGTTCGAGGACGTCGCATATTCCCTCAATGAGGGCGACATGAGCGAACCCTTCCTCATGCCCTTCGGATACGACATCATCAAACTGATGGGCAGGAAAGACCTCGAGACGTACGAAGAGCTGCACGACAAGATACAGCAGTTCCTCGACGCACAGGGCATCGAGAACCACATCGCACAGCAAATCCTCGATTCCATCGCAGGACAGGGCGAAAAGACCGTCGAGCAGATCCTCGACGAGAAGACCGTGGAGTTCTGTGCCAAGGACAACGAGCTGAAATACCTTGTGCAGGAGTACCACGACGGCTTGCTCCTCTACGAGGAATGCAACCGGAAGATTTGGGAACCCGCAGCGAAGGACACGCTCGCCCTGGCAAACTACTTCAAGAAAAACAAGAAAAAGTACGCCTGGAGCGAACCGCACTACAGCGGCATGGTCTATTATTGCCGGAACCAGGAAGACGTGAAGGTCGTGAAGAAGCTTGTCAAGAAGCTCCCCCAGGAGAAGTGGCTGAACACCATCCGCGACGCCTACAACAAGGACAGCGTCATGGTCCGCATGGAGCGTCGTGTCTTCAAGAAGGGCGACAATCCAAACGTGGACCGTCTCGCCTTCAAGGACAAGACCGCCGAACTCAAGCCCGTCAAGAACTGCAACTATATCGGCGTCCTCGGCAAAGTACTGAAGAAAGGACCCGCCGAGTGGACCGACGTCAGCAATCAGGTGGTCAGCGACTACCAGCGACTCAAGGAGGACGAGTTCGTGGCCGAGCTTCGCAAGCGCTATAGCGTCGAGATAGACAAGGCCGCCCTTGCCACGGTCAACAATCACTAAATAACTATAGTCCCTATAGTTCCTATAGTCCCTATAGCTTCTATAGCCCCTATAAAAAACAAAAGCATGAAACGATACACGCTCTGCCTCCTGGCAGCCCTCTTCAGCCTGCTCGCCGTGGCACAGAAGAACGTCGTGGACGAGGTCGTTTGGGTCGTCGGCGACGAGGCCATCCTTCGCTCCGACGTCGAGAAGCGCCGCCTCGAGTACGGCTCGCAGTTGAAGGGAAATCCCTATTGCGTCATCCCCGAACAGCTCGCCATACAGAAGCTCTTCCTCCACCAGGCAGTCATCGACAGCATCGATGTGGCCGACAGCGACGTCAACCAGTACGTCGAGGAGAAGCTCAACGAGCGCATCCTCCTGGCAGGCTCGAAGGAGAAGCTCGAGGAGTATATGAAGATGCCGATGGTGCAGATACGCGAAGAGATGCACGACATGGTCAAGAGCGAGATGATAGCCATGCGAATGCGTGAGCAACTCATGGCGGACGTCAAGGTGACGCCAGCCGAAGTGCGCCGCTTCTTCAAGGACATGCCCGAGGACAGCTTGCCTCTCATCCCCACACAGGTCGAAGTGCAGGTCCTCGTGCTTCAGCCGCGCATTCCACAGACGGAGATAGACCGCGTCAAAGGCTTGCTGCGCGACTATGCCGAGCGTGTCAACAGCGGCGCGACGTCCTTCTCCACCCTGGCCCGACTCTATAGCGAAGACCCCGGCTCGGCTCGCCAGGGCGGCGAGATGCCCTATATGGGCAAGACCGAACTCGACCCGGGCTTCGCCAACGTGGCATTCAGCCTGACAGACCCCAGCAAGGTGAGCAAGATAGCACAGAGCGAGTTCGGCTATCACATCATTCAGCTCATCGACAAACGCGGCGACAAGGTGAAGTGCCGACACATCCTGAAGCGCCCCGAAGTGGCACAGGCAGACATCGACAGCGCACTCGTTGTCCTCGACTCCATGAAGATCGACATCCTCGACGGCAAAATCTCGTTCGAAGATGCCGCACGCTATGCCTCCGACGACAAGGACTCGCGCAACAACCACGGCATCGTCTCCAACATCAACAGGGAGACGGGCGAGACCTCCACACGCTTCGAGATGAGCGAGCTCTCGGCTCTCTCTCCCGAACTCGCCCGCACGGTCGAGACGCTCGAAGTGGGCGAGATATCCAAGCCCTTCACGATGATTAACACGAAAGGCAAGACGGTCTGCGCCATCGCACGCCTCAAGAACCGCACCCTCACGCATCGTGCCAGCGTCACCGAGGACTTCCAGGTCATGCAGGATATCGTGAGGAACAAGAAGGGAGAGGATATCATCCTCAACTGGATAAAGGAGAAACAGAAGAGTACTTATATCCGCATCAATCCCGACTGGAGAGACTGCGAGTTCCAATACGAGGGCTGGGTGAAGTGAAGAGTCGGCGACTATACCTCCTTTGCGCGTCCCTGTTCTTCTGCCTTTGCATGCTTATGGCCGTGACACCGGACGGCAAGCCTGCCGGAAAGCGTACGCAATCCGAAAGCAAGGTGCGACTGCTGCATGCCGACCGCCTCTACTTCGACGAGCACATACATCGCACGGCACAAATCCTTGTGGGCGACGTGCGCTTCAACCACGAAGGCGTGCTCATGTACTGCGACAGCGCCCTCTACTACGAAGCCACCAACTCGTTCGATGCCTTCGGTCACGTCCGCATGAACCAGGGCGACACGCTCCATCTCAATAGCGAAGTGCTCTACTACAACGGCCTTGACCGCCTGGCCCGGGCACGCTATGACGTCGTGCTCAAACACGGCACGATGACCATCTACACCGACAGCCTCGACTACGACCGTCTCTATGAGCTGGGTTATTTCTTCGAAGGCGGAAAGGTTCTCGACCACGACAATCAGCTGACGAGCGACTGGGGCGAGTACAGTCCGCCCACCCACGAGTCGGTCTTCAATTACAACGTGCGCCTCGTCAACCCTGCGCCGCCTGCCAAGCCCGAGACCATCCTCATCTCCGACACGCTGCACTACAACACCGAGACAGCCATAGCCCACATCGTAGGCCCATCGAACATCGAGAACGACGAAAACCACATCTACAGCGAGCTCGGCTATTACGACACGCAGGCCAAGCACTCGCATCTGCTGGAGCGAAGCATCCTGACGAACAACGGCAAGCAACTCATCGGCGACAGCGTGGTATGGAACGATGACGTCGCCATTGCCGAGGCCTTTGGCAACGTCGTCTATACCGATGTCGTCAATAAGAATATGTTCACGGGCGAGTACTGTTACTACGAGGACAGCACGGGCTATGTGATGGCGACGGACAGCGCACTGGCCATCGACTACAGCCAGCAGGACACGATGTACGCGCATGCCGACACCATCAAGGTCTTCACCTACAACATCGACACGGACTCCACCTATCGCGTCGTGCATGCCTACTACCACATGCGTGCTTACCGACGCGACCTGCAGGCCGTCTGCGACTCGCTGGTCTATGATACGCGCGACAGCGTGCTCTTCATGTACCGCGACCCCATCATCTGGCAGCAAGGGCAGCAGCAGCTGGGCGAGGAGATACGCATCTTCTTCAACGGCGAAAACATCGACAGCATACAAGTGCTGCGGCAAGCCCTCTCTGTGGAGAAGATCGACGACGTGCATTACAATCAGGTGACGGGGCACGAGATGCGCTCCTACTTCCAGGACGGCGAACTGTATCTCTCCACGTCCGAGGGCAACGTCTTCGTCAACTACTATCCTTTCGATGAGGACAGCATCATGGTCGAGATGAACCACACGGAGACTTCCCTGCTCAAGATGTTCGTGAACAAGAACCAGGTGGACCACATCTGGATGCCTGCCGCCACCGGCATCATGTATCCCATACCGCTCATCCCTACCGAGGCACTCTATCTGCAGAACTTTGCCTGGTTCGACTACATACGGCCCGTCGACAGGTACGACCTCTTCGAATGGCGCCCCAAGAAAGCAGGCACGGAGCTCAAGGCGAGCGTGCGCCACTCCGCGCCCAGGCAAAGACTCAGCGACATAAAGAAAAAGAAAGGCTTAAAGAACCCCGAGACACCGGAGGCTGATGGGGCTAATGGGGCTGATGAGGCTTATGAGCCCATTAAGCCCATTGAGCCCATTGAGCCCATTAAGCCCACTGAGCCCATTAAGCCCACTAACCCCATTACCCCCATTACCCCCATTACCCCCATCGACCCCACTAAAGAAGAATAACAATGAGCATGTTCAGCACCAGGAAGCCCCGCGGCTTCCGCCGAGTAAGCATCTACACAGATGAGTCGCGCGACCGCCTTCAGAAGCTGGTCGATGAGGTGAAGCGTGAGCAGGGCGAGGCATCGACGACCGATGCCCCTTACGACCCCGACAAGTTCCGCGGCACCTTCATCAACTACACCCCTCGTGCCCAAAGGCATAAGGAGAAGGGCTCGAAGCTCGGCTGGCCCATCATCATCGTCATCCTCTTCGGCTTGCTCATCCTTTGGCGCTTCCTGCTGACAGGCATAAGGTGAAGCTTAATTAATAATCCGAATAATCCGAATACTCTGAATATTCCGAATACTCCGAAAGATAATGGACATCATACACCTCCTTCCCGACTCCGTCGCCAACCAGATTGCTGCTGGTGAGGTCGTGCAGCGTCCGGCATCCGTCATCAAGGAACTGATGGAGAATGCCGTCGATGCAGGTGCGTCGACCATCGACGTGCTGGTGCAGGATGCAGGTCGTACGTCCATACAGGTCATCGACGACGGCAAGGGCATGACCGAGACGGATGCCCGCATGGCTTTCGAGCGTCATGCCACGTCGAAGATAGCGAAAGCCGAGGACCTCTTCACGCTTCAGACGATGGGTTTCCGCGGCGAGGCATTGCCCTCCATCGCTGCTGTGTCGCAGGTCAAGCTAACGACGCGCACCGCAGCACAGGAACTGGGCGTGCAGTTGTGCCTCGAAGGGTCGCGCGTCGTGTCGCAGGAAGTCTGCTCATGCCCTGTGGGAGCCAACTTCGAGGTGAGCAATCTCTTCTTCAACGTGCCGGCACGCAGGAAGTTCCTCAAGTCGAACCAGACGGAGCTGAACAACATCATACAGGACTTCGAGCGCATCGCCCTGGTCAATCCCTCCGTAGCCTTCACCCTGTCGAGCAACGGCAACCGGCTGATGCAGTTGCCCGCAGGCGGCAGCTTGCAGCGCATCGTAGGCATCTTCGGCAAGAGGCTTGGCGAGCAGCTTCTGCCTCTTCAGGTAGAGACGTCGCTCGTGAAGATAAGCGGCTTCGTAGGCAAACCCGAGGCGGCACGCAAGAAGGGTGCCTCACAGTACCTCTTCGTCAACGGCCGCTTCATGCGCCATCCGCGTTTCCATTACGCCGTGATGGAAGCCTTCAGCCACCTCATCCCCGAGGGCGACCAGGTGCCGTACTTCATCTTCTTCCAGGTTGACCCTGCCAACATCGACGTCAACATACATCCCACGAAGACGGAGATAAAGTTCGAGAACGAGCAGGAGATATGGAGCATTATCCTGGCAGCCGTGCGCGATGCCTTGGGGAAGTTCAACGCGGTGCCGACCATCGACTTCGATGTCGAGGGGCGTCCCGACATCCCCGCCTACGATGCCCGAGGCCTTGCCGGCGTCAAAGTGCCGCGCGTGCAGTTCAATCCCACATACAATCCCTTCAGCAGCCACAGCGAGAGCCGCAAGCCCACCCGCCAGTGGGAAAAGCTCTACGAGCAGGCTGCCAATCAGAATAATCAGAGCATTCAGAGTCCTCAGAGTACTCAGAGTCTTCAGAGTCCTCAGAGCACTCAGAGTCCTCAGCCCTCTCCCTCACTCTTCCCTGAGAGCCTCGAGATGAGCTCGCAGCACTACCAGTACAAGGGCCAGTACATCATGACCGCCGTGCAGTCGGGCCTGATGATAGTGGACCAGCGGCGTGCCCACATCCGTATCCTCTATGAGCGCTACATGAGGCAGATGCAGGAGCACAGCGCCGCCACGCAGGGCCTCCTTTTCCCTGAGCTGCTCGAGCTCTCGCCGTCCGACGCCGCCCTGCTCACCGGCATTCTCGACGACGTCCGTGCGCTGGGCTTCGACATCACACCGCTTGGTGGCAACGCGTTCTCCATCGTTGGAGCGCCTTCGGAACAGAGCAACCCCGTGGCCGTCGTGCAGCAGATGGTGGAGTCTGTCAAGCAGCAGGACGGCGCACATGCCGATGCCCTGCACCACCAGCTCGCCCTCGTCCTGGCCCGCAACAATGCCATCGAGGTGGGCGAAGTGCTCACACCCCTGCAGATGGAGACCCTCCTCAGCGACCTCTTCCAGTGCGAGATACAGAACCTCTCACCCAGCGGCAAGCAGGTGCTTACCATACTCCAGCAGGAACAAATAGACAAGATGTTTAACTAAGACCTTAAGGTCCCTAAGGTCCTTAAAGTCCTTAAAGTCCTTATAATAATGAAAAAGATTATCCTTACAGGCGACCGCCCAACGGGCAAGCTCCACATCGGGCACTATGTAGGCTCGCTTCGTCGTCGCGTAGAACTCCAGAACTCAGGCCTTTACGACAAGATATTCGTCTTCGAGGCCGACGCACAGGCTCTCACTGACAACATCGAGAACCCCGAGAAGGTGCGGCAGAACGTCATCGAGGTCGCCCTCGACTACCTCGCAGCAGGCCTCGACCCTGCCAAGTCCACCCTCTTCATACAGAGCCAGATACCCGAACTCTGCGAACTCTCGTTCTACTTCATGGACCTCGTCAGCGTATCGCGCCTGCAGCGCAACCCGACCGTCAAGACCGAGATACAGATGCGCGGCTTCAGCGGCGAGAGCATTCCCGTAGGTTTCTTCACCTATCCCATCAGCCAGGCTGCCGACATCACGATGTTCAAAGCCACCACCGTGCCCGTCGGCGAAGACCAGGAGCCCATGCTCGAGCAGTGCCGCGAGATCGTGCGCCGCTTCAACTACATCTACGGAGAGACCCTCGTCGAGCCCAATATCCTGCTGCCGGAGAATGCCGCCTGCCTGCGCCTGCCCGGCACCGACGGCAAGGCCAAGATGAGCAAGAGCCTCGGCAACTGCATCT
>CAMJOE010000023.1:0-26699 GCA_946407485.1 uncultured Prevotellaceae bacterium | reverse complement strand
CCACCTCGACTTGCAGATGATAGAGTGGCTCGAGAACTACCTCTCGCGCTCCAACGTCACCCTGCTCATGGTGACCCACGACCGCTACTTCCTCGACCGCATCTGCTCCGTCATCCTCGAGCTCGACGAGGAGACCGTCTATACCTATCATGGCAACTATGCCTACTTCCTCGAACATCGCGCGCAGCGGCTCGAAGTGGCTCGGGCAGAGGTGGCTCGGGCAACGAACCTTTACAGGACGGAGCTCGACTGGATGCGAAGGATGCCACAAGCCCGCGGGCATAAGGCAAGGTATCGCGAGGAAGCCTTCTACGACCTCGAGAAGCAAGCCCATCGCCGAATAGAGGAGCAGCAGGTGAGGCTCGAGATGAAATCGACCTACATCGGCAGCAAGATATTCGAGGCAGAGTACGTCAGCAAAGCCTACGGCGACCGCGTCTTGCTCAAGGACTTCTACTACAACTTCTCGCGCTATGAGAAGCTCGGCATCGTAGGCAACAACGGCACCGGCAAGAGCACGTTCGTCAAGATGCTGCTCGGCCTCGTCAAACCCGATAGCGGGCGCTTCGTCGTAGGCGAGACCGTTCGCTTCGGCTATTACAGTCAGGAAGGCATAGAGTTCAACGAGCAGATGAAGGTCATCGATGCCGTCCGCAAGACCGCGGAATATGTCGATTTGGGAGGCGGTAGGAAGCTCTCGGCCATGCAGTTCCTGCAGCATTTCATGTTCTCGCCCCAGCAACAGCAGAACTACATCTACAAGCTCTCGGGCGGCGAGAAGCGCAGGCTCTACCTCTGTACCGTACTCATGCAAAGCCCCAACTTCCTTGTCCTCGACGAACCGACCAACGACCTCGATATCACTTCTCTGCAGATACTGGAGCAATACTTGCAGGACTTCAAAGGCTGCGTCATTATCATCAGCCACGACCGCTACTTCATGGACAAAGTCGTGGACCACCTCTTTGTCTTCAAAGGCGATGGTGTCGTGAAGGATTTCCCCGGCAACTACACGCAATACAGAGAGTGGGAGAAGCTGGAACCTGAGCCAAAGAAGGCTCAGAACTCTCAGAACACTCCGAGTACTCCGAGATATCAGGGAGAGAGAAAGCGCAAGATGTCTTTCCGCGAGAAACAGGAGTTCGAGTTGTTGGAGAAAGAGATAGAGGCATTGGAGCAGGAGAAGAAGGACATCGAGGCGGCTCTCAGCAGCGGCACGCTCTCGACTCAGGACATCATCGACCTGAGCAAACGTCTGCCCGTCGTTAACGACCTCCTCGACGATAAATCCATGCGATGGCTCGAGCTCAGCGAAATAGAATCTTCATGATCTCGTCTTCTGCCTTTTCTCCTTTTTCCCGCTTGGAGATGAGGCAAGATGTTAAATATGCTTAAAAGGCAAGTACTATATTATATATTATAAGGTGTGGCTCGAAGAAATGTTGTATCTTTGTGCCCGCGTTTATTAACTTTATTTATTAACTCTTTAATTAATCTGTATGGCAGATTTGAAAAACGTTGCTCCTCTGGCCGACTTCGATTGGGAGGCATACGAACAGGGCGACAGCAACACCAACGTGAGCCGCGAGGCTCAGACAGAGGCCTATGAGGGCTCTCTGAACAAGGTAAGTGACCACGATGTAGTCGACGGTACCGTCATCTCTATGAACAAGCGCGAGGTGGTGGTTAACATCGGTTTCAAGAGCGATGGTATCATACCTATGAGCGAATTCCGCTACAATCCCGACCTTAAGGTGGGCGATACTGTAGAGGTATACATCGAGAATCAGGAAGACAAGAAGGGTCAGCTCATCCTCTCTCACAAGAAGGCTCGTGCTTCCCGTTCTTGGGATCGTGTCAACGAGGCACTCAACAATCAGGAAATCATCAAGGGCTACGTGAAGTGCCGCACTAAGGGCGGTATGATCGTCGATGTCTTCGGCATCGAGGCATTCCTGCCCGGCAGCCAGATTGACGTCAAGCCCATTCGTGACTACGACATCTTCGTAGGCAAGACGATGGAGTTCAAGGTTGTCAAGATCAACCAGGACTACCGCAACGTCGTTGTCAGCCACAAGGCTCTCATCGAGGCAGAGCTCGAGGCTCAGAAGAAGGAAATCATCAGCAAGCTCGAGAAGGGTCAGGTGCTGGAAGGTATCGTCAAGAACATCACCAACTACGGTGTCTTCATCGACCTTGGTGGCGTGGACGGTCTCATCCACATCACAGACCTCAGCTGGGGCCGCGTAAGCGATCCGAAGGAGATTGTCGAGCTCGACCAGAAGATCAATGTTGTTATCCTCGACTTCGACGACGAGAAGAAGCGCATTGCTCTCGGTCTGAAGCAGCTCACTCCTCATCCTTGGGATGCTCTTGATCCCAACCTCAAGGTGGGCGACCACGTGAAGGGCAAGGTTGTCGTGATGGCCGACTACGGTGCATTCATCGAAATTGCCCCCGGTGTGGAAGGTCTTATTCACGTCAGCGAGATGTCTTGGAGCCAGCACCTCCGCAGCGCTCAGGACTTCATGAAGGTGGGCGACGAAGTAGAGGCAGTCATCCTCACTCTCGACCGCGAGGAGCGCAAGATGTCGCTCGGCATCAAGCAGCTTAAGGACGATCCCTGGGAGAACATCGAAGAGAAGTATCCCGTGGGCAGCAAGCACACCGCTAAGGTTCGCAACTTCACCAACTTCGGCATTTTCGTTGAGATTGAAGAGGGCGTGGACGGTCTCATTCATATCAGCGACCTCAGCTGGACGAAGAAGATCAAGCACCCCAGCGAGTTCACGCAGATTGGTGCTGAAATCGAGGTTTGCGTCCTCGAGATTGACAAGGCAAACCGCCGTCTCTCTCTCGGTCACAAGCAGCTTGAGGAGAATCCTTGGGATGTATTCGAGACCGTCTTCACTCAGGACAGCATTCACGAAGGCACTATCGTCGAGATGCTCGACAAGGGCGCAGTCATTCAGCTCGAGTATGGCGTGGAAGGCTTTGCCACTCCCAAGCACCTCGTTAAGGAAGACGGCACTCAGGCTCAGAAGGGCGAGAAGCTGCAGTTCAAGGTGATTGAGTTCAACAAGGACAGCAAGCGCATTATCCTCTCTCACAGCCGCATCTTCGAAGACGTGCAGCGCGCAGAAGCTCGTGAGGCTCGCGAGGCCAAGAAGGCTACACGCAAGCCCGCTCAGAAGGAAGAGGCTCCATTGGTTCAGAACCAGGCTGCCAGCACCACACTGGGCGACCTCGACGCTCTGGCAGAGCTGAAGGCTAAGATGAAGGCCGAGGAAAAGCCTCAGGCAAAGAAGGCTGAGCCCAAGGCAGAGCCCGCAGTTGAGGCTCCCAAGGCTGAGCCCGTAGCAGAACCTGTAGCTGAAAAGCCCGCAGCAGAGGCTGAAGCTAAGGCTGAGGAATAATTCTTGATAGTTCATAATTTATAAATTCACAATTCATAGTTCCGGGGCAGAAGCCTTGGGATTATGGATTGTGGATTTTTGATTTAATTATGAATTATGAAGCGTGAATCATGGATTTTGAATTAAACATACTGGGTTGTGGCTCAGCCAAGCCGACCACTCGCCATCAGCCCACCTCGCAGATACTGAACGTGAGGGGCAAATACTTCATGATAGATTGTGGCGAGGGCGTTCAGGCGCAGATGCAGAAGATGGGGCTTTCGATGATGAACGTCGGCCACATCTTCATCAGTCACAATCATGGCGACCACGTCTTCGGGTTGCCCGGACTGATAGGTACGATGGACCTCCTGGGCCGTACTGCCGAGCTCCACATCCACGGGCCGCAGCAAGTGGGCGAGCTCCTCGATTTCCTGCAGCGCACTTACTACAGCGACATTCAGTACAAAGTCCTCTTTCATCCCGTTGATGTGCAAAGGCATGCGCTTATCTACGAAGACCGCAGCATCACGGTCCATAGCATCCCCCTGCAGCACCGACTTCCCACCAGCGGCTTTCTCTTCCGCGAGAAACCAAACCTGCCGCATATCCGCAGGGAGATGATTGATGCCTATGGCATACCCGTCAGCCAGATAAACAACATCAAGGCTGGTGCTTCGTGGACGACGGAGGACGGAACCGTCATCCCTCACGAACGCCTGACCACACCGGCCACGCCTTCCCGCTCCTTCGCCTATTGTAGCGATACCGTCTATTTGCCCGGGCTGAAGGACATCATCGAGGGCGTCGACCTGCTTTACCACGAAGCCACTTATTTCCATGAACGTGCTCTGAGAGCCGAGCAGACCATGCACACCACCGCCCTTCAGGCAGCCACTTTGGCTCGAGACGCAAGGGTGGGGCAGCTCTGCATCGGTCATTTCAGCGCTTCCATCAAAGACGAAAACGCTCTCCTCAGGGAGGCACAGAGCGTTTTCCCCCATACCGTCCTCGCTAACGAAGGACTTGTCATCAGCATCTGAACCAAGCGTCTGCCATTCCCACGTGTAGCGTCTGCCATTCCCACGTGTAGCGTTTGCCGTTCCCACGTGTAGCGTTTGCCATTCCCACGTGTAGCGTTAGCCGTTCCCACGTGAAGGGTTTTTGTGTTTCTTTCCTCTGCCTTCTGTTTCTTGGGAATATAAAAAGGCAATGATATAGCAGTTGGCACGATGGAAGCCTGGAAGGCTGGAAAGACTACAGGCGGGGGTGGAACCCCCGTAACAGGTGCGAGCGGTTAACGGAACCCTGAAAGGGTGGAGAGATTTCTGATGTTCTGTCGTGCTTTCAGCACTTAGTTGTTGCGATGTCTTCTTAACGGGGGTTTCACCCCCGCCTGTGTTCTTATCAGGCTTTCAGCCTTCATCTTCCCCCGACTAAGCTCTTTCACCCATCCGAAAATCGTGCTAACTACTATATCATTACCTAAAAAAATCACTTGAATGTTTGGAGTGAATGGGGAAAAGTCGTATCTTTGCTCTCAGAAATGATATAAAGTGTGCCTCCGCGCATCCTCCGATGACATACTGAATCTAACAAAACATAAATTCCAGAGCTATGAAAAAGATAACCTTATTATTGTTCGCTTTGATGGCAATTGCATCGGGCGCACGGGCATGGGAAGACAATGGCATCGAGTTTGTCGACCTCGGTTTGCCCTCCGGTACGTTATGGGCTACCTGCAACCTGGGAGCAAGCAGTCCCGAGGAGAGTGGCTATTACTATGCTTGGGGCGAGCATACCCCGAGGGCCGATTTCCAGCGGACTAATTACAGCTATTACGACACCGATACACACAGCTACACGGAATACTGCGCTGCCGATGGCAAGACGGTGCTTTTGCCTAAGGACTATGCTTTCCATCTGAAGGGCAAGTGGGCGCTTCCGGATGATGAGCAGATAGCAGAACTTCTCGATGAGAACTACACTACGTCAGTCTGGACGACGCAGAACGGCGTCAGCGGACGGATGGTCACCAGCAGCATCAACGGCAAAAGCATTTTCCTGCCTGCTGCCGGGGTGATGAGTGGAAAGTCCTATGACAGCTCGGCAAATCCCGGCCAGCGCGGAGACTACTGGACAACCATTGTCCACGCGGACAATTCCTGGGACTTGGCCATGGTGATGTCTGTACGCGAAGACGGACTCCTCGTGTCCTCAACGAATCGCTGGCTGGGCTGCAGCATCCGTCCCGTGTGCAGATACGCCAAGTTGGCGCAACCGTACGCGGTGCTTACGGGTGGCAGCTCTCTGTATTTCTACTACGACGACCAGTGGCGTTCGCGCGAGGGTGAGGTGTTCGAGCTGAATGCGGGCAGCGATTCCCCCAAATGGCTGATGCATGCATCGCAAATCGATATGGTTATCTTCGACGAGTCGTTTGCCAATGCCCGCCCCACCTCCACTCATTGCTGGTTTATGAACATGGGAAACCTGGATTGGATATTGGGCCTTTCGAATCTGAATACCAGCGAGGTGACGGACATGGCTGGTATGTTTGCAAACTGCAAGTCGCTGACCGACATGCTCTCCGACCTGTCCGGGTTCAATACGGAAAAGGTGGTCAGCATGCACTCCATGTTCTCCGGTTGCACAGCGTTGACGGACATCGATTTGAGCGGATTCAATACGTCCAGCGTGACAGATATGGAATCCATGTTTTATAGCTGCAGCAGCCTGACGAACCTTGATGTAAGCGGACTCAACACGTCGAACGTGACGAATATGAGCGAGTTGTTCTATAACTGCGAGAACCTGACGAGCCTCGATTTGAGCAACTTCGATACGTCGAACGTTACCGATATGACCGAGATGTTCTATAACTGCCAGAACCTGTCGAGCCTCGACCTGAGCGGTTTCAACACTTCCAGCGTGACCGAAATGACTTCGATGTTCTCTTTATGCACCAACCTGACGAAACTGAACATGAGGGGTTTCGATACGCAGAACGTGACGGTATTCAGCGAAATGTTCAGGGGATGCAGCAGCCTCACCGATTTGGACCTCAGCTATTTCAACACGGAGGCCGCTACCGGCATGTATGCCATGTTTATGGAATGCTCCTCGCTCACCAAGCTCGACCTGAGCACGTTCAACACCAGTAACTTGAGGTACACGGGAGCTATGTTCGGCTCGTGCAGCATGTTGCGTACGATATATGTCGGCGACGGATGGGTCACCACCACTATTGAGCCGGCACCTGACATGTTCGTCGGTTGCACGAGCCTCGTCGGCGGAGCAGGGACATCCTTCGATGCCAGTCAAACCAGCGAGGCATACGCTCATATCGACGACGGCGCGGGCCATCCGGGCTATTTCACCGCCAAGCCGCTCTGCGACTTCGCAGCAAACGGCATCTACTTTAAGGATGCAGGCTTCGGCACTGCGTACGTGACCTACAAAGACGCAACTTACGGCACATATAGCGGCACGGTGGTCATTCCCGAGTCGGTTTACAACAACAGCGACGAGTATTGGTACACGGTGGCCGGCATCGGCGAGCGCGCCTTCTATCGTTGTCCGTACCTGACGAGCCTCACAATCCCCGCCTCCGTGGACCGCATCGAGAACGAAGCCTTCGTCGATGCCTTCCTCGATGCGAGCAATTCGTCCATCACCTGCTTGGCCACGACGCCTCCCAGCATTTCGCCCTCAGCGTTCGACTCGAACACCCTCCAGGGCGTGACGCTCTATGTCCTGGCTGGCTGCAAGGAGGCCTATCAGTCGGCAAGCGTCTGGAAGAACTTCGCCAACATCCAGGAGTTGCCCTATAGCTTCGTGAGCAATGGCATCTACTATAAGATAACGGGCGAGGGAACGGTCAGCGTATCCTACAGGGACGACAACTACGACACCTATAGCGGCGACGTGACAATCCCCTCGACGGTGACCTACGGCGACGCGACCTATACGGTCAACGAAATTGGCGTCCTGGCCTTCTTCGGCTGTCCCAACCTGACGAGCGTCACTATTCCCGAGACCGTGACCGCCATCCGCAACACGTCCTTCAAGGGTTGCACTTCACTGACCGACATCACCATCCCCAACTCCGTGACCACCATTGGCGTAAACGTCTTCGAGAACTGCACGGCGCTGAAGAATGTGGTGCTGGGCAGCGGCCTTGAGTCAATCGGTTCGAAGACCTTCCAGGGCTGCTCGGCGCTCAACCTGGGCAACATCACCTGCCTGGCAATCGACGCACCCGCCATTTCGTACGATACGTTCACCGAAAGCCAGTACCAAGGCGCAAGCCTCTACGTGCCGCATGGCAGCTACGAGGTGTACCGGTGGGCACTCTGCTGGGAGCAGTTCTCCGACATCTTCGAGCTGGCCGAGGTCATCGCCTACGACATTTGGATAGCAGGCACGCAGGTGACTTCGGACAACTCCGACGACGTGCTGGGCGACGGCACCGTGCATTTCGACCTGTTGGCCCGCACGCTTACGCTCGAAGGCGCAAACATCCACGCTCCATTAGGCTACGGCATACAGACGAAATTCCCCGACCTGAAGATAGAGCTGAAGGGCGAGAACTTCATTACGGCCGACAGCGGCATAGGCGTGCGTCTGCAGCAAGGCTCGGGCGAAGGCGGAGTGACCATCCTTGGCGGCGGCTCGCTCGACATTAAATCAAGTGGCGTGGGCTTGCGCTCGCATCTCGATTTATTGCTGACGGATGGCGTGAGGATAACTGCGGAAAGCAGCGAGGCCATCGGCTTCCAGGGATGGAAGGCAAGTGCTGATGCACCGCTGGCTTCGCTCACGATGTCCGGCGCAGAGACCATGCTGCTGGCGAAGGGTAGGGCAGAGGGCTCTCTGGCGAACTTCCGCGAATTGAGCCTAAGCGACGGCATCGAACTCCTGCAGCCGGCTGGCGCCACGTTTGTCCAGGATGTCGGCATCGTGAACGGCAACGCCATTGTCGCTGACAAATGGGTGATGATAGCCAATCCGAACTACAATCAGGAGCCCTATGTCGTTTATACCGATAATGATATCAGCTTTGGCGTGACTCTGACTTTCCGCTACGACAACCTTCGCAAGGTGCTGGGCGATGCCGCCTATCCTCTGAACGATGGCGCCACCGAACCTCTTTGGAACACGGATTTGGCGAAAAAGGAAGTGACCGCCGTTGTCTTCTCCGATTCCTTCTCCCAAGCCCGCCCCACAACCACCTACGCTTGGTTCGAGGGCATGGAGAACCTCACCGACATCGAGGGAATCGAGAATCTGAACACCAGCGAGGTGACCGACATGACCAGCATGTTCTCGGGCTGTAGCGCCCTGACGAGCCTCGACCTGAGCGGCTTCAATACGGCTAATGTCGTCAGCATGCAAAAGATGTTCTCCAGCTGTAGCGCCCTGACGAGCCTCGACCTGAGCGGCTTCAACACGTCCAACGTGACGGATATGCGAAACATGTTCGCCGGCATGAATGGACTGACGAGCCTCGACCTAAGCAGTTTCAACACCTCGGGCGTGACCAATATGTCCAGCATGTTCTCTTTCTGTAGCGGTCTGACGAGCCTCGACCTGAGTAGTTTCAACACGGCCAGCGTCGTCAGCATGTCCTACATGTTCTCGAGCTGCAGCGGCCTGACGAGCCTCGACCTGAGCAGCTTCGACACGGAAAATGTCGTCCGCATGATGTTCATGTTCAATGGCTGCACGGCGTTGTCAAGTCTCGACCTGAGCAACTTCAACACCACCAATGTGACGAATATGAATTATATGTTCAGCAGATGCACAGGTATTCAGACGATTTATGTGGGCGACGGCTGGAGCACGGCAAACGTGGTTACCTCGAAATTCATGTTCTCCGGCTGTAGTGCACTCGTGGGCGGCGCAGGCACGACCTACGACGCGAACTATCTCGATGCCGAATATGCCCGCATCGACGGCGGCCCAAGCAATCCCGGATACCTCACCGCTTCTCCCGTCCACACCTTCGCCGGCTTCATTTATCAGCAGGCTGTTAACCTCATGACGGAGCAGACCACCGACGTGGATGCAACCCCTGAGACGCTGACGCTCGCTCCTTCTGCGCTCGCAGACGGACAATTCGATGTCACCTATGGCAGCATCGTGATGCCCGTGCTCGGCGTCGAAGTTCAGCCCTTCACCATCGCCGGCATCGATTTACTGTACGTCACGGAGGAAGGTGCTTCCCTGTACCTCCTTCCCGAGCCAACTTCCATTACCATCAGTGCAGGAGAAGTAGGCATGACACTGACCTGCGAGGCGACATTCGAGGCTGTCAGGATGTCGGATTATCTTGTCGCCAAGCTCGTCCTGACCATACCAGGACGCGTGGAGGACACCATCTTGTTCGGTCCTGAAGGCATGAGCCTCGAGCAGATTAAGGCCGCCATCGCGGGTGCAGAGGAAATCATTACCGGCATCGCAGCGCCCAGCGCGCCAAGCGGCGAATCCCTCTATGACCTCTCCGGCCGCAAGCTGCAGAAGATTTCTCGTCCCGGTCTCTACATCAATAACGGCAAGAAGATCGTTGTCAAGTAGGGGCAGAAGAGAGCAGTAAGTGCACCTTGAGAAACAGATCTTTCAATTGTTTTGGTGCTTGTGAAAGCGGCCTGTCATGACCTTTCGGTCGGGGGCCGCTTTCGCTTTGCCTGGATTTATGTCATACGGAAACCACAGAAATCAGAAAGGAAACTTTAGTAAGCCCTCAATTAGTTACTTTCTCCCGAAATGCCGATGGATAAGCATATAGGAAGTAGGGGAAGTTACTTTTAGCGGGCGGCAATAATTATTATTACTTATCCCAAGAGCGGAGGTCGGTCATGGCTTCGAGGCGGTCTTCCTGCTCGTCGGGCAATGAGGAGAAGAAGTCGATGCCTGTGAGCTGCTCTATGTCGTCGACGCTCCGCACGGCATCCTCCATGGGCTGAGGGGCATCGTCGTTGGTGTAGTAGAAGCCAATCGCTTTCTCCTTACCCTCTTTCAGCGAGAGAACGACTTTGTAGAAGCCCTTGGGCACAGCCATTCTGTGCTTCTTGCCGAAGCGCTTCGGATTGTCGGAGAAGACGGGACCACAGACAATCTGTACACTACCATCCTGTCTTGCCCAGCTGCGGCAGGCACGTTCCAGGTGCTCCCACCAAGTCTTGTTCAGCTCGGCCGTCTGCGGGCAGATGTTGGTCATATAGTGGCAGTCCTGCATGGCCTGTTGGCTCCACTTCATATCGCCTGCCGGGCACATGTGGCCTCGCCCGTAATGGCCGCCATTATAGTCCCATGAAGCGACCTGATACTGCTCCGGCACCTGGTCGTCTGGCTTGAAATCAACGCCTGAACGCGACACCTTGCCCCTGGTCTCCTCGGCCGTCAGTTCCCATGCCACCCAGCGCGGACACATGGTCTTGGTGTCGAAAAGAAGGGTGAAACCTTCGTGCTCGATGAGGACTCCATCTTGCTCTCCCATTATGGGGAGAATTATGCCGTTGGGGCTGTCATTGGCTTTTGAACTCTGATTCTCGGGTACTCTTTCCTCTTCAACGGAGGATGTTACTTTTTCTTCCTCATTCGAGGATGACAAAAGGGGGCTGTACTTCTGCGCCACAAAGAGCAACACAAGTACCAGAATAGAAAGAATGGCTTTGAGATACTTATTCATAGAGTTGTTTCATCAGATTGTACTGACCTTTCTTTTGTGTCATTTTGCCGAAGTTGATGGCATGATGGGGGCATGCATGATAGCAGGCCAGGCAACCCGTACAATGCGACTGCCATTTAGGAATCTCATCAACTATGATGTTGCCCACGGGACACATCTTGCTGCATCTGCCGCATGAAATACATCTTGAAGCATCCACGCGAAAGTATTTGTCTGTCACGAGATAGCGATTGAACAAAGGACGAATGATGTACGTCTTTGTCCGGGGGAAGGGACCGCGTTTCAGGCGGCGTACTTGCTTGCGCTCCTTGACGCAGGCCGCTATCTCCGGCACCGTCTCTTTCTCCTTAGCGAACTTCTCCTTGCACTCCTCCTTGCTGTCCACATCGAAGCCCGGCAGACAGACATAAACATCGGGCATCAGTACGGAGAACGCCGCATCAAGCTTCCTGCCAAGCGCCTTTTCCAAGACCTCGTCGGCATAACCCATGTCATCGCCACAAGTCATGACGGCATAGAGGAACGCCCCCTCTAAATCTTCTCTTATAGTGGAGATTTTTTGAACAAAGCGCGCCACCACATTCGGTATGCCCCAGGCATAAACGGGAAAGACAAGCCCCACAGCTGCCCCCTTCAAATTCTCTGGCGAAGGGATACCTAACGTCATGGGACATAACTTCTCGCCAAGCTCATCCGCAAGATGTCGAGCCACGTAGAGGCTGTTGCCGGTTCCTGAGAAATAAAATATCATTTATTATTGAACATTGAATCATTTACCTTTCTGTAAATGGCTTTATTGTCAAATTGAAACAGATTGTTGATTTGCCGTACCGTAAATGGTTAAATTACTAAATCGTAAATAAATCGTAAATCGTAAATTGTCAAATTGTAAATTACATTATTCTTCCATCGTCTTCAGCGCGCGATAGATGAGGATGTCCGACTGCTCGGTTATCTTGAAGTTGCGCAAGTCGCCTTGGGCGATGTGGAGCGGCGTGATGCCAAGTTCGCCGGCCAGCGTGAAGATGCTTTGCGACTCGTTTATGCTGTGCTCCCTGGCAAGCTGTATCATCTGGTGAAGCGTGGCGAGGGGGAAGGTATGTGGCGTTTGTGCTCGCATCAAGCCCTCGCGAGGCAGGAAACGGTCGGAGGTGCTGCCATTCTTTGTCACGAGGTATGCCTCGTAGCTCGGCAAGGCGGTGATGGCGTTGCCACGCGTCAGGCAAACCGCGATGTTGCGGCTGATGATGTCCTGCGTGATGAGGGGACGGACGGCATCGTGGACAAGGACAATGGCATCATCATCCGTTATGGTCTCGGCCAAGTGCTCTATGCCATTGCGGGCCGAGGCGAAGCTGCTCTCGCCGGCACGAACGATGCCGCACAATTTGTCAATGCCGCCACGCTCAGCCTCCTTGCGTGCAAAGCCTTCCCATTCGGGTGTCGTGACGAGGTAAATCTCGTGGATAAGCGGGTGCTGCTGGAAAGCCTTCATCGTATGTAAGATGACAGATTCGCCGTCAATCTCCATAAACTGCTTGGGCACGACGGCATGCATTCGCTCGCCGGTACCGCCTGCCAGGATAAGGGCTATGTTGTGACTCTGCTTCATATCGCACAAAGTTTTTGGTGTAACTTATGGCTGAACGACTCGTGCCGATGGATGGTATAGAGGCGTAAGGCCTCGAGCACCGTCATCTCAAAGACGAAATAGACCCAAGGATGTTCGATGAACATGGAGAGAAAGAGGACAGCGACGCGTGTGTCGAAGGTCAGGATGTTGCAAAGCGGCATCAGCGGCAGGCTTTCCCCACGAAACTGCTGACGCATAGGGTCGTCGATGGGCAACTTCTCTATCAAAGGACGCAGCAACTGGAACTCAGGCGTCTGCCGTTCCTGCGTGCGCATGTAGCGTATATAAAAGAAAAGGTAAAACTTCTCAAACCACTCCCGCCTGTTCCATCCGAGGCGCTCCATCCGTCGCTGCAATTCGATGCTTGTGTCGAGTTCACTTCCTTCTTTGCCGAGCGTTGCCCAAAGGTGGACGTTGCGATAGTAGTCGGCAATGCCGCATTGGCGCGAGTGGCAAAAGAAGCCTGCCCAAAGGATGACGAGAACAATCCAAAAGCCCCAGACGGGATAGAGCCTTACGGCTATGCCGATGTAGATGCAGATGAACCACAGTTCGCCTCCAAAGCCATCGAGCACTCGGCCGACAAGCGTCTTCTGCCCCGTCATGCGAGCCAGCTGCCCGTCGGCGCAGTCGTACCAATTTGCCCAGATGAGCATGAACATACCGATGAGGTTGTAGCGAAGGTCATCGTAGGCAAAGAAGATGGCCGAAGCACAGCCGATGACGATGCTCAGCAACGTCACCGCGATGGGATGAACATGCAGGCGACGGAAGAACAGCGCCCACAAATAGCCAGGCGTGCGAGTGACATAGAGTTCGAAGTTGCCCTCTGTGTCACGAGACTTCATGGTGGCAAGGACGCGTTCCCTTAAACTCATTCAAATGTCATTTCACCGAAGAACTCAGAGCGATGGAAGTCGGGGCTCTCAGTCTTGATGGGGTTCCAACTGATGAAGTGAGGCACGGGCAGATTGTCGCCACACTTATAGACGTTGCCCTTTGCCTTAAGGCCGTCGAAGCTCTCGAGCTTGTGCTTGAAGAAAGTAGTGATGGGAATGCGGAGAGCGACTTCCCATTTCGTAGGCTCCTCGCGGACATCGAACGGCTCGGTGCCCAGCGAAGCCCAGCGGTCAACGCCTTGCATCACTTGCAACGGAGCAGGCACGCGTCCGTTGCGGTCCTTGCCGACGGCTACGATGAGCTTGCCCGTGCAGTTGCATTCTATATTATAATAGAGGCCGTCTGCTGCCGGCATGATGAAGAACTCCACGCAAGCGTCCTCCCAAATGTGCTGATGGTCCTGACGAGCCACAGCCCTGACGCTTTGCTCCTCTACGCGATAATGCAGCAGCAAGGCATCGCCGTCATGAGCTGCTGCGAACTCAACCTTGGGCTTATAGGGATAGCTTTCAGGCCAATTAACATGAGTGATGGGCGTATAGTTAATGCCTGCTGCAAACAGTGCCGCAGGTATGTCGGCTGCCGAAGCAACCGTCTGTGCAAGCTTGGGAATAAACATAGAAGATATTTACGATTAGACAATTTAAGTAATTTACGATTTGACAATTTAAGTAATTTACAATTTAACAATTCAAGTAATTTACGATTTGACGATTTACGATTTACGATTTATTTACGATTTAACTATTTAGTAATTTTATCCCCATCTCTCCTGGAGAGGCTTTCTTGGTTTGGATGGAGGGCGGTAGCAAATTCTTCACTCTTCACTCTTCACTCTTCACTCTTCACTTCCCCTTCTTCATCCTCATCTTTATCCTTGTCTTTGTCTTTATCCTTCTTCGAAGCCTTTTGGCGCTGGGTGCGGACGGAGTACTTGCGCTTGGGCTTTGCTTCTTCCTCTTCTACCTCGCCTTCTTCGGATTCTGAAGTCTCTTGTCCTTCTTCTGCTGTCTGTTGTCCGTTTTCGGATGTCTTCTCTTTAGCTTTTGCTTCCGATTCTTTGGCGCGCTGTTCAGCATCCTTTGCAGCCTTCTCGGCCTCCTTCACGGCAGCCTTTACGGCTTTCTCCTTTTCCTTTTCGGCTTTCGCAGCAGCTTTCTCGGCAGCTTTCTCTTTCTCTTCAGCTTCCCTGTCGAGGTCTCTGTCGGACAACTTGGAGTTTGCGTTTATCTTGCCTTTCGGAGCAGGCATATCGGCCTTGCCCTTTGGAGCAGGTGTATCGGCCTTGCCCTTGCCGGCAGAGTTCTTGTCGGTCGGAGCCTTTTCCTTTCCACTTGTCTGCGAGCCTTGCTTGTCTTTTCCTGCGACGACTGGAGCAGTCGGTTTGTCCTCCGTCGTCTTTCCTTTAGCTCCTGAAGGTTTCTCTTGTACGGGAGAAGACTTTTCAGAGGTGCTTCCAGACGACTTGGGTTTGTCTGCATTATCTGTTTTTTCAGTCTTTCCTGTCTTTTGTCCGTTGTCCGTTGTCTGTTGCCCTTTGTCCTTTCCATCTGCGGCCTTCGGGTCTTGTTCCTTGCCTTTGGCCTGGGCATCTTTCTTAGCATCAGCCTTCGCATCTTTTGCGTCGTCGGTCTTTTCGGATTCTGCAGGCTCAGCTTTCTCGGCATTTTTGGCAGCTTCTTCCTGAGCTTTCTGTTCAGCTTTCTTTTCCTTAGCACGCGAAGATTGCTTCTTCTTCGATGCCTTCAGCTGCTCCTTCTCCTCCCTCTTGGCGTTCTTTTCAGCTTCCTTTGCAGCCTTAGCTTCTGCTTTCTTCTCATCTTCTTTTTGTTTGATTTCCCGCTGTTTAGCTGCTTTAGCTTCCTTGGCTGCTTTAATCTTAGCTTCCACGTCGCCCTTTAGCTCTTCGGGGATGTAGGGCTTCACTTCGTAGTACTTGCCATTGCGCTTGGCTTCCTTGAGTTTCACCTTGTCGCGCTGGGCCTGTGTACGCGATTTTTCGAGGTCGCGATTGAGCGTCCGGAGGGTTTTCTCCTCCTCCTTCAGCTGAGTTCTCGTCGCTTTCAGTTGCTCCTTAACCTCGGTGATGCGGTCCTTTAGGTACTTCTGAATAGTGTCCGGATTGGTGTAAAGCGCCTGTGCCGACGCAGTTCCTGCATTTCCAAGGAGCATCAAAACCTGCATCAGAAAGCAGGCAATTATTGACTTCAAAATATGCTTCATTTTCATCTACGTTTTATAATTCACTGACATTATACGTCTCTACACATATGCACAAATTGGCCACAATTTGCCGCAAAGATACAGAAAAGAAATGAAAAACGCAGTAGGAGAATGCGATTTTTGTTTTTTTTGCCTATAAAAAGTGAGAAAAACAAGTAAAAACGGCAAAAAAGTACTACTTATGTTCCCGAAAACACATTATTAACTTAAGACACGCGAATAACATATCGGATGTAAGCCTCTGGAGTAAAGCTACGAAGTAAGACAGGGGCTATGCTTCCGAAAGGTCATTAATAAACATAGGAAAGACAAGATGAAGTGGGGCTGTTATGCTGTCGGGAATGATGAGTTCGCCCTCTGTGTCCTCATCTACGCAAGGCCTCTATCAGAATAATCTGCGAAATCGCATGTGTAGAGGACCGTTATACCTGTAAAAGTAGTCGATATTGGACGTATGGTGCAACAGGAAACCTTGGATGCATACTAAACGACTGCGAAGGATACAAAAAAGCCTCTCCGACATGATTGGAAAGGCTAAAAACGGGGGAGTAAAACAAAACTCAATACAATAATCCAAACATCCATAATGGGATGCGGTTTTTGTGGCCAACCTCTGTGTTATCAACGGCCAGATAACTATCGGATATATCTTTTATTTGGCCGAAATTCTTTCCTTTCCCTCCGACTTCAAACAAATGTTTCCTGTCAACGAGGAAATCACCTGCCTTTGGATAGCGCACTTCATGCCCTTGTGATAACTGGTTACAGAAGAATGTCTCGCGGAGAGTTCCCGCGTCAACTTTTGGCGTAAGCGCAAACATCATTGTTGGGTTATTGATGTATATTTTGTCTGGACGCGACAGGTTATCTGGACTCTTTGCATTGTCACTTAATAATAGAAGCAGACCTCCACGTTGTAGGGCGTAAAGCATCTTCAGCCCCTGATTGCGATCGGTTTCCAATTCTTTGTATAGCTCATTCATCTTGGGCAGTTGAGGCACTCGCTCTGCAAGAATCATCAGCATTTTTTTTGTTTTGCGAATCGTTGACATCGTAATATCCTCAACATTAGGATAGTCAACCTCAATCACTTGGTTTACCACATTTTGTAGCCTTTGGTAGTAGCCATGATGCACTGCCTTATAGAAAGGATAATATCCCACTTCCAGATATTTTTTGAAAGCCTCCAGTATCTTTGTCTTGCCACACAACTCCATAGCTATGCCAACATGGTCTGCAAGCAATTGTTCCAAGGTAACAGATGGCATTTGTAATATACCTTCGTATTCCAAGAATTCTCGTAGCGAAAGTCCTCGCATTTCATACATGGTCAGACGACGCGAGAGGTCTCCTTCGCTGCTCTCTAACTGAAGCATTGATGACCCTGTATAGACTATTTTAAGTCCAGGATAGTCATCGTTGATATTTTTAAGCAACGTTTGCCAATGTTTGTAATAATGTATCTCGTCAATAAAGAGATGGGTTCCGCCGTGGGTATAGTGGTAGTCCACTACGTCAATGATATCGTGAGTGCTGAACCACAGATTGTCAAGTGATACATAGAGAACCTTCTCTAACTCTTTACCCCTAAATGACTCCTTAATGTGTTGCAACAATAGAGTCGATTTCCCACATCCCTTCGGCCCCTTAATGCCAATTAAAGTGTCATTCCAATCTATCTGCTTATATAGGTAACGGAAAAAATGCATTGGTGTGGTCGCCAACCTACGCTGGAAAATCTTTATCAGATAGCTTATTTGTTCTTCCATACTTATTAGCTTGTATCGTTATGCGATTGCAAAGGTAGTATAATGTTTTCAAACATCCAAATAATATCAAATAAAATATTTAGAAACATTAAATTTTATTCAAATAGAATGTTTGCAATCACTATATTCGATACATTAATTACCCTCCTAACTGCTTTCTATAGTCCAGACTTTGGCGTGAAAATATATCATTTTTTACTTAAACCGCCAATATCATTTCTATGTCATTTTATGTCATTTGAATAAATGCGATATATCCTTTCACCTTCATGCTCTCACAAGTTGAGCATTTCCGTAGGTTTATTGCATTTTCCTTAAGACAACAGGGGACATGCCCATCGGCACATCCCCTGTTGTCGTTTATATGAGGTGTTATTCACTCACTTACCATTCGTCGTCCCAGATGTTGCTGAGAACCTTGACAGAGGGTTCAATAGTGCCTTCTTCGTCTATACCGCCATAAAGGATATCATCCACACTTCCGGAAGATTTGATTCTTTCGCTGGTACTTATGACTTTTTCACAAACAAGATTGCATGCGATTTGGGTGGGTGCGATATATTTTCTTTTCATATCTCTTTATCTTTAATGTGTGTAATCACTTTAGAACTTTCATTCCCTTTTTGACGACGATTCCCTTGTAGCTTTCGCCTACACGCTGTCCCGCAAGGTTGTAAGTATCCTCGCCCTTTAATAGAGAGTCAGAGATGGCCTTTATGCCAGTTGCATCGTCAAGATTGAACTTGAACTCTATCGCGCCCGAGGCTTCCTCAACACTTGTCAGGATGTCGTCGAAGTCGAAGTATGCGCGGAAGGCTTTCATGTGACGGGTGCTTGCGGTGGCATACCAGAACTTGCCGCCGCTGAGGAAGATGGCATATCCGCTTTGGGCATCATTGAAGAAGTCGAAGTCTGCAGTGTATGTGCCAACGAAATCCATAGGATGGTATTTCCTTGGCCTCCCATATTCACTGCCGAAAGCTACGCAGGGAGCATCTTCTGGCTCTATATTCACGCCATCGACGGTGAACTCCGTCACGGCTGTGCCTACCTTGATAATGTAAGGATGGTTGGCTTCGATGGCCGTCACTTCATCAAAGTTGACGGTGATCCCAATGATATTCTCGCTTTCCTCTATCACATCATAGCCCGTGAAGTCTGCCAGCTGAACATCAACGCCAAAGACTTCCTTGACCTGTTCCTCTGTCATGGCGAAAGGCAATACGATGGTACTCCACTCGTTGGCCTTAATGGTGCGCTTCACGCGGACATCCACATTTGTTGCAGACTCAGGAGCTGTCGTTGAGTTCTCATCGAGCAGGATGCGGCCATCGCCAGCCTCTGTGATGGTAAGCATGGTGGTGACTTCCTCGATGTTCTTCGCTTCATTCTCTCTGGAAACCAGTTGAATATTCTTTACTATAATAGGATAATCACCGGGGATTGCTTCTGAGTCAATATTTACTCTTACGGTAGCTATCTCGCCATCACCAACGGGGATGTTTGTTATTGTTCCGTCTTCGTTTTCATACGCGGCCAATGCTAGTAAACGTGTTGAACCATCAGGCTGTGTAGAAGTCTTGAAAGTGTCGAATTCTACAATTCGTTCCGTGCTTGGAGAAATAAGCTTGTTATTAACTCTCACAATTGTTAATTCACTGGGAAGCTTAAGATCGAAATTAATCGTCTGAACAGCGAAGGAGTTTTTCATTCGAATAGACAAAGTTTGCTGTGAACCAGCTGGAGCACTCAACGGCTGCACATAGACAGCATCTGATAATTCCGATAAATTACTCTCTTCAGCTCTCCCCGTTGTAAAGGCTGTTATGACAGCCAATAAGGATAATAGAACCGTTTTTTTCATAATTAAATACAAATATTTTGTTAAACTTATTTTATCTTACATTGCTTTCTATTTTTACTGTTTACCAGAAAAGCTATCATATAGGATTTTGTTTGCAATCATGTTAAAATCGATTGCATCCACTTCACCATCACCATTGATGTCTGCCGCTCTTATGTTAAAATTGGATTGGTCGTAGCCAAGAACTTTGTTTGCAATCATATTAAAATCGATGGCATCAACGTTTCCATCGCTATTAGCATCGCCAAGAATATATGAAAATACAGTCAGCTTAGTTTGTACGATGTTTGGCTCAGGCGAATGAAGAGTGTTGTTGCGTTCTACTAATTGTGTTTCCTTGAAAACAATGGGGTAATCTCCTTCTTCCATATCGTCTGATGGTTTTATCGTAATCTGACATATTTCGCCGTCTCCAGCAGAGATATTAGTTATCGTTCCATCCTCATTTTCTATTGCAGCTAATGCCAACAATCGTATTGAGCCATTGGACAGTGAAGTTATTTTGAATGTGTCGTATTCATCAATTCGTTCCATGCTTGGAGTAATTAGTTTGTTGTTCTTTCTCACGACACTAACACCCTCTGGTAAATACAAGTCAAACTTTATTGTCTGGATGGGGACATTATTCTTCATCTTAATTGATAGAACTTTCTCTTCACCACATCTTGCCTCTGTAGGCTCAATATAGATGACATTGTCCAGCTGCGAGATGTCTGTGACTTCTATGCTTGGCGGTGTCTGACTCTCGTTCACCGTCAGGGTGAAAGTCTTGGTGAAGGGTAGATAGTTGCTATTGCCGGCTTGTGTGGCTGTTACGGTTGTAGTGCCAGCCTTCAGAGGTGTCAGCTGGTAGCCGTTGATGCTGGCGATGGTGGCATCCTCGATGCTCCAAGTCAGGGCAAGACCTTCCTCCGTCTGCTCAGGCAGCGAGTAGGCGGCATCGCCTTCTGTCATTTCGGGCAGAGAAGCGAGGGAAAGAGTCTGCTCTTCCTTGACAGTTCCACCTATTGACAGCGTGAAGTTCACGTCGGAGATGTTGTACGCCTGATTGTTGACATCGGTGAACTCAATCTCCTTGAGGCTGCCTTGCAGGGAAGTCGTGACCGTGGAGGCGACATCAATGGGCAGGCGAATCAGTTCGCCGCTGGTGCCTGCTATCACATCCTTGTCGGGCGAGAAGACCGCGATGAGCACGCTACCGTCCGCAGCATCTTTCACGGTGACAGTAAACAGGTCTGGGTCAAGACGGTCGGCATTGGATGTATAAGCATATTTGCCGTTGGCTTTCTTCTGCACTGTCACGCCAGTGGGCAGATAGAGTTTCATCTGATAGGCCGTCAGGTTGGTCAGGTCTGTCTGCATGTTGATAATCAAGTTAGTACTGCTGCCTGCCGTTATGGCAACATCAGGTACGCTGACAGTCACATCGCCAGTGACGACTCCCGGGTCGGGCGTGCCGCTTCCTGGCATTGTCATTGTGAAGTTCACGTCGGAGATGTTGTACGCCTGATTGTTGACATCGGTGAACTCAATCTCCTTGAGGCTGCCTTGCAGGGAAGTCGTGACCGTGGAGGCGACATCAATGGGCAGGCGAATCAGTTCGCCGCTGGTGCCTGCTATCACATCCTTGTCTGGTGAGAATACTGCGATAAGCACGCTACCGTCCGCAGCATCTTTTACGGTGACAGTAAACAGGTCAGGGTCAAGACGGTCGGCATTTGACGTATAGGCATACTTGCCGTTGGCTTTCTTCTGCACTGTCACGCCAGTGGGCAGGAAAATCTTCATCTGATAGGCCGTCAGGTTGGTTTCTGTATTGTTGAGATTGATGATGAGATTCGTGCTTTGCCCTGCCTCAATCTCAATGGGGTTGACCGTGATGGTGTAGCCCATGACATGGGTGGCTGCAAGTAGCAGTCCCCATGTCAGTATCGTTCTAAGCTTATTCATGTTTTTGTCTTATTTAATGATTGTTTTCTTACCATTATATATATATATACCCTTAGTGGCTTTCGTCACACGGCGACCCTGCAGGTCATAGATTTCATTCTTCATTATTAATTCTTCATTCTTCATTTCATTGATGCCAGTCGGTGTGCCGCTGACGGCAACGTCTGCCAGATAGTAGGCTTCGGCCTGCGTGGTGGCAAACTCGATGTCGCTGATGACGATGTCTGCGTCTGCCTGGCCTTCTGTGATGATAGAGAGCAGCTGCCCGCTACTTGCCATCAGTTCTTCGTTGTCGGCGGAGAAGCCAGCCACGAGATACTGTCCACGACCCAAGTCGCGTACTGTAACCAAATGGTCTGCACCGCGCATCTTGTCCATTGTGGCTCGGCCAAGCGTCATGCCTTCGGGCACGCTGACTGTCATCTGGAAGGCGGTGTAGCGGCGTTCGCCTGCGAGACTGATGTTCAGAACATTCTCCTGCATAGCGGCGGTGATGAAGTCGGTGTCGGAGAGCATGGCATTTGCCTTTCTTCTCGCCGAACTTGGTGTAGATGCTTGTGCTGCGATCAAGTCGATAGCTGCCACGCAGTCCGTGATGGAAACGTTGCCGTCGCCATTCACGTCGGCTGCCGCTACCTTGTTGGCATCGGTAATAGTGCCGGCAATGACGTCGATAATCATCACGATGTCTGTAATGCTCACCTTGCCGTCGCCAGACAGGTCGCCCAATGTTATGTCAGGCTCGGAAGCTTCCAACTGCCACTGCAGCACGGGGTAGCCGTCAGCAGACATTGTCCATACATCGCTGAAGTCCCAGCCCATGGCTGCATATGTGGCTTGTTGCTTAAGCTCTGCTTCGGATTTTGCTAAGCCTTCCACGGGGTCATCATCTTTCGTGACTGGAACGCCATTCAGAGAGACTTGCATGGTTGCCAAAGCCAGGTTGCTGCCGTCGGGGTCGCCTGCAGCTTCGTCATAACCGCCTATAACGCGGCTTGCCCATGAAGATTGGTCTGTAAATGTCAGTTGGTTATTCAATGCCACGCAGTTCTTAACCTGTGCGCCAGTTCCTTGTAATTGTGCCGCAATACCAGCTCCATAATATATGCCGCTAACATTGCCAGTGGAATAACATCTTTCCACAGTTGCCTGTCTTGCCAAACCCACGAGTCCAGCAGAATAATCCACGCCTGTAACATCGGCTGTACTATAGCAATCTGAAATAGTGCCTGAGACAATCTGACCCACGAGTCCACCTGTATAGTTTGAGTCATCTTCTTCTATACTATTCACTGAACCACTTACAGAGCATTGCTGGATGTTAGCATTCGATTGCTTGCCCACAAGTCCGCCTGTTAGACGTCCCCATCCGGATGGCACAAAGATGGTGACATTAGCAGTACACTGGCTGATGGGTGTCCCGCTAAGTCCTATCAGTCCACCAGTAGCCGGAGTTACTCCAGTTATTTGATAAGATGGGTATATACCGACAAAGTCAGCTTCAACCGTACATTTGCTGACAGATCCAGATCCTATGGTTTGTGCGGCGATGCCGCCACCCACATAAGGCCCTGATAGTTCTCCAGTGAAAGACAACTGGTTGAGTGTCGTATTTTGGGCATAACCGACAATGCCGCCCGTATATTCGTGACCCGCTACAGAGCCTGTGACTGTGACGTTCTCAATGGTTCCATTATCCATGCGGCCAATAACAATGCCTGTATAGTAGTAACCTTGTACCGTCTTGTTTGTAGCCACTTCTATAGTCAGGTCCTTAATGTAACCTCCAATAAGGTATGAAAAAAGGCCAATATAGTTGTCATAAGAATTTGTCCAAAGTCCCGAAATCTTATGGCCACCGCCATCGACATAGACAGCAGCTCCGTCGTAGCCCACGGGAAGCCAGCCCTTGCTGGGGCTGTATTTGTTGATCCATGCTGTCAGGTCTATGTCGTTCATGATTTTATAGTAACCGCCCGTATATAGGCCCTGCAGGTCTTCTGCTGAAGCAATCTGATAGGGGTCTTCTTCTGTTCCGCTGCCGAGGAAGCCTACGGTAGTTGTTGTGAAATAGGATTTCTCCTTGTTTGCGCCGGCTGCATAGGCAGTCACTGTTTCGCCGGCATGAAGAGCATCAACGGTCACGCTCCAAGTTGTTCCCGAGCAGGTGGCAGAGTATGTCTTGCCCGCGCTTGTGGTGAGGTATACAGTTCCGCCACCAATGCTCTTGCCGCTGATGGTCGTTGCGCCGGATGTCAGTTTGCCCGAGAAGGTCGGGGGCGCTGTCTGCCAGCTCTTGTAGGGGAAACTCTCGGTGTCCAGTATGGTCCATTTATTGTTGAAGTCCCAGCCCCAAGCCACATAGTTGGATTTATAGCGAAGCTGGCTGACGCCAACAGCCGTACCGTTCTGCAGATTGTCCGTAATGGTTTGGGTGACGCCGTTTATCACCACTTGTGTTGAAGCCATCGAGCGGTTCTCGCTGTTGGTGCCCAATGCGGCAACAGAGAAGTTGCCATCTGTGCTGCCATAGATGCACCCCACATTCGATGTGCCTGTGATGCTGGGACAGATTGACACATTGGCATTCAGGGAATTCTCGTTGGTGTCATTGCTTTCTTTGGTGAGAGAACCAGCGATACCGCCCACATACTGACCGCCATTGATGGAAGCGGAGGCATAGCATTTGTTGATTTGGCCGCCGTGCTTGCTTCCTGCAATGCCACCAATGTAGTTGTTCCCTGATAAATTTCCAGAAAAGTAGGATTCCTCAATATTCGTTGTTGTAACATCTAAATGGAATTCTCTAAGCTTTAGAGATGTTATCGATGAAGCTTGAGATTCATAATAATAGACGGTCGCTGAATCCGTTTGAAAAAAGTTAGTGTTACCTTCACAACTTTTACCTAATATACCGCCAATATAAGAATCTGTGCCATCTATTTTACCTATTACTGAACAGTTAATAATATTAATGCTGATATTATTCTGAATTAAGAGATTATTATATACACTTTTAACACCTGTTTTACTATAATAAGCTAACCCATACCCACCAGTATTATTTGGGTAATGGCCATAGTGAACAGACGTTGTAGAAATAACCCATTTGGTAATAGAATTAGGATTAAGTATTTCTGAACCATTAGGTAAGAAGAGCGTACTATATCCTTTAATATAAGTCCATGTTGGGTTTGCAACTGCAAAGAAGCAATCGGTAGAATAATCTGGATAATATGTAGCATAATTTACCTCTTTTGTGTAGTTCCTTACGCTGGCTGTTGTGGTTAGATTGAAATTAACGGAACTAGCTAAAGAATTATTATAATCATTGATAATAGCTCCAACTACTCCACCCAATTGGCTTGTGCCTGTAATGTTACCCCAATAGTTGCAACCGCTGATGCTCGAACTTCCAGGATTCTTAATCTGTCCACAGATGCCACCAACGGACGTAGTGCCAGTGATGTCTCCTTCGGCATAACACGATGTTAGGGTCACAGCACCACTCTCTGAACCTCCAACAATGCCGCCTGTATATGGTTTTCCGGTAACCTTGCAACGTGAAGTGCCGTTAGATATTGTTAATCCATTTTCACATCTTCCGCAAATGCCACCCACAAAATCATAGGTTCCCTTGACAGAGCCAGTTGCCGTTAGATTACTAAAAGTTTTTGCTTGAGAAAATCCAACAATGCCGCCAACCCAACCTCCTCCTGTCACATTGCCCGAATAGGTGGCATTGCTGATGTTTAGATTAGAATAGCCAGCGACGCCTCCTGTGCAGACATTTGAAGTGTTGTTATTCACATTGCCTGTTACAGTAACGCCCGAAATACTTCCAACATCTCCGGCACGACCAATGGCTCCACCAACATCATAGGTGCCCGTAACATTACCTTCAACTGTTAAGTTAGAGAGATTACCGGCACAGGCACCTGCTATGCCACCAACACGCTCCTGGCCTGTTGTAGAACCGTTGTGTGTCAGTCCTGTCAAGGTGTTAGAAACGTTCTGAGAACATCCGCCCACGAAGGCTCCAACATAATTTTTGCCTGTTACATTTCCTTCGATGGTGAGATTCTTGATGGTTGCCCCGCTGATGTAGCCAAAGAGACCTACATAGTCAGCTGTACTGCGGTTGATGCTGAAACCGGAGATGGTCTTGTTGTTGCCATCAAGAACACCTTTGAAAGGCTCGCTGCTGGAGCCTACTGGCTGCCAGCCCTGACCCGGGTAGTTGTCTGCCAGCCAATCAGTGAGGTTAATGTCGTTCTGCAATTTGAAATAGACACCCTCCTGATTGAGGAAGTTCCTCATCTGAGTCAGTTGGTTTGCATTGAAGATACGATACGGATCACTCTCAGTTCCCGAACCATTGCCGGCGAACTGCGCCGAAGCCCAAACGACGTTGAGCAAGCACACGATTAACAATAGTTTTCGTTTCATAAGATTGTTTTTTAGATTATATATACATTAATTATATTATTTCGGAGGCAAATGTATCTTTTTTTGCTGAAACCATCTATGTCATTTTTATGTCATTTTATGTCATATTTATGTCATTTGAATAAATGCGACATATTTTATATAAAAAAGGTGAAATAGGTTAGGGAAAGAACAGGGTTGAATTGTCTCTTCACTCAGAAAAACGGCTATTTTATTTCACACAGAAAGCAGAAAGAGTGTAGTGTTTAGAGTTTATAGTTTAGAGTCAGTGGTCGCTGCGCGAAATTTTATCTCACACGGAAATCACGGAAAACACGGAAAGAGTGTAGTGTTTAGAGTTTATAGTTTAGAGATAGTGGTCGCTGCGCGAAGTGAAGAGTGAAAAGTGAAAAATCAAAGTTACATTCTGATCCGTTGTTTTATCTCACACAGAAATCACGGAAAACACAGAAAGAGTGTAGTGTTTAGAGTCAGTTGAATCAGTTGATGATTTATAAGTTTTATGTCACACGGAAATCACGGAAAACACGGAAAGAGTGTAGTGTTTAGAGTTTATAGTTTAGAGTCAGTTGAATTAGTTGATTGTTTATAAGTTTATTTTCACACGGAAATCACTGAAAACACAGAAATGTCGCCTACGGCGAAGTGAAGAGTGAAGAATGTTTTTGTCACACGGAAATCGCGGTGACGTTATCTCCTTTACGGGGGGGGTCACCCCCGCCTTTGTTCTTATCAGGCTTTGACTTTCCCTTCGGCCTTCAGCCTTCAGCCGTCGACCTTCGGTTCAGCCTTCATCTTCCCCCGACTAAGCTCTTTCACCCAT
>CAMJOE010000022.1:0-27637 GCA_946407485.1 uncultured Prevotellaceae bacterium | reverse complement strand
CACGTGATGTTATCAATTTAGGCACGTGATGTTATCAATTTAGGCACGTGATGTTATCAATTTAGGCACGTGATGTTTTCAATTCTCTCTAAAGGGGGTTAGAGGGTCTTCATATGAAGTTTCTTCAGAACACAGCTCGGACTATCTCGCAGACGTTGTCGGGCTTGGCCATAGTATAATAATGTATGGCCGGGACGCCGTGCTCGAGGAGGTCGCGGCTCTGCTGGACAGCCCAGTCGATGCCGGCCTGGTAGGCTTCTTCGGCGGTCTTTGTCTTGTTCATCAGGCTAACGAGCGGCTGCGGGATATCGATGTGGAAGGCTCGCGGAAGCATTTCAATCTGCTTCTTCGACGAGATGGGTTTGAGGCCGGGGATGATGGGAACGCTGATGCCGGCCTTTCTGCATTGTTCGATAAAGCGGAAGAAGCACTCGTTGTCGAAGAACATCTGCGTGACGATATAGTCGGCTCCTGCCTCCACCTTCTGCTTGAGATGCTGGATGTCGCTTTCCAGGTTGGCTGCCTCGAAGTGCTTCTCGGGATAAGCTGCCACGCCGATGCAGAAGTCGGTGCTGAGGCCCTGCTTCACCGTTGGGTCGAGGTAGCGGCCATGATTCAAGTCGCTAATCATCCCGACAAGTTCCGAGCTGTGCTGGAAGCCGTCAGGCTCGGGGATGAAGTGCTTCTGGCCCGGCAGCGCGTCGCCTCGCAAAGCCATGATGTTGTTGATGCCGAGGAAGTGAAGGTCGAGGAGTTCGCTCTCGACACGACTGCAAGAGGAACCTCCGCAGATGACGTGCGGCACGATTTCCAACTTGGGGTAGCGGCGCATGATGGCAGCCACGATGGCTACCGTGCCGGGGCGCTTGGCCAAGGTCATGCGGGTGTAGGTGCCGTCGCTGTTGGGCACGTACTCGATCTCGTCGCGATGGCAAGTGATGTTGATGAAGGGAGGCTGGAACTCCATCAGCGGGTCGAGGCTCTGATAGAGGCGACTCGCATCGCTGCCCTTCAAGGGCGGAACCAACTCGAAACTGGCGAAAGGCCGTCGCTGGCCGTTGAGGATGTCGATGACTTTCATGCGAATGTTGTCGTTATTACTTTACAACGTTATTTCGTCATAACGGGTTATGGGGTTGCAATGAATTTAGAGAGGAGTTGTTCGCCTTCCTCGATGGAGATGCCTCGCCGCCGGCAGTAGTCGCTGAGCTGGTCGCGGTCGATGCGCCCCACCGGGAAGTAATGCGCCTCTGGGTGGAAGATGAATAGTCCGCACACGGAGGTGGAGGGCTGGATGCTGTAGTGGTCGGTCAGCCTGACGTCGAGTTTCTCCTCAGCCTGCAGCCTGTCGAAGACGATGCGCTTGAGCGAGTGGTCGGGACAGGTGGCGTAGCCGAAGGCAACACGAAGAAGACCCTCTAAATCTCCCTTAAAGGGAGACTTCTTGTTCTCCCTCCCTTCAAGGGAGGGCTGGGGTGGGTCTGTCAGTTTCTCGGCGCCGGCTTCGGCCAGGCGAGCGCAGAGGGCGTGCATCATCAGGCGTTCCTCTTCGTCTTTCGGCTCCTGCAAAGGTCTGGCGGTTACCAAGAAGAGACCGATTGGGGAAGGTTGCAGCTCGTCGAAGTAGTCGGCGAGGCAGCGGTAGCGATACGTTGCGGACTGGCTGCGGAGCATTGGCAGCGTTTGTCCGTCGGAGATGAGAACGATGTCGTTTCCCCTTCTTATTGCCGCCTCTTCCTTATATAAAGCCTGCACTTGCAGCTTGCCTTCGCGCATCGCTGTCTCAAGGAATTGCTTGCCTTTGAGCAGCGTCTTCTCCGCTTCGGGGTTGACCAGAAGCTGCGGCAGCGTTTCGCCTTTGAAGCCCCAGAACAGGAGGAACATCCGCCAATCGATGAGGTCTTTTAATAATGAAGAATTAAGAATTAAGAATGAAGAATTTGCTGCCGCCTTTGAATGAGGGTTAGTAATGAGGATAGAAGAGTGAGGTGTGGGTGATGCTATCGGTGCGGTAGCAAATTCTTCATTTTTCATTCTTAATTCTTCATTTATCTTGTTGGCTTCCTCATAGGGTGTGAGGGGTGCGTGATGCTCGTTGTAGGCATCGCGTATCTGTTGTTGTTCGGCTTTGATTTGCTCGATGAAATGGGCGGAATTTGATGATAATCGCTTTGCGAGCACTGAGGTTTGCGAGGCATCGCCGCCGTAAAGGACGAGGCCATCGTAGAGCGGTGCCAGCTTCACTGCGGTGTGGACCGCCGACGTCGTTGCACCGCCGACAAGGATAGGCACGTCGAGGTGCTCTTCTTGGAAAGCCAGGCAGAGTTTCTCCATCTCTTTCAGCGAAGGCGTTATCAAGCCGCTGATGCCGACGAGGACTGGCTTGTGCTGTCTTGTTGCCTCGAGAATCGCTTCGCACGGCACCATGACGCCGAGGTCGATGACTTCGAAGCCATTGCATGCCAGCACGATGCCCACGATGTTCTTGCCGATGTCGTGCACGTCGCCGTTAGCCGTGGCGAGCACCACGCAGGGTTTTGCCTTGCCTTCCTTGCTCTCGTCCGAGGCATCGATGTAGGGCTGAAGAATGGCCACGGCGTCCTTCATGACCTGCGCAGAGCGGACAACTTGCGGCAGAAACATTTTGCCTTCGCCGAACAAGACGCCGATGCGTTCCATGGCTTGCATGAGCGGCCCCTCGATGACCTTTATGGGCTGCCCGTATTTGGCAAGTGCCTCGGGCACGTCTGCTGTGAGGTGCGTGCTGTCGCCCTTTGTCAAAGCAGACATCAGACGTTCCTCGACAGCCCCCTCCCCGCTCCCCCTTTGGAGGAGGGCTTCAGCGGTATTGTGGCCCTCCCCTAAAGAGGGAGTGGGGAGGGGGCAGCTCAATAGCCGTTCCGTTGCCTGGTCGTCGGTGTTCAGGATGACGTCCTCGACGGCGCGAAGCAGGCCGGGCTCGATGTCGTCGTAAACCTGCAGCATCGACGGGTTGACGATGGCCATGTCGAGACCGGCGCGGATGGCGTGGTAGAGGAATACGGAGTGCATCGCCTCGCGCACCCTGTTGTTGCCGCGAAAGGCGAAGGAGAGGTTGCTGACGCCGCCGCTCGTCTTCGCAAAAGGCAGGTTCTGCTTTATCCAGCGCACGGCGCGAATGAAGTCGACGGCGTAGGCCTGATGCTCCTTAATGCCAGTCCCGACCGAGAGAATGTTGACGTCGAAGATGATGTCCTGCGGCGGGAAACCGATGGACGTCAGGAGGTTGTAGGCGCGACGTGCGATGCCGATCTTGCGTTCGTAGGTCGTGGCTTGTCCCTCCTCGTCGAACGCCATCACGACCACCGCAGCGCCCAGTCGTCTCAGCTCAAGGGCCTTTTCGAGGAAGTCGTGCTCTCCGCCCTTGAGGCTGATGGAGTTGACGATGCATTTGCCCCCGGCGTTCTTCAGTCCCGCAAGGACCGTCGGCCAGTCGCTGCTGTCGATCATCAGCACAGCCTTTCCCACGGCAGGTTCCCCGCTGATGTGGCGGCAGAACGTCTGCATCTCGAGCCGGCTGTCGAGCATCGCGTCGTCCATATTTATGTCGATGACGGTCGCCCCGCCCTCGATTTGTCCGCGGGCCACAGAGAGGGCCTCGCCGTATTTTTTCTCAGCGATGAGGCGTGCGAAACGCTTGGAGCCAGCCACGTTCGTGCGCTCCCCGACGTTTGTGAAGTTTTGCGTCTCGCGGTCGATGAGCAAGGGTTCGAGTCCCGAGACGCGCAGTTTGTTGTCGGGAGCAGGAGCGATGCGAGGCTTGATGTCGCGCAGGGCGTCGGCAATCGCCTTGATGTGGTGCTCGTCCGTGCCGCAGCAGCCTCCGGCGATGTTGATGAGTCCGGCCTCCGCCATCTTGCGGAGGTGAGCCGCCGTGAAGTCGGGCAGTTCCTCGTATTCGCCCATCTGATTGGGCAAGCCGGCATTGGGATAGATGGAAATCGGCAGAGGAACATTTGCCGAGAGTTGCTCCATGAAGGGCCGCAGGTCGGTGACGCCGAACGAACAGTTCAGGCCGAAGCTGAGCAGGTGAGGGTAGTGGCTGATGCTCGTGTAGAAAGCCCACAGCGTTTGCCCCGTGAGTGTGCGGCCACTACGGTCGTTGACGGTGACCGACACCATGACGGGAATTTCCCGATGAAACCGCCGGTTTATGTCGCTGATGGCATAAAGGGCGGCCTTCGCATTGAGGGCATCGTAGCACGTCTCCAAGAGGAGGAAGTCAGCGCCGCCTTCGAGCAGCGCCTCTGCTTGCTCGCGATAAGAATCGGCCATTTCATCGAAAGAAACGGCACGATGCGCGGGCCTGCTCATGTCGGAGGCCAGGGTCAGCGACTTCGAGGTGGGACCCATCGAACCCGCTACGAAGGGCCTCCCTCCAGACCTCCCCCCGAGGAGGGAGGCTTCATCGGCCACTTGTCTTGCTATGCGGGCACCTTCGCGAGCCATGTCAGCAGCGATGTCTTCGCAAGCATACTCGCGCTGGCTGATGCGGTTGGACGAGAAGGTGTTTGTGGCGATGATGTCGGCTCCGGCCTCGATGTAGAGGCGATGGATGTCCTTGATGACCTCGGGTTCGGTGAGGCAAAGCACATCGTTGTTGCCAGCCAGCGAGACCGGCCACGACGCGAACCGTCCGCGGTGAAAACTATCCGGTGCAAGCCCGAAGGCTTGTATCCTGGTGCCCATCGCGCCGTCGAGAATCAGGATGCGCTGGGCAAGTTGCTCTTTGATGTCCTTAAACGTCTGCTCCATTTCCGGGTGCAAAGGTACAACAAAAAGTGAAAAGAGGAAAGTGAAAAGAGAAAAATTGTGGGGAAAGACTTCAGATATTCCTCTGTGCAATCAAAGATGGAAAGACGAGAGCGAAAGCAAAGAAATGTTAAATAAGTGCGGATTTCCGGCGAAGCGTTTGGCGGAAACGGGAATTTGCCATAACTTTGCACCCGTCGAAAGACAAAAACTATTGCAAAAACATTTATTAAGGTACATGAAAAGAACAAGCATCAGTCGCGTCAGCTGCAGGGCAGTTCCGCTGGGAAGCTAAGGCTTTCTCCAGTTGAATCAGCATGTGTTTGCCTGGCATGACATGATGTGCGGTCTTTGACTTATTGTACCGTTTTCTGCGTGTTTTTGCGATAGGGAAATCTTCACCAGACTTCTCTGTGGAAACCCTTTGGCGCTTGCCCGAGCGAGTGCCGACACTCTCGTGCGCCCCTATTCGGAGGGGTGTTATTGACATTTGTAATATGAAGTAATGTGTAAAGACGACAACGACTATGAAGAATATTAGAAGCAGATACCAACTCATCAACGGATTCAAGAAACAAGACCGCCAGACCATCTGGCGCCATCTCGACACGCTCAGCAACGACCCGACCGTCTATTCCGAACAGCTTGCGGGCATCGGTCCCCACCTGAGCGACGGCCGGCTCTACATCTACATCGACCACAGCTGTCTGGTGCTGGTTTGCCTGGACGACAGCAGCAACCAGGACGAGCTGGCCGACGAAGAGAAATTCTGTGACAAAGCGCCCCGCTATTTCACTGCAAACAGCAGCCGCATCAGTCCTGTCTGGCAGCTTTCCGAGACCTTGAAGCTCATCAGCCAAAAGCTCGAAGAAAACAACCTCCTCTATCGCCTGAGGGGTGTCTTGCTCTCGGAGAGTAACTTCTTCAATGCCGATGAAGTACGTCCAATCTGGGAGGAGCAGGACGTCACCGTCATCGACAACCTGAAGGGTCTCAAAAGCAGGGAGATTCCCGTCTGTGCGAATACTGAAAACCAGGACGGAATGGTGGCCATGCATGCCCTCGAAAGCATCGTGAAAAAGGCAGGACAAAAGGGCGGCGGCGGTGAGGCGGATGAATTCGAGCGGTTGCTGAACGATTTCATGAACGGGTTGTCTGCCGTCAAGGATGAGGAAGAGGAGGAGGAGACTGTGGAGGAGCCTGAAGACGACACGACCGACGAGACGATGGAAGAGGAAGCGACGGACGACGATGACAGCCTGAGCGGCGACTTCCCATCCGGCATCATCGAGCAGAATTACAATCTCAGCGTGAAGGTCCAGATATTGCGGCCGATGCGCAATCCGCGGGCCGAGCTCGACAAGTTGGTAGGCTGCCAGGACATCAAGAGGCGGCTGGACGAGCTGCTGGCCATGACGCGCTACAACAAGATGCTTCGCGAGGCCTACCCCGACGCCAAGCTGCACGAGGTGTCGCTCCACAGCATCTTCTTCGGACGTCCGGGCACGGGCAAGACCACCGTCTGCAAAATCTTCGGCTCGCTGCTTCGCGAGGCCGGCGCCCTGTCGAAGGGCCACGTCGTGGTGGCCAACCGCGGCACCTTCATCGGTACGCTGTGGGGCGACGAGGAACGTAGCGTCAACCAGGTCATCGAGATGGCGAAGGGCGGCGTGCTGATGATTGACGAGGCCTACCTGCTGAACGGCAAGCACGAGAGCGATCCCGGCAAACTCGTCGTACAGCTGCTCATGGACGTGCTTGCCGACGAGAAAGAGCGCGACATCGCCGTGGTGCTCTGCGGCTACAAGGAGCCGATGATGCAGCTGCTCGACTCCAACCCCGGCCTCCACTCACGCTTCCCCAATCGCTTCGAGTTCAAGGACTTCACCATCGACGACCTCTTGCAGATCAGCCGCCGTAAGGTGAAGGAATACCAGTACCACTTCACGCCTCAGGCTTGGCAGAAATACAAGGAAGTCCTGCAGGAGGCCTACCGGGTGCGCGACCCTCAGTCGTGGGGCAACGCACGTTTCGTGGCCAATCAGCTGGAGCGGATCTTCATCCGGCATGCGCAGCGCTGCACAAAGGGCAAGCCCGTGAAGGGCAAACGGCTGCTCACGCTCACGCCCGCCGACATCGTCCCCATCGACGTCCCGCGCTCAGCCCGCCGCATGGGTTTCTGAATCCGGAGAAAAACTATTGCTGTCCGGGGGAAAATCCTCTCTCTTCCTTTTAGATTCTTTCCTATCGGTGTTTCTGACGAATAGCAGCTTATGGGAGCTTGCCAAAAGTCTCGAAGAGACGACAGACCACAGACGGGGGTGATAACCCCCGGTAATGTTGCGACGACAGAAAAAGCCCCGAGGGGGCGACAGAGATATAAGCAAGTTGTTATTAAACAAGTTACATATTCTGTCGCCCTTCCAGGGCTTACTATTGTCAGGCTAACCTGTCCCGGGGGTTGACACCCCCGTCTATAGTCTTTCGCACCTTTGGTGCTTTCCTCGGACAGCAATAGAAATAATATCCCACACGTAGCGTTTGGCTTTCCTTGCTGAGGCGTTTGGCTTTCCTTGCTGTGGCGTTTGGCTTTCCTTGCTGTGGCGTCTGACTTTCCTTGCTGTGGCGTTAAAAATCCCCCGAAAGAGGGTCGGGGGGTTCGCTCGGTGGTGTTTTCGGGCGTCTCGGCTCACGAAAGAAAAGAAAAAACGATTTTTCTTTTGTTGTTCGCGCGGTAATTCGTAACTTTGCAGTGCCGAATGTATGTGTATGTTTGAAAAAGTGGGTGGTTGAAATGGTAAATGGTAAATGATTAAATAGTAAATGTGAGATGATAAAAAAGAGTGAATTCCTGATTATAGGCAGTGGCGTGGCCGGAATGAGCTACGCGCTGAAGGTGGCAAATGCTGGTAAGGGAAAGGTTACGCTCATTTGCAAGACGACCCTCGAGGAGGCCAATACGGCGAAGGCTCAGGGCGGCATCGCCTCGGTGACGAACCTCCTGGTCGATAACTTCGAGAAGCACATCGAGGACACTATGATAGCGGGCGACTACATCAGCGACCCGGCGGCCGTGGAGCAGGTGGTGCGCAATGCGCCGGCCGGCATCCGCGACCTCGTGCGCTGGGGCGTCAACTTCGACAAGAAGGAGAACGGCGAGTTCGACCTCCATCGCGAGGGCGGACACTCCGAGTTCCGCATCCTGCATCACGCCGACGACACCGGGGCCGAGATACAGCGCGGGCTGATGGCTGCCGTGCGCCAGAACCCCAACATCGAGGTGCTGGAGAACCACTTCGCCGTGGAAATCATCACCCAGCACCACCTGGGCATCCGCGTCACCCGCCGCACGCCCGACATCGAGTGTTACGGTGCCTACGTCCTCAACCCCGAGACGGGAAAGGTGGACACTTACCTCAGCAAGGTCACCCTCATGGCAACGGGCGGCACGGGCGCCATCTATGCCACCACGTCCAATCCCAACATCGCCACCGGCGACGGCATAGCGATGGTCTATCGCGCCAAGGGAAAAGTGAAGGACATGGAGTTCGTGCAGTTCCATCCCACCGTGCTCTTCAACCCTCAGGAGACGCATCCCGCCTACCTCATCACGGAGGCGATGCGCGGCTACGGCGGCATCCTCCGCCTGCCCAACGGCGAGGAGTTCATGCAGAAATACGACGAGCGCCTCTCGCTGGCACCCCGCGACATCGTGGCCCGCGCCATCGACCGCGAGATGAAAATACATGGCCTCGACCACGTATGCCTCGACGTCACACACAAAGACGCGGAGGAGACCAAGCACCATTTCCCCAACATCTACGCCAAGTGCCTCTCCATCGGCATCGACATCACGAAGCAGTACATCCCCGTGGCGCCCAGCGCACACTACATGTGCGGCGGCATCAAGGTGGACCTCGACGGGCAGAGCAGCATCCGAAGGCTCTACGCCGTGGGCGAGTGCTCCTGCACCGGACTGCACGGCGGCAACCGCCTGGCCAGCAATTCGCTCATCGAGGCCGTCGTCTATGCCGACGCCGCAGCGCGCCACTCGCTCGAGGTCATCGACCATTACGACTTCAACGACCGCGTGCCCGAATGGAACGACGAGGGCACGATGACGAACGAGGAAAAAGTCCTCATCGCACAGGACGTGAAAGAGGTGAACCAAATCATGAGCACCTATGTGGGCATCGTGCGCAGCGACCTGCGTCTGCACCGCGCATGGGAACGCCTCGACCTCCTCTACGAAGAGACCGAGCACCTCTTCAAGCGCGTCAAGCCGACGAAGGACATCTGCGAGCTCCGCAACATGATAAACGTGGGCTACCTCATCACCCGCCAGGCACTCGAGCGAAAGGAGAGCCGAGGCCTGCACTACACCATCGACTACGCAAAGCACGCGTTGGACAATTCATAATTCATAATTCATAATTAGGCTACGCCCGTGGCGAAGGACAATAATTATGAATTGTGAATTACGAATTATGAATTGAAATAATCATGAAGAAGGGAATCCTCGGCATGCTCATCATCATGGAGAGCTTCTTCCTGCTGCTCTCCATGCTCGTCGCCCTGCTGAACGGCGAGGAGGGCTGGCTGTGCTTTCTGCTGACGGCACTGGGCACGATAGCCGTGGGCAGCTTCTGCATCTTCCTTAGCCGCAAAGGGGAAGAGAAGCGGATGCGCAGGGCCGACAATTTCCTTATCGTCTCCCTCTCCTGGATCATATTTTCGATAGTCGGCATGGTGCCGTTCCTCAGCCTCACGGATATGGACCTCGCCAGCGCTTTCTTCGAAACGATGAGCGGCTTCACCACGACGGGCGCCACCTGCATCGACGAAATCGACGTCCTGCCCAAAGGACTCCTCTTCTGGCGCGCCATCACCCAATGGATTGGCGGTCTCGGCATCATCGTCTTCTCGTTTGCACTCATCCCCGCCTACGAGATGAAGAACACCAACCTCTATTCTGCCGAGGTGACGGGCCTGGGGCTCGACAAGCTGCGGCCCAAGATAGGGGCGACGGCCCGCCGAGTGCTGCTCATCTATCTCGTCCTGACCAGCTCCTGCGCTTTCTGCTACTGGCTCGGCCCGATGAGTCTCTACGACGCTGTGTGCCACGCGTTTACCACCATCGCTACCGGCGGCTTCAGTACGCACTCGCAAAGCATCGCCTACTTCCACAGCAGCTACGTGGAGTACGTGGCCAGCCTGTTCATGCTGGTCAGCAGTATCAATTTCTCGCTCTACTACTACATGAGCATCCGCCGCAGCCACGTGCTCTTCAAGAACGAGGAAGTGCGCGTCTTCCTCTCCTATATTGGAGTGGCCGTCGTGGGCTTCATGCTGCTCTTCTACTTCGCACGTGTGCCGGCCAGTGCCGCCGACCTTTTGCCGAAAGGCTTCGAGGAGACCTTCCGCTCGGCCCTCTTCCATGTGAGCTCAGTGGCGACGAGCACCGGCTTCTCGGCGCAGAAGTTCGACTATGTGGCGTGGGGCGCTTCGTTCTGGATGCCCACCGTCGTCATCATGGCCATCGGCTCGTGTGCCGGCAGCACGGCAGGCGGCATCAAGGTCATCCGCATCATTATCTGTGCCAAGAGCGTCTTCAACGAACTCATCCTCATGCTGCACCCCAGAGCCGTCCTGGGCGTACGCGTCGGCAAACAGATCGTGCCCGAGCAGAAAGTGCGTCAGGCTCTGTCGTTCATCTTCATTTATATCTTCTTGGTTGTCATTGCGATGACCTGCTACTCCCTGCTCGGAGCGGACGTCGATACAGCCCTTGGCAGCAGCATCAGCATGCTGAGCAACGTCGGCCCCGCCACCGGCACCACAGGCCCCGCCAGCACCTTTGCCAAGGTGCCCGATGCCGGAAAATGGCTCATGAGTGCCTACATGCTTATCGGCCGTCTTGAAATATTCACCGTCCTCTTCCTCTTGATGCCGAACTACTGGAAGGACAGGAAGTAGAAGGCGACGAGAACCCCTTGCTATTATTCTGCTTTGAAGCGGTAGGTCTTGCCGCTTTGGGTCTCGATGTCGTACTCATAGACCTTGCGGAGAGGCAGGAGCTGAAGGTCTTTCAGTTCGGACGAACGCAGGGGTTCGCGGATAGCGGCCGGGGCAAGCAACTCGTTGGGGCAGTCGCCGGCAGCTTCTTTCAGTCCTTTGCCCTTCAGGGGAACGTACGAGCGCAAACGCAAGGTGCCGCCGATGGTGGAGGTCACCTCTGCCGTCGCGAGCTGTCCGCCGGTCCACGTTTCGCTTACGATAAAGCCGCCTCGTGCTCTCAGCCCTTTGACCTCGCCGCTTTGCCATTCGTCGGGCAACGCGGGCAGCAGGTGGACGGCTCCATCGTGACTCTGCAGGAGCATCTCACAGATGCCGGCCGACACGCCGAAGTTGCCGTCGATCTGGAAGGGCGGGTGGGCGTCGAAGAGGTTAGGGTAGGTGCGGCCCAGCGGGAACTCCCTCGCCTTCGAATCGTTGGGAAGGAGGTGCAGCATGTTCTTGATGATGCGGAAAGCGTGGTTGCCGTCGAGCATGCGTGCCCAGAAGTTCGTCTTCCAGCCGAGGCTCCAGCCTGTCGCCATGTCGCCGCGCTGCTTGAGCGTATTGGCAGCCGCCGTGAAGAGGTCGGGATGGCTGTAGGGAGATATTTGGTTCGAGGGGTAAAGTCCGTAGAGATGCGAGATGTGGCGGTGTTCGTCGTGCGGGTTATCGGCATCGATGAGCCACTCCTGCAGCTGCCCGTAGCGCCCGATTTGCATCGGCGGAAGCTTGGAGATGGATGATGTAAGAGGTAAGATGGATGAGTCATCCATGCCGAGTGCCTTGGCGGCCTGGATGGTGGCGGAAAGGATGTCGAAGGCGATTTGGTTGTCCATCGTGGAGCCTGCCGTGACGTTTGTGCCCTTGCCCTCCGGCCCGTGTTCGGGCGAGACGGTCGGCACTGTCATCAGCCAGCCTGCAGCCTGCTTCACCTCGCCTGTTGCAGGGTACGTCTGCATGTAGTCCACGAGGAAGTCGGCGGCACCCTTCAGCACGGGATAGTACTCGGCAAGGAACGCCTTGTCGCCCGTGAAGAGGTAGTGTTGCCAAATGTGTGTGGCGAGCCATGCACCGCCAGTGGGGAACATGCCCCAGGGCGTGCCGTCCACAGGGCCTGCTATGCGCCAGAGGTCGGTGTTGTGGTGCGCCACCCAGCCCCGGCAGCCGTACATGGTCTGGGCCGTTCGGGCGCCCGTCGTGCTCAGGTCTTTCACCATCGAGAAGAGCGGCTGCTGCGTCTCGGCGAGATTGCCGATGAGAGCCGGCCAGTAGTTCATCTCGGCATTGATGTTGATGGTGTACTTCGAGTCCCACGGCGCTTCGAACTTGTCGTTCCACATGCCTTGCAGGTTTGCGGGTTGTCCGCCCGGCTGGCTCGACGAGATAAGGAGGTAGCGGCCGTACTGCATCATCAGGGCGACGAGAGACAAGTCGCTCGGATCTTTCTCGAAAGCAGCAAGCCGCTGGTCGGTGGGAAGGGAGGAAGAGCCCCCCAAGGTCAGCGACACCCTGTCGAACTGCTCGCGGTACTTCTTTGTGTGGCGGCTGAGGAGCACTTTGTACGACAGGCCTTCGAGGGCCTTGAGCGTCTGCAGGTTCTTCTCCTCGGCGTTGCCGCTGATGTCGTGATAGTTGACGAAGTTCGTCGCTGCCACGATGAAGAGCGTAGCCGTCGAGGCGTCTGTCACGTCGAGTCCTTGCTGTCGCCAAGCCACGTGCCCGTCCGTCTTGAGCACCACGCGGCAGTCGGCCTTCAGCCCTGCCTTGATGCCCTCCTGAGCCACGCCTTCCACGGTGGCCGCGAGCATGCTGACCTGCTGCTTCCTGTCGGTGACGACCTCACTCATCACCTCAGCCTGGAGCTGGCTGGCGAAGTCGATGCCGAACGACAGCGCACCTTTCTTGCCGGCCTTCAGCTGGCAGACGATGGCGTCGTCGGCAAGCGAGGCGAAGACCGTCCGCTTGTACTTTACATTATTATATATATAGGAGGTGGTGGCTACGGCGTCCTGCAGGTTCAGCTCGCGTTCGTACTGGCTCACGCCCTTGTGGCCGAGCGAAAGCTTCACGTTGCCGAGCGGCAGGAAACGCATGCCGTGCGGGCCTTTCACGAAGTGGCGGTCGAGGAGTTTTGTGGCCTCCATCTCCTTGCCTTCGAAGATGAGGCGTCGCACCTCGGGCAACTTCTCGAGCGACTCCGTGCTGTTGTTCTCGTAGGGCTGTCCGCTCCAGAACGTCTCCTCGTTGAGCTGAATCTCTTCCGTCTCGGTACCGCCGAAGACCATCGCGCCAAGGTGACTGTTGCCGATGGGCAGCGCCTCGAGCCATCCCGCCGCAGGCTGCGAATACCAAAGGCGCAGAGGCTGGGCGAAAAGGGAAATGGAGAGAATAAGAAAATAAGAAAATAAGAAAAGTTGTAAACGTTTCATAATTATGAATTATAAATTATGAATTATGAATTGAGAATTATGAATTAATTTAAGTTTCGGATGTTATGTTTTTATGGGAGTTAAAGAAGTTAAAGAAGTTAGCTCGCTATGCTCGCTTGGGGAAGTTAAAGGACAATAGCTTTTGTAGCCAAATCTGAGCTGAATGCACACCGCATCCCAAGGTATCGTCCTTTAACTTCTTTAACTTCTTTAACTTCATTAACTCCCGAAACTTCAATGAATTAACAACTGTGAATTATGAATTGAGAATTATGAATTAACAACTGACAGATGCTTCGATGCCGAGCTCTCGGATGCGTCGGGCGATGCTTTCCATCGCTTCGGGCTCTGCCTTCTCGAGTCCGCCGACGGGCGTTTCGCGGTCCAGGGTGTAGAGCATCACGGCCCTTGGCTTGATGCGCCGAAGCGCCTCAAGGTAGGGGAGGACGTATTCCTCCGTGGTATTGTTGAGGTCGAAGCCCTTGTACTCGCCCTTCATGAGCATCGTCTGGATGATGCAATGCCCCTGTAGGAGCGCAAGGCATGCGATTTGCTCTTCCACGTCGTAGTGCCCCTGCGGCCTGTCCACATTATTTATATAGAGCGGGCTGACGGTGTCGAGCTTCAGGATGTTGTTGTCGAAGTGGAGTAGCGCCTCCCGAATCTCGGGGCGGCGTATCTGCGTGGCGTTCGAGAGGATGCTCATCTTGGCCGACGGACAGAGAGTATCCCTGACCCCTCGCACCCTGTCGACAATCTCGGGAAAGCAGGGATGCAGCGTCGGCTCGCCATTGCCGGCGAAGGTCAGCACGTCCGGCACGATGCCCTCCTGCCGTAGTGTCAGAAGCTTCTCCTTCAGGCCATCGACCACCTCGTCGCTCGTCGGCAGCGGGTTCTTCGTCCGTCGCTCGCGGTTCAGTCCGCACTCGCAGTAGATGCAGTCGAAGCTGCACACCTTCCCGCCCTTCGGCAGCAGATTGATGCCGAGCGAGATGCCAAGTCGACGGCTGTGAATGGGGCCGAAGACTGGCGAATCATAGATAATCGTACTCATTTCATCGTTTCTTCGGTGCAAAGGTACGAAAAAAATGAAGAATGAAGAAGCTTTAGCTCGACGAAGTCAATGAAGAACGAAGAATTTGCTACCGCATGATAGAAAGTTATAATAAGAAGTATTGCTGTTCGGTGCTTTTCCCCGGACACCAATAATATCATTACCAAACATTTTGGAATTATTGAATTATTGACATTATTTAAGTTTCGGTTGTTGTGTTTTATGGAAGTTAAAGAAGTTAGAGAAGTTAGCTCGCTATGCTCGCTTGGGGAAGTTAAAGGACAATAGCTTTTGCAGCCAAATCCTTGACTAAATGCACGCCGCATCCAAAGGTATCGTCCTTTAACTTCATTAACTTCGTTTACTTCTTTAACTCCCGAAACTTGAATGACATTACATTCTTCATCGTCTCGTTTCATTTGTCTTTTTGCCAAAGATATACTGCATAGTTGATTGCTGCATGGCGATGCAGCAATTGCTTTGTCGCCATGCAGCAATTGCTGAGTCGCGATGCAGCAACGAATTACCTAGTAGAAATCGGGCAACAGAGCGAATAAAAAAGGCAGTGATATCATTGCTGTCGGGGAAAAGCACCGAACCAGTCCGTAGAGCCTATTTATCGGCACTGCGGACACATGATTGATAGCTTTTTAACTTTTACCGGACAGCAATAAATAAGAAGTTATGATTAGAAGTTATAATAAGAAGTTATGATAGGAAGTTATGAAAAGGAGTTATGAGGAGCCAAATGTATCGGCCCATTATAACTTCCTATTTTAACTCCTCCTCATAACTCCTCTTCGTAACTCCTAAAAAGTCTTTTTCAAACGACACGTTAGTAAATCGCCAACGACACGTGAATAGTTCATTTCGCTCGCTTTTGTCCGTTCTCTATATAAATACCATGCCATTTACCATTTACGATTTTCCTGCCACTGAGGTCATATTTGTTCTCTCCCTTTAAGGGAGAGTTAGAGTGGGTCTTTATGTCGGTGCCGTAGTCGCGCAGGATGATCTGCATCTTATCGTTTGGTCCCTTTGCGCCTCCGTGGTCGATTGGGTCGTCCCAAGTCAGATAGGCTCGCAAGGCTCCGACAAGGAAAGCCCCCTTTCCCGTTTCCCCCGAGTAGGAAAAGCTACAGTCGGGCGTCGTATCAATGAGTTGAATGTTACAACCCTCTTGCTGTTCAAGCTCTTCGCTAACGTAAGAGCCGATGAAGTAGATGCTTTGGCTTTCCGCTTGTCCCTCGAACCTTACTTTAATGGAAACAGTATCAGGAGAGCAGCCAGCCAATTCCAAAGTACTAAGGTCGATGCTGAAATCCTCGTTCGGCACTATAATATAAGGAACGTGCGCGCGAGGCTGAAGCTCCTGCTCAAAGACAATCTTCCCTTCCTCAACCCAGTCAAGCCTATAATACTTTCCCATGCTTGCATCGGGTGCTGTCGGCAGGATAATCGTTGCCATCTGGTCCCGGGTGAAGGTGACAGGTTCTACTTCTATCGCTTCCTTCTCGGGCCAGACATCATACAGCACCTCGCCGTCGCGCTCGAAATGAACAAGCATGGAACGGTAGTGACGTTCTTCGTGCATAGGTAAGGCGTTATAAGGCTTTAATGGTCCGAAGATGCATTCGCCGTCATTCCACGTTGCCACACCTATTCCCATAATAAAACGAATGCCGTTCACATCCGAATACTTCAATGGCCTTATACCTCCAAAGTCTCCTTCTTTAATCTCTTCAACGGTTCCATATACATTCCACATCCAATCACCGAAGCCGGTTATTCCCGCCATGATTATATCTAAGGATTTCATTATCGCCCCCACTTCCCACGAAAGCGGATACATCTGGCCACAGCAAGGCCAACTGAGCTGTCCATCATCATCAAAGGCAGCAACTGTAATCCCGCCATACCAATCATCATCTGGGGTGCGCAACCAATATATAAGAAGAGTGAGGGAGTCTGTCCATTCCTGACCATTGGTATATATACATGAATACCTGTCATTAAAACGCTCATCTATATACTCTCCATGCACACGGTACTCTATTGTCTCATAATTCGGCACCCATTCATCGCCAACCTTCGAGTACCAACTATCGTATTTCATTGTATCAAGACGAATTTCTGTCCACTTCGTTCCTTCGGGGAAATAGCGCCATGCATGAAGATTTGCTTGTATAACGAATACAAACAATAGAAAAATAATCTTTTTCATAATAGTATTCTTTTAGTCATTGTTAATATTTTATTCCAGATGGCATAACCTTTAATTGTGCGCCTTGTTTTATCTTCACTCCTTTTGTAAGTCTGAATGTTCCTTTTGTTTCGAAGGTATAGTTAGAATTCTCATTAAAGATGACGTTTCCCTGGCTGCCCTCTCTCACATCCTTTCCACAAGTCACATCCTTAACTATAGCATAATGAGTCCCTTGTAGTGTGTCATTTTGAATAGTCAGCGGCACCCATTATAACTTCCTATTTTAACTCCTCCTCATAACTCCTCTTCGTAACTCCTAAATAGTCTTTTTCAAACGACACGTTAGTAAATTGCCAACGACACGTGAATAGTTTCATTTCGCTCGCTTTTGTCCGTTCTCGATGTAAATGCCATGCCATTTACCATTTACGATTTTCCTGCCGCTGAGGTCATATTTGTTCTCTCCCTTTAAGGGAGAGTTAGAGTGGGTCTTTATGTCGGTGCCGTAGTCGCGCAGCACAATCTCCATGTCGCCTCTGCCCTTAGCGCCTCCGTGGTCGATTGGGTCGTCCCAGGTCAAATAAGCTCGCAAGGCTCCGATGAGGAAAGTTTCTTTTCCCGTTTCCTCCGAGAAAGAAATGCTGCAATCAGGTGTTGTATCGATGAATTGAATGTTACAACCCTCTTGCTGTTCAAGCTCTTCGTTGACGTAGGAGCCGATGAAGTAGATGCTTTGGCTTTCCGCTTGTCCATCGAACGTAACTTCAATGGAAACAGTGTCGTTTTGCAATCCCTGCAAGTTCAGAGTGCTGAGGTCGATGCAGAAGTCCTCGCCCGGCACAATAATATAAGGAACGCGCGCGCGAGGCTGAAGCTCCTGCTCAAAGATAATCTCATTCCCCTCAACTCTGTCAAGCCTGTAATACTTCCCCTTCCCTGCTTCCGGCTCCGTCGGCAACACAATCGTCGCCATCTGCCCTTCGGTGAAGATTATAGGTTCGACAGCCCCCATGCATTCCAGTCGCACAGTCTTGTTGTGGAGCTGCACTTCATAGCTGCCTCTTTGAAAACCTGGTATTCGAACATCTATTTCATAGTTGTTATAACAATCTACGTCACCATTGGAATAGAGCATGAAGTCAATTTGATCTTCCCTCAACCCGCATATCGCATACGGTATTATATCACAATATGTGTGGAGCCTTCCCCATACATGAAGCGTGTCATCCACAAACTCTGCATTCAAGTCAGATGGAGCTCCGTACCAAACTTCGTATGCTTCCCAATCCTCAGGTGTTTCGAGTTTGCCTTCCCAGACAAGTTGTGTAACATTTGCATCGGCAGTCTTAACGAATTGGTTGTTGGGATAAAAACGAATCTCTCCAGCGCGAAGCAGACAGACATCTTCACAGGAAGCATTGGCTTTCAGGATGCCTGTATAGATAGAGCCACAACCCTCTAACCAAATGTCATGCCTACCATCTTGACTCATAAGCTCTATCAGGCACAGGCTTTCATTATTTACAATGGTATCGCGCACGTCTGTCACTTCATATTCTATATTATTGAAGTCATCATAATAACTATCACCTTTCTGCAATCCGAGGTCAAACAACAGATGCTCTGTATCTGTATTGGTGTCATAGCAGAAACATTTTGCCTCTTCCTGACGTAGCAGTACCATAGCATCCACAATGCTGTCTTCTCTGAAATAGCCACCATATTGCAGATACTCTTTTCCGTCCGCTGCAACATACTTTTTCCTTTGATACCAAAGATTCATCGTCTCATATTGACTTTCAGGAGTAACTATGAAATAAGAGAAATAACGACTTATGTCCTTAATTGGGCCTTCTTGGGCAATCCCCACGATGTTGCCGAACTCGCTCCAAGGCGAAGTCGTCTTGTACTCTTCTATAGAGCCAGCCGGCACATGAAGCGTGGCAGAAGCTATGGGAACGTTTCTGAATGCACCGTCCCATGCGATGGGGGCGTTTTCTGCATAGCAATAGACATCTGTCAGATTGCTACAGCCAGAGAAAGCATCATAACATATGTGTTTCATGCTGTTCGGTATCGTCAACGTAGTAAGATACTGATTATTGGGAAAAGCTGCTCCACCAATCCATTCCACACTCTCAGGAATGGTGTAAGACTCTTGTCGGGCACCTTCTGGATAGCAATAAAGCCCTGTTCCTGAATAACTGCCTGTTTTATAATAGTATTGTCCAACTCCATCTTGGCTGAAGAGTACGCCATCTATGGACTTCAGGCATGGGTTCTCTTCGTCCACCTCTATCGATTCAAGAGCGATGCATCCTTTAAAAGGATTTACATAAATAGGATTGGCCATCCCTGTAGGCGGATCAAGCCAGTCGGGGTCAACAGGATAATAATGTATGATTTCCTCAATGGTCTTGGGTATCCTTACCTTTGTCAATTCGGAATTATTGTGAAAAGCAGTATGAGTCATACTCTTCACGACAAACGTCTCATCATTGTATCTAACCTCCGAAGGAATGTCCACCTCGCCAGAGCAATTGTTTCTGCTAGTAAGAACAGCCTCATGTCTGTCTAAGTACAGGAAATAATTCAAACCATCGATAGCAACCTCTACCGCGCTCCCCTTCCGAGGCCAAACGTCATAAAGCACTTCGCCGTTTCGCTCAAAGTGAACAAGCATAGAACGGTAGTGACGTTCTTCAGGCTCTATCGCTCCATAAGCAGAAAGAGCTTCATACGGCTTTACTGGTCCGAATATACATTCACCATCATTCCATGTTGTTACGCCAATACCTTGAATGAAACGAACGCCATTCACATCTGTGTAACTCAATGGTCTTACACCTCCGAAATTTCCTTCATTTATTTCCTCAATTATGCCAAAGACTGCTGTTTCAGAGTTATGGTCATAAGTGGTGCTCAAAATATCTATGAAACTTATCGGCATACCAACTCTCCAATCAAAATTATATGCCATGGCAGGGGAAGGAACATCCCAACAATCAAAGTAAATGGGAACAGTTGCCATCACTCTCCTGCCATAATTGAGGTATTCATTGATTTTCCCCTCGACTATCAGGAGAGAGAGGGAGTCCGTCCATTCCGAACAATTAGTATAAACACACTTTAAGGAATTATCCCCGAATGTCTCAGAGAAGTTAGAATATATTCCCAGCACACGGTACTCTATTGTCTCAAAGTTCGGCACCCACTCGCCGTCAACCTTTGAATACCAACTGTCGTACTTCAAAGTGTCTAAACGAATTTCTGTCCACTTCGTTCCCTCAGGGAAATACTCCTGAGCAAAAAGACTTACTTGCACAGCAAATAAGGATAAAAGAATAATTGTCTTTTTCATAGTAGTATAACTTTTTTATGTTTCTTGCTGCAAAATTAGGTGTTTTTTGTGCTTCATGCAAGGAAAATGAGTCCCAAGTAGTCCCAACTCTATGAAAAAACTGCCGTTATTGACATTTTTCGTTTGCCAATTATGAAGAAAAGCCATAAATTTGCACTCAGAACAGACAACGGACTTCCGCGCTTTAACTGCGCGCCTTAGTGTTAAAACATCTAAGAACGGACAACAGATGAACAGGTACACATTATTTATATTAGTATGCTTGCTGGCTGTGCTTTCTTGCAGGGAGCTGGGCAGTGAGCGACAGATGCTGGACAGTATAGAACAGACTTGGCAGCAGGCGGAAAAGTCCCCCTCGGAAGCCCAAGTGCGTGCTGAAGGCATGCGGGACTCAGTCCGAAAGTCGTCTGAACTCGTCCGGCAGCAATACAACCTGCTGACAATTCGCTTGCGCGACAAACGCAACTGCATTCCATCCTCTCCCGATTCGGCTTTGCAGACTGCGTCTTATTTCGAAAAAAGAAAGAAGGATGCATGCAGAGAGCGTGCCTACTTCTATCTTGGCAGCGCCTATCGCGACCTTAAAGACTATCCCAGAGCAGTGAGACATTTCCTGAGGGCTGTGGATATAGCTAAGGAATCAGACTGTGCCGACACCCTTATATGGCAGAACGCATTATCGCAATTGAGGTATCTCTATATGTTGCAACTCAATTATGAGGAGGAGCTGAACATGGCGCTGCAGGCTGTGGCATTGGCAAAGCAGTCGGGGAAGAACCTGGGCTGGTATCTGATGGATGCAGCATCGGCATACAGGAACCTGAACGACACGCTGCTCTGCTTCAAGTATTGCGATATGGCTTACGAGACTATTCGGCAGGAGCACTTTCCGCCCAAGTACGCGAACGTTCTGGCTGGCATGCTGGCTACATATTCCATATATAATCATTACGACAAGGTCGATACGTTGCTCCGCCGGTTGAAGCAACTGCCTGAGCAGCAGCGACCATATAACTACGAGCTGGGGTTGGCGCTTTTCTACGAACATGGCGGCCGCAGAGACTCTGCCATCCTTCACTACCAAATATACTTGGGCAAGGAAAAGAACCTATCCGGACGCTATGAGGCATCGTCCGGCCTGCAGCGGTGCTACTATCAGGAAGGTGACTTCCAGAAAGCAGCAGAATGGGGACTTCGACTCTACGACACCAACGACTCCATCATCTCAGGGCGTGCATTCGAAGCAACACAGAGAGCCAGGGACACATACATCTATTATCGTGACAAGGAGAAGGAACGGGCTATCGTGCAACGGGACGAGCGCATCATCCTCTTCTCAGTCATTGCAGGTCTCACTTTGCTGAGCATCGTGCTGGGGCTGCTGGCACTCTACACCTACAGGAAGAAAAGGCTCATGGAGAAGATTATCGATAAGGACCAAGAGCTCAGAAGTGCTTTGGACGAACTGAAGCAGGGGAAAAAGATAAACAGGACACTGACACAGATAGCGCTCATGAACAAAGCCGCCGATGAGGCAAAAGCCGTCGTAGCACAGTTTCACAAGGCAGCCATCGGGCAGACAAAGCTGGAAGAGGAGTCGTGGAAAGACCTGATGAGTGCGATAGATGCTCTGTATCCAGGATTCTTAGAAGCTGTGCAGAAGCGATTGCAGGGCAATCTGCGCGAACCGTTGCTGCGAACAATATGTCTGCTGAAGATAGGCATGAAGCCCATGCAGATAGGTTATGTGATGGATGCAAAGAAACAAACAGTATGGAACCGCATCAAGCGTGCAGAAGAAACCTGTGGCGACCTGATAGGAATACGGGAATGAAGGATTAAAAAAACATAATTCTTCATTCCTCATACTTCATACTTCATACTTCATACTTCATTTTTTTGTACTTTTGCAGCAGAAATGTTACGGAAAGCAATCATAATGTCCGCCCTTTTGCTCCTGAGTACCTTTGTCTTTGCTCAGGAGGAAGATGACGAACTGCTGCCGCAGGAGCCCGTGAACTACAAGCTCAAGCTGCAGAGGTTCCGCTACGTGAAGCCCATCGTGGAGAACGGCGACACGATGTGGTGCTACCTTTTGCCCGAGCTGTGGGTCTATCCGCCGCTCAAGTTCAAGAGCGAGAAGCAGCGCCGCGCCTACAACCGCCTCGTCTATAACGTGAAGAAGGTGCTGCCCATCGCGCAGCAGGTCAACGAGATGATTGGCGAGACCTACGAGACGCTCGAGAAGTTGCCCACGAAGAAGGAGAAGAGCGCCCACATCAAGGCCGTGGAGCACGACATCTTCGAGACGTACAAGCCGCAGATGAAGAAGCTCACTTACTCGCAGGGCAAACTCCTCATCAAGCTGGTCGACAGGGAGTGCAACCAGTCGTCGTATGAAATCGTGCAGGCCTTCCTGGGCCCCACGCGGGCGGCATTCTATCAGGTCTTTGCCTGGACTTTCCGCGCCAGCCTGAAGAAAGAGTATCATCCGGAAGAGGAGGACAAGCTCATCGAGCGCGTCGTCCGCCAAGTGGAAACGGGACAGATATAGCTCCCTCGTATTAATGAAGAATGAAGAATGAAGAATGAAGAATTTGCTACCGCCGATTAAATGAAGAATGAAGAATGAAGAATGAAAGCCCCCTCTAACTCCCCCAAGGGGGAGAAACACGGCGAAGACTAAATCGCTAAATTACTAAATCGTAAATAAATCGTAAATAGTAAATCGTCAAATCGTAAATAATAGTAAATTGTCAAATCGTAAATAATAGTAGATTGTCAAATCGTAAATATAAAAGAGCCTCGAAGGTGCTTGTCCTTTTATTTTTTCACCTTTTCACCTTTTTACCTTTGTCCTTAAGTGCCGATGATGTGCTCGAGGCGGCCAGGCGCGTGAACAGCTATTTTATGATGAAGTGGCCCGACCCCACCAAGGACACCTTTGTGGGCAGAAGGCGCCCCAGTTCGCTTTGGACGCGTGGCGTGTACTACGAGGGACTGATGGCGCTGGGCAGCATAGACTATCAGCCAGATTACATAAGGTACGTCGATGAATGGGGCAATCACCATCATTGGACACCGCGCAACGGCACTGGGACGACGAATGCCGACGACCAGTGCTGCATGCAGACCTACCTCGACCGCTACGAGATGACGGGCGACAGGCAGATGTTCGACAGCTGCCGGGCAAACATGGAGAAGCAGATGGCCCAGCATCGGTGCGACTACTGGACATGGATAGATGCCATACAGATGGCAATGCCTGCGTACTCAAAGATGTACAGCATCACGGGCGATGTGCGCTACATTCTCTTTGCCCGCGACTGCTACGAGTGGTCGCGCAACGTCTGCGGCGGCGGGCTGTGGAATGAAAAGGAAGGGCTGTGGTGGCGCGACGCCAACTTCGTGCCTCCCTACAAGGAGAGCGACGGGCAGAACTGCTATTGGAGTCGCGGCAACGGATGGGTGGTGGCGGCATACGTCAGGACCATCGAGGACATTGAGAAGACCACGGGCTACAGCGAGAATCAGGAGGTTTATACTTTCTACAAAGAGCTGAAGGCAGATTATCAGGCGATGATGAAAGCCCTGCTCAGGTGTCAGCGCGAGGATGGTTTCTGGAACGTCAGCCTGATGTCGCCCGTCACTTACGGCGGTCCCGAAACATCCGGCACAGCCCTCTTCCTGATGGGAATGGCGTGGGGCGTGCGCAGCGGCTTGCTGCCTGCTGAGGAATATCGTGCGGCCACAGACAAGGCCTGGAATGCCATTGCCACTAATGCAATACACCCGAACGGCTTCATCGGATACATACAGGGCACAGGCAAAGAGCCGAAGGACGGGCAGCCCGTGACCTACACCAAGGTTCCCGACTTTGAGGACTACGGAGCGGGTTGCGTGTTGCTGGCCGCCGTTGAGTACTACAAGCTGATAAAGGAGCACACATCGCAGGCAGGCGCAAGATGGTGGTGGCTGGGCTCGGCCGTCACGGAGCCGGGACTGCGTTGGCAGATGCAGCAGATGGCATCCCACGGCATCCGGACTCTGGAGATAACGCCGCTCTATGGCGTGCAAGGCAACGATGCCAACAATATCCCCTTCCTTTCTCCCGAGTGGATGAAGATGCTGGACTTTACCATCCGCGAGGGCAAGCGGCAGGGCATACAGATAGACATGAACCTCGGGACAGGCTGGCCGTTCGGTTCTCCCGAGACGCCTCTCTCCGAAGCGGCCTGCAAGTTGGTGGTGGTTGATTCGCTTGTTGACAGCAACCAAGCCAAAAGCATCGTCTTGCCTGCTCCAAAGAAAGAACAGCCATACGCTCGCCTGATAGTGCAAAAGGACTTTAAGAGCAAGGTGAATGGCAAGCGCAGAGTCATCGCCCTCTACGAAAGCCGCACGCGGCAAAAGGTGAAGAGGGCGGCTCCGGGCGGCGAGGGGTACGTCATAGACCACTTCGACTCGACTGCCGTGGCCCATTATCTGGCGCGCTTCGACCGAGCCTTCAAGACCTCCGGTGCATCCATGCCGGCCACTTTCTTCAATGATTCCTACGAGGTGTTCGGCGCGGACTGGACGCCTACGCTGCTCAGCGAGTTCCATACCCGCCGAGGCTACAAGTTGGAGGACAAGTTGCAGGCGTTTGTCGATGGCGACGCGCAGGTCATCAGCGACTATCGCGAGACGCTCTCCGACCTGCTGCTGAAGAACTTCACAGAGCAATGGGTGAGGTGGAGCCACGAGCGCGGCGTGAAGGTGCGGAACCAGGCGCACGGCTCGCCAGCCAACCTCATCGACATTTATGCTGCTGTTGACATACCGGAGATAGAAGGCTTTGGCCTCTCAGACTTCGGCATCAAGGGCTTGCGCACCGACCCCGGCATGACGCGCAAGAACTTTTCCGACCTCTCGATGCTGAAGTACGCCTCCTCTGCTGCCCACATTACAGGCAAGAGGCTGGTGTCGAGCGAGACGTTCACATGGCTGACGGAGCATTTCCGCACCTCCCTCTCGCAGATGAAGCCCGACCTCGACCTGATGTTCTGCGCCGGAGTGAACAGGATGTTCTTCCACGGCGCGTGCTATTCGCCAAAGGACGACCCGTGGCCCGGCTGGCGCTTCTATGCTTCGGTTGACATGTCGCCCACCAACTCCATCTGGCGCGATGCGTCGATGCTGACCGGTTACATCGATTACTGTCAGCAACGTCTGCAAGAGGGAGAGCCCGACAATGACTTCATCGTGCTGTTGCCCGTGAGGAACATGTGGCGGACGAACCTTCAAAACCGCCTGATGCTGTTTGAAATCAATTCTATGGACAGGAAGGCACCCGAGTTCATCACCTCGATAATGAAGATAGACTCCCTGGGCTACGACTGCGACTACATCTCCGAGAAGTACCTGCTCAGCACGTCCTTCACGGACGGCAAGCTGCAGACGTCGGCTGGGACACGCTACGCTGCGCTCATCCTGCCGCCGGGCTGCATCCTCAGCAAGGCCGCGCAGAAGCATTTGGAGCGGCTGAAGCATCAGGGCGCACACATTATATATAATATAGAGGGGCAGGAACTGGCGAAATACGCAAAGGCAGAAGAGCTACGCACGGCGCTGCACATGAAGATGATACGCCGCAAGGTAGGCGATGGCTATCGCTATTTCGTGTCGAACCTTACGCCAAGCGATGTGGAGAGAGAGGTAGCCCTTGCTGCAACGGGCGAGCGCGTCGGCATCTCGCTTCGCAGCGGGGAGAGCTGTTTCATTGATGCTTTGCCTGACGGCAAAGCCACGGTGGTTTATCCGGCTGGTGAACTGCAGCCAGGACGTGGGCGAACGGAAAGGGGAGGGACGGCGCTGCTTGCTGACCTGACGGGCAACAAGTGGTCGCTCCGTTTCATTGAGTCGCAGCCAGCCTTTGATGAAGAGATAACCCTCGACGGGATCAAGACGTGGGAGGCTTTGCCATACGACAGCCTAAGCACGCTCATGGGCACCGGCGTTTACGAGACAACATTCAGCCTCTCTTCCGCCGATGTCGCGAAGGGGGCCTACCAGCTTGACCTGGGCGATGTCAGGGAGTCGGCACGTGTCGTTATCAACGACACATACATTGGCTGTGCCTGGTGCGTGCCGTTCACGCTGGACTTTGACGGCCTGCTTCGCGAGGGCGAGAACACCATCCGCATAGAGGTGACGAACCTTCCCGCCAACCGCATCGCGGAGTACGACCGGCAGGGAAAGCCATGGCGCAAGTTCAACGAGATAAATGTGGTGGACATCAACTACAGACGTACCACCTACGCAGGCTGGACGCCCATGCCATCGGGCCTGAACTCATACGTGAGAATATACACATTGAAACCATGAAAAGGATATTTCTTCTGTTGCTCATATTGACATTTGCCTTGGCTAATACTGCGAAGCCCAAAGGACAGCAGACATTGTGGCCCGACGGCAGCCAGATGGACGCTTTCTTCCAGGACACAAAGAAAGTGGACGTCGGGACACTGGGCAAGCAGTACGTGATAACAGACCACGGCGTGAAGAAGGACTCGACGCTCGTGCAGACGGAGGCCATACAGGCCGTGATAGACCTTTGCGCCAGCGAGGGCGGCGGCTTGGTCGTTATTCCCGAGGGAACGTTCCTCTCCGGGTCGCTCTTCTTCAAGCAGGGCACCCATCTTTACGTCAAGGGACGGCTGAAAGGCTCGGACCGCATACGCGATTTCCGACTGCTGGAAACGCGTATGGAAGGGCAGACGTTGCAGTACTTCGCTGCCCTCATCAATGCCGACGGACTGGACGGCTTCTGCATCACAGGCGACAGAGCGAAGACCGACTGGACGGAGACGCCGAACGAGCTGGGCTTCACTTCGCAGCAGAGCTGCATCGACGGCAACGGCTTCGTGTACTGGGAGGAGTTCTGGCTGAGGCGAATGTACAACAAGGCCTGCACCAACCTCGAGGCCATGCGCCCCAGGCTCGTCTATCTCTCGAACTGCAAGAACGTGACGGTTCAGGATGTCAACCTCATCAACTCCCCGTTTTGGACCAACCACCTGTACCGTTGCGACCACGTGCGCTACCTCGACAACTTCATCTACGCGCCGACGAAGGGCGTCATCCCGCCCGGCGACACCAAGCAGCACGGCGCTCCGTCGAGCGATGCCATCGACCTCGACGTGTGCCACGACGTGTTGGTGCACGGCTGCTACATGCAGGTGAACGACGATGCCGTGGTGATAAAGGGCGGCAAGGGCACGTGGGCTGACAAGGCCCCGGAGAATGGTCCCGTGTATAACGTGCTGGTGAAGCAGTGTCGCTACGGAAAGGCGCATGGCTGCCTGACGCTCGGCTCGGAGTCGGTACACGACTGGAACATCGTGCTCTCTGACATAAATGTCAATGGCGTCAACCGCGTGCTTTGGCTGAAGATGAGGCCCGACACGCCCCAGCACTACGAGAAGATACGCATAGAGAACGTCACGGGCTCGTGCACCTCCTTCCTCGTGGTACGTCCTTGGACGCAGTTCTTCCAGCCCGGCGACCGCGAAGACATGCCGCTCTCCAGGTGCAACGATATCACCTTCCAGGACATCGATGTCGACACACAGGATTTCTTCGACGTAGGCACGTCGGACAAATACAAGCTCCTGAACTTCACCTTCGACAACTGTCAGGTCCGCGACAAGAAGCAGTCGTTCGACCCGACGATGATAGAAGGCTGCGTGACCAGGAAA
>CAMJOE010000021.1:0-27675 GCA_946407485.1 uncultured Prevotellaceae bacterium | reverse complement strand
CAGCTTACATTCTTTCTGCCTACTTGGCCAAACGCTTGATGTGCTGTTTCAGAATGTAGTAGGCAGGCCCAGCCATGGCACCATGGTCGTAGCCCTGCATCTCGTAGAGTGTCACGTCCTTGTGGCCGACAAGCTTCAGCATACGCCAGAAGTAGGCTTGTTCCTCATAGCGCCCGTAAAGTTCCAACTCGCGGTCTCCGGAAATGATGACAATGGGCGGGGCATCAGGGCGTATGTGGGTAAGCGGGGCGTACTTGTCGATTGTGGGCTGCAAAGGACCGATGCCCTGTTGCTTACGGATATTGTAGTGAGTGATACACTGACCGCTGAAAGGCACGAGGGCGGCAAGCGAATCGGCATCCACGCCATATTTTGCCAGCCAATGCTTGTCCAGTCCTATCATGTCCAGCAGATAACCTCCTGCTGAGTGACCGGCTACGAAGATTTTACGCTTGCTGCCACCATACTTCGCGGCATTCTTGTACGCCCAAGCCACAGCTGCTGCCGCATCATCGAGAATATCATCGATGGGGGCTTTAGGCAGAAGCCGGTAGTTCGCCGCCACGACCACAAGGCCGCAATTCTTCAGTTCCGGGTCAATATGCTTGTTGCCGCCCTCGATGCCTCCGCCATGGAACCACACCACCACGGGTGCGTCTTTAGCGCTCGTCGGGTAATAGACATCGAGCTTGCAACGTTCCTGAGCATAGCCATCCGCTGTCTCTCTGTATGGGATGTCATTCTCCTGCTGATACTGCGCCCTCGCATTGGTAGTGGATAGCAGTAGAAGGGCAACAATAAATACAAAGCTTGGGGTCTTCATTATCATTTATATTAGTTTCAGATGTTGTTATTTTGGTGGAGTTAAAGAAGTTAAAGGAGTTAACTCGCCGAATATGCCCTTGCTGCTGCTGTCGGTATATGTTCCAACGAACATCAAGGCAATAATCCTTCTATCCTTACCTTCTCATTACCTTCTTTGCCTTTCCGTTTTTGTCCCTGATAATGTTCAAACCGGGCTGCAGGGTTTGATAGCGGATGCCGGAAGGACTGAAAATTTGACAATTCAACAATTTCACGATATCACAATTGCCAGATTGTCCAATTGTCCAATTGTCAATTTCCTTGATTCCCGTCAGGATGTCGAGGTCGCGCAGTCGGCACTCAGCCAGCAGGAACTCGTGCATGCCGCCCCAAGAGGTGTTGTCGAGGAACTGGATGACGTATTTCCCCTCCTCCGTCACTTCGAAGTCCAGGGTGCACTGCTCGGCGGCTGAGATGTTGCCCGCTCCGTTGCCGTTGAGATTGGGCTGGGCGTTCAGCGTTTCCGAAGCAGCGATGGCATTGTCGTGGGCATCGAGTATTCTTGCCTGGTAGCTGGGCGTTCCCTTCCATGCTGCCATAGCGAAGGTGAGGGAATACTTGCCCGGATGGAGCGTGAGGGGATAGTCGGCGAGGCGGCCATATTCGGCGCTCGTGTTGCGCCAATAGAGTGCCTTGCCCTGATAGCCTGTCAGTCCGGCGAAGGTGCGCGGTCCGCTCCCGTTCTGCGAGGGGTAGTTGCGGACGTCGGAGCCGTCGGTGGTGCGCCATCCCTCGGGCAACGCGCCTCCAGCCACGTCGGTGAAGTCGAGCTGATAGACGGCCGCAATGTCGTAGAAGATGGGCTGAATGGTGACGTTCTCGTCGGGCATGACAAAGGACACTACAGCCTCGCCCGGCCCCTCCGAAGAAGTTTCAAAGGGTATGGTCTTGCCTTGTGTGAAATAGACGGAGTTGACGACTCGCAGGTCTTTCAGGGCATAGCCGGGCTCGGGCAGTACGGTGAGGCGGACTGTCTCGCCGGCTGCCACGGAGTCGGCATCGGCCACGACCTGTCCGTAGTCGCCTTCGCGAACCGTCACCCGGAACTTCTCCTTCGGCCAGCCCTCAGGCTCGTAGGTTATTTGGTCGATGGTCATCCTGATGCTCGAGGTGTTCTGAATGACGATATTATTGCTGCCCGTCTCCAATGTGACGCTGACGGAAGCCACGCGCCAGTCGTTCTTGGGAGCCTTCTCGACGTTGGCGTAGAGCGTCTTGCCGCCTGCCAAGACTTTCAGTCTGCCGTTCTTGCTGCTGTTGCAATAGCGTATGAGTATCTGATAGTTGCCTCCCTCGTCGAGACGGAGCTGATGGCGCAGCGCACTGCCCGTGGTGGCCTGCATCTCGACGAATCCCATGCCGGCGAAGTCGTTGTAGTCCTGCGCCCACCAGCCGGAATGCGTCAGCCTGCAGTCGGCCGACTTTCTGTCCATATTCTCGGCCTCGATGATGATGGGGCCGTGATAGGGCAGCGGTGCGGCTGGTGCGGCGAGCGGCTCGGACGGCAGGACGTCATCCTGTCGCTCGGTAGCTTCGCCCGCGCAGTCGATGCGCAGCTGGGCCGGCCCCAGGTGCTCGACGCTGACGGCAAACGTCCGTGCCTCGGGGTCGTAGGATTGTGAGGCGAGGGTTGCACTATGGCTGGGCGCCGACGTGGTTGGCATCTGCAAGGTGACAACCGGCTCGGCGGTGACACCCGTAATGACAATCTCGTCGGTCTGCACGGCGGTCGTATCGTTACGATAGTTGTTGAGGTAGAAGTCGATATGGTCTGCATACTCGTGAATGACGCCGCCCGAGAGCTTGCCGTAGCGAAGCTTCAACGCGTCGCAGCTGTTGTACATCAGAGGGATGCTGGCCGAGGCGGTTTGTTTTCCGTTAAGATAGGTATAGGGGGTATAGGTGACGAGCTGGTTGCGGTAGCGGTTGACGTAGAGGTCGCCTTGCGACACCTCGGGGTAGCGGCGGTTGAAGTCGGTCTGCTTGCGGGCCTGCGAGTTCCATCGCGTCGTGTAGTTCGACTTCTTCACCTTCACCGTAATGCTTTTGGCGAGGTCGTCGTAGAGGTCTGTCACGATGGGGATGGCGCCGTAGCGTCCCGTCGATTTGAAGTAGCAAAGATTGTTTTGCCACTGCCCGTAGTTCCACTGGCTCTCTTTCTTCTGATTGCCCGGGTCGGTCTGCAGGTAGAGGCCGTCGTAGAGGTCGTCCCACGAGGTGTAGTCATCGGCCTTGTCGTTGATGACGACAATCTTCGTCTTGCCCACCACCTCTTCTCTTGAGGGGATATACATGGAGCGGTCGATAATCCTGCGCCACATGTCGAGCCAGATGCCTTTGAAGTTGGGGAAGGTGCCCCAGTTGCGACGGGTATAGCCATCCACTTGCGTGTCGTTTAGGTTCTGGAAGCACTCGCCGCTCCAGATGAGTTCGGGACCGTCCCATACAGCTCCGCCGTTCACGCAGCATTGCTCCATGACGGTGCCGATGCCGGCGCTGCCGGGATAGGAGCACTTGCCGCTGCCCACCAGTTTGGAGGTCATGTCGTTCCATCCGCAGTTGTCGTAGCGAACGCCGTAGTTCTTTGTCAAGCCCGACACGAACGGCCCCCAGCAGACGCTCTCGTTATTGTAGAAGCTGCTGCAATGGGTGTATTTATAGAGGAAAAGGATGGCTTCGGGGTACTTCTTGCAAGCCTCGAGGAATCTGGGCTCGAGCTTCAGCTCTGCGATGGGGTTGGTGTTCATGTGGTAAACGCCGCCGCACCAGCTGACCGTCAGGAAACCGCCGTACTTGTGGGACATCTCGACGAGGTTGGCGAAGAGTGCCCAACGGCTCGCTGCCGTCATGGAACTCATGTCGCCTGCGTCGCCGAAAGCCCAGAACTGCTCGGCATAGTTCCAGCCCAGGAAGTTCGGATAGGTCTTGAAGAAGTACTCGAAGGTCTCGAGGTCGTTGTCCTGAATATGCGTATGGCCGCCCGAAGCGGGCTGGCAGGAGAACCACATGCCGTTCTGCTGGCAGACGGAAGCCCACGACTTGTAGGTGCGCACGGCATTTCGCGGCATGCGGTACATGCCCGTTGCCGTGTCGAACTGGCACGACAGGGAGAGGTTCATGCAGACAAACGGGCGAATGTCTTCCGGAATGAGGTCGATAATCTTCTGCGGGTCGGCCGAGTTCCAGACGTCAATATGAATCATCCACATCGGATGCTCGTTGTCGATAGGCCGCCGCTGCTGCGCAAAAGCTGGAGTGGAAATAAGGAAATAAGAGAATAAGAAAATAAGAAAATGAGAGAATGAGAGAATAAGGAAATGAGAAATCGGGAAAAGTCGTTTCATTGGTATATTGTTTATGTGTCTTTATTCCATATTTATGTTATGCGCTGCAAAGATACGAAAAAGAAAACATTTTCTCTGGATAAATTTGTGAAATAGCTCAGTATTTCGTAATTTTGTCACAAAATAAGTTATATGACATTTAAAATTAAACAAGACATGAAACAGAAACTACTGATGATGCGGGCATTCGCGCTTGGCTCGGCAGTGCTCTGCATGAACTCGTGCGGGATTGACGTGCCCAAGGAAGTAGAAACGTCGTTCGAGACAATGACGGTTGAGAGGCAGGACATCACTGTACCTGTGAAGTTCAGCGCCAAGCTAAAAGGACAGACGGACGTGACCATCACGCCACAGGTTAACGGACAGTTGATGAAGATTTGCGTCAGCGAAGGTCAGCAGGTGAAGAAGGGGCAGACGCTCTTCGCCATCGACTCGCGCAACGCTCTGCTGGACCTGGAGGCTGCACAGGCGAACATGGAGGCTGCACAGGCCGCCGAAAGCAGTGCAAAACTGGAGTACGAATCGAACAAGAACCTGTTCGACAAGAACATCGTGAGCCGCTACATGCTTGATAATTCGGAGAATGCATACAAGCAAGCTAAAGCGGCAGTAACACAAGCAAAGGCTCAGGTGAACCGTGCGAAGGTGAACCTCAGTTTCTGTACCATCACAGCCCCGGTGACTGGTGTTATCGGCGAGATTCCCGTACGCACTGGCGACCAGGTGTCGCCATCGACAATCCTGACAATCGTCAGCGGCAACACAAATATGAATGCTGAATTCTCGGTGACTGAGGCTCTTATTGAAGCATCGGTCACGGCCGGTCTGACGCAAGAAGACAAGGCTAAGTACATTGCCGAGCTGCCTGATGTGACCTTCGTCATGAAAAATGGCACTGAATACCCGATCAAGGGGCACATCACCAGCTTGACGGGCGTGGTGGATGCCGCTACCGGCTCATTAGGCGTGAAGGCTTCGTTCCCCAATCCCGACGGCCATCTCTTCTCTGGCATCCAGGGCAACATAGTAATTCCTTTTGAAGAAAAGGACGTGATAGTGGTTCCGCAGGTTGCTGTGGTGAAACTGCAGGACAAGCAACTGGTGTATAAGGTGAAAGCCGACAGTACGGCGACTGCTGTTGACGTGACGACTCAGGACGTCGGCAACGGCCAGGACTTCATAGTAACCAGCGGTTTGAACGTGGGCGATAAGATTGTGACCGTCGGCGCAAACAATGTGCAGGAAGGGCAGAAGGTGCTCTTCCCAAAACAATAATATCCGTCTCGTCATAACGTTATTTTGTTATCTCAAAGATGAAAGGGAATATATTTATCGATAAATACGTGATGGCCTGCGCCATCAGTATCGTTATTTCAATGGTGGGCTTCATCTGTATGAAGTCGCTGTCCATCGAGCAGTATCCCAGCATTGCTCCGCCACAAGTGATGGTGGTAACCACTTACACGGGTGCCGACGCGAAAACGATTATGAAGTCGGTCATACAACCGATGGAGGAGAGCATCAACGGCGTGCCCGGCATGACCTATATTACCTCGAAAGCATCGTCGTCGGGCGACGTCAGCATCAGCGTTTACTTTGAGCAAGGCACCGACCCCGATATGGCGGCTGTAAACGTGCAGAACCGCGTGTCGAGGGTGCAAGCCTTGCTGCCTGCCGACGTGACGAAGGTGGGCGTTCAGGTGATGAAGATGCAGAGCAACATCCTGCGCATCTTCGCTGTCAGGAGCTCGGACGGGAGGTATGACGACAACTTCATCTCGAACTACGTTGACATCAACATCAAGCCGCGCCTGATGCGTATCACCGGTGTAGGCGATGTGACAGCATTAGGCAACACTTATGCCTTGCGTATCTGGATGAAGCCCGACGTTATGGCCCAGTACGGTCTGGAGCCAAACGACGTCTTCGCTGCCATCGACGGCCAGAGTTTCGTTACGTCGACGGGTACTTTGGGTGAGCAGTCGGAGAACAAGTACCAGTACTCGATGGAGTACAAGGGCACGCTGAAAAGTGTTGAGGAGTTCAACGACATCGTCTTGAAGACGAGCGACGGCGGCCATCTGCTGCATCTGAGCGATGTTGCCGAGGTGGAGATAGGCGCCCAGAGCTACAGTTTCCTGTCGAATATCAACGGCCAACCCGGCACGTTGCTCATGGTTTTTCAGGCGCCAGAGGCCAATGCGACGGAGGTGAATGCCCGCATCACGAAGATGTGTGAGGATATGAAGGCGACGATGCCCGCAGGACTGGAGTTTGTCACCATGCAGACCTCTGACGACTTCCTTTTCGCAGCCATTCATAACGTGGTAGAGACACTCATCATTGCCATCATCCTCGTGATTCTCGTCGTCTTCTTCTTCCTTCAGAACATCAAGGCAACAATAATACCGTCGATATCTATCTGCGTCTCGCTGTTGGGGACGTTTGCCATCGTCTCGCTGGCGGGCTTCTCGCTTAACATCCTGACGCTGTTCGCCTTGGTGCTGGCCATCGGTACGGTGGTCGACGACGCTATTGTGGTGGTCGAGGCCGTGATGACGAAAATGGAGAATGGCATCAGCGACGCCCATGAGGCCACGCGTCAGGCCATGAGCGAGGTGTCGGTAGCCGTCATCTCGTGTACCTTGGTATTTATGGCTGTGTTTGTTCCCGTAACCTTTATGGGTGGCACGTCGGGCACATTCTTCACCCAATTTGGCGTGACCATCGCTTCAGCCGTCGGTCTGTCGTGTGTGTCGGCCCTGACTCTCTGTCCCGCCCTGTCCGCCATCATGCTTAAGATGTCAGGAAAGGAAGAGGAGAAAAAGTCGCTGACCTTCTATACAAAGAAAGCATACACTGTGAGCTACAACGCCATCTTCAATAAATATAGCAAGAGCGTGCAGAAGTTCATCAAGCGGCCCGTGTTGGCATGGAGCCTGTTGGCGATTGCCGCCGTGCTGCTCATATTCTTCATGAAGAACTTGCCGTCGGGTCTTGTACCGCAGGAGGACCAGGGCGTCTTCCTCGCTGAGATTCGCGCTCCGGAGGGCTATACGCTGAAGCAGACGCAAGAACTGACAAAGCAGGTGGAGGCCAAGGTAAAGGAAATTCCCGAGCTGGAGAGTTTTGCAGTGTCGTGCGGCTACGGCTTGATTTCGGGCAATGGCTCCAACCTCGCCACGCTCGTCGTCCGCTTGAAGCACTGGGACGACCGCCCCGGCATGAACCACCTCATCGACCTCGTCATCGGCCGCTTGTACTTTGCATGCAAGGATATCAAGAACGCGCAGGTGCTGCCCTTCCAGTTGCCGCAGGTGCCTGGTTATGGCACAAGCAACAACGTGAGCCTCGTAGTGCAGGACCCCACCGACGGCGATTTGTCAGAATTTGCCAAGAACACCCAGAATTTCCTGACCAAGCTGGCCGAGCGCCCCGAAATCGACATGGCCATGTCTTCCTATTCGGAGCGCTATCCGAAGTATCAGATTGAGGTCGACGCCACCCAATGCGACCGTGCCGGAGTGTCGCCTAAGGTCGTGCTCAGCACGCTCGGTTCCTTCTGCGGCGGAAGCTATATCGGCAACTTCAACCAGTTCGGCAAGGTCTATCGCATCATGGCCAGTGCCGCGCCAGAAAGCCGCCTCGACCCGTCGTCGCTGCAGAACATTTTTGTGAAGGTGCGTGGCGGCAAGATGGCTTCCATCTCCGAGTTCGTCTCGCTGAAGGAAATAGTCGGCCCGTCGAACATTGAGCACTTCAACTTATTCCAGAGCATCACTTGCAACATTTCGGCAGCTAATGGCTGCAGCGAGGGTGAGGCCCACAAGGTCATTGAAGAAGTATTCCGTCAGGAGATGCCCGCAACGGCCACGTACGAATACAGCAACATGTCGCGCGAGGTGGAGGAAGCAGCCGGTTCGAACACTACTGCCCTTATATATATAATATGTGTCATCCTCATATACCTTATCCTTGCCTCGCTCTATAACTCTTGGTTCACGCCGTGGGCCGTGCTGTTCTCCGTGCCCTTCGGACTGATGGGTGCCTTCGTGTTTGCCTATCTGGGCTCACTGGTTCATCTGCCTGGCATGGACAACAATATCTACCTGCAGACGGGTGTCATCATGTTGATAGGCTTGCTCTCGAAGACGGCCATCCTGATTACGGAGTTTGCTTCAGAGCGTCGCGCCCAGGGCATGAGTATCCGTGACGCGGCCTTCGCTGCTTGCCAGGAACGTCTGCGCCCGATTCTGATGACCGTGGCCACAATGATTATCGGTATGATACCGCTCGTTATCGAGGGTGGTGCCGGTGCCAACGGTAACCGTGCCCTTGCGCTGGGTGTCATCGGCGGCATGACTGTGGGAACCATCGCCCTGCTCTTCGTCGTCCCCTCTTTCTTCATCGTATTTCAGAAGCTGCACGAGAGGTTCCAGGGAAACAATGATGTTGTAACGCAATAACGCAAAGAAAGAATATGAACTATAAGAATATCCTCGTTGCTGTATGTCTGAGTTTCTTGCTCTCGGGCTGCGGCTTATATAAGAAGTATGAGCAGAAAGTCGAGGTACCTGCCGATGCTATCGGTGTCAGCGGTCCTGCATCTGCGGAAGCGCCTATAAGCTGGCGTGAGTTCTTCACCGACCCTCTGCTGCAACAGCTCATCGAGCAGGTGCTCGAGAACAATACAGACCTGAACTCTGCCCGTATCGCAGTGGAGCAGAGCGAGGCAATGCTGAAAGCTGCTAAGCTGGCTTATCTGCCATCATTAAGCTTCGCTCCGCAGGGCACTATCGCAAGCTTTGACTACAGCAAGGCTTCCAAGACATACAGCCTCCCCCTGCAAATGAGCTGGGACGTGGAGGCATTCGGTTCCATCACCAACAAGAAAAGAGCTGCGAATGCCGTGCTTCTGCAAGCACAATGCTACGAAGAGACGGTACGTTCGAACCTCGTGAGCAGCGTCGCCCAACAGTACAGCATGCTGCAGGTGCTCGACCGCCAGCTGGAAATCCTCATCCAAACAGACAGCCTCTGGAACGCCTCGCTCGAGACGCAAAAGTCGCTTTGGGAGAACGGCAAAGCCTATTCCACAGCCGTCAATCAGATGGAGTCGTCCTGGCTGAACGTCAAGACGCAGATAGTCGATACGCGCCGCAATATCTGCAGCATGGAGAATGCTATCTCCCGCTTGCTGGCCGTTTCGCCCCAGCATATCAAGCGCAGCAAGTGGGGCAGCTACCCATTGCCGCAGAAGTTCAGCAATGGCATATCGGCCAAGATGCTGGAGTATCGCCCGGACATCCGCATGGCCAATCATGTTATAGAGGAGGCTTTCTATAATATGCAGGTTGCTCGTGCCGCCTTCTTCCCAAGCATCACACTTTCGGGGACAATCGGCTGGACGAATAGCGGCGGTGCTGTCCTCAACCCCGGCAGCCTCCTGCTGAACGTGATGGGGCAGCTCGCACAACCCATCTTTTCCCGTGGAAAGCTGAAAGCAAACCTAAAGGTCAGCAAACTGAACGTTGAGGACATGCGGAAGAAGTACGTGCAGACGATTGTTGATGCAGGTAATCAGGTGAATGAAGCCCTGGCCGACTGTCAGGCTGCCAGCGAGAAGCACGGCTATTATCGTCGTCAGGTCGAAGTGCTCCACAAAGCTTATACCGGCACTCATGAGCTGATGGACAACGGCAAGGCCAGCTATCTGGAGGTGCTTACCGCTCAAGAGTCGCTCCTCAGTTCGCAACTCAGCGAGGCCATGAATATGTACAATGGTGCGCAGGCCGTCATCGCTCTTTATATTGCTCTCGGAGGCGGCACAAAATGATATGAACATATCCACCCTGAACTGACGGACTTCGCTTTATTCCTTTTATAATTCTCAAAATGCTCCTATGACGCTGAAAGATACCTCCTTCGTTGACCTGATGCTCAACCGCGTGTACAACGTGCTGCTCGTCGCCAATCCCTACGACGCCTTCATGCTCGAAGACGACGGGCGCGTGGACGAGAAGATCTTCTCGGAATACGCCAAACTCGGCCTTCGCTTCCCGCCGCGCTTTCTGCAGGTGCACAGCAAGGAGGAGGCCGATCAGACGATGGCCGAGGGAAACATCAACCTCGTCATCGTGATGCCTGCTGCGGAGGACAACTCCGTCTTTGACATCGCTCGCGACATCAAGCTTCGCTACCCGACGACGCCCATCGTGGTGCTGACGCCTTTCAGCCACGGCATCACGAAGCGCATGCAGAACGAGGACCTGAGCGTCTTCGAGTACGTCTTCTGCTGGCTGGGAAACACGGAGCTGCTGCTCTCCATCATCAAGCTCATGGAGGACCGCATGAACCTGGAACACGACATACGGTCGGCTGGCGTGCAGATGCTGCTGGTCGTGGAGGACAGCATCCGTTTCTATTCGAGCATCCTGCCAACGCTCTACAAGTTCGTGCTGCAGCAGAGCCTCGAGTTTGCCACCGAAGCCCTCAACACGAGCCTCGAGATGCTGCGAATGCGCGGACGCCCGAAGATTGTGCTGGCTCGCAACTACGAGGAGGCGTGGCTGCTCTACAACCGCTTTGCCGATAACACGCTCGGCGTCATCAGCGACTGCCGCTTCCCCCTGACGCCCGGAGGGAAGAAGGACGAGGCGGCGGGCTTCAAGCTGCTCAGCGCCATCCGTGCCCGCGACCCCTACGTGCCCCTCATCCTCGATTCGAGCGAAACGGACAACGCCCGGCTCGCAAAGGAATGCCATGCAAGCTTCATCGACAAGAACTCGAAGAAGATTGATGTGGACCTGCGCGACCACCTGCGCGACTACTTCGGCTTCGGCGACTTCATCTTCCGCGACCCCGACACGATGGAAGAGGTGGCGCGACTGCACAACCTGAAGGACCTACAGAACAACATCATGACGCTGCCCACGCGAAGCCTTCTCTACCATATCTCCCACAATAATGTGAGCCGTTGGCTTGCCAGCCGTGCCCTCTTCCCCATCTCGGAGTTCCTGAAGGGCATCACGTGGGAGAGCCTGCAAGATGTCGATGCCCACCGCGCCATCATCCTCGACGCCATCGTGGCCTACAGAAGGATGAAGAACCAGGGCGTCGTAGCGGTCTTCCAGCGCGAGCGATTCGACCAGTACAGCAACTTTGCCCGCATCGGCGAGGGCAGCTTGGGCGGCAAAGGACGCGGCCTCGCCTTCATCGACCACTTGCTCGGACGCCACACCGACCTCAACGAGAAGGAAGGCGTGACAGTCTGCATCCCAAAGACCGTCGTGCTCTGCACCGATATCTTCGACGAGTTCATGGACACCAACGACCTCTATCAGCTGGCGCTCAGCGACATACCCGACGAGGAAATCCTGCAGCACTTCCTCCGCGCCCGACTGCCGATGCGACTGGTCGGCGACATGGAAGCCTTCCTCGACGTCGTGGACGGGCCTATCGCGATACGTTCCTCCAGCCTGCTCGAGGACTCGCACTACCAGCCCTTTGCAGGCGTTTACAGTACCTATATGATTCCTGCGGCTCACGACCGCTACGAGCGCCTCTCGATGCTCTCGGAAGCCATCAAGGCCGTTTATGCCAGCGTCTTCTACCAAAACAGCAAGGACTACATGACGGCCACGAGCAACGTCATCGACCAGGAGAAGATGGCCGTCATCATCCAAGAGGTGGTGGGCGAGGAGCACAACGGCCGCTTCTATCCCGTCATCAGCGGTGTGGCGCGCAGCATCAACTACTACCCTATCGGCGACGAGAAGGCCGAGGAGGGCACCGTCTCGCTGGCGATGGGTCTCGGCAAGTATATCGTGGACGGCGGCACAAGCCTTCGCGTCTGCCCTGCCCACCCGCATCAGGTCTTGCAGATGAGCGAGATGGAGATTGCACTGCGCGACACGCAGACCTACTTCCTCGCCCTTCGCGCACAAAGTTCAAAGGAGGCTGGCGAGATGTGTACGAACGACGGCTTCAACCTCATCAAGGTGCCGGTTCGGGAAGCTGAGAAGGACGGCACGCTGCAATGGATTTGCTCGACCTACGACCCGATGGACCAGTGCATCTACGACGGCTTCTACGAGGGACGCAACCGCAAGATTATCTCCTTTGCGGGCGTTCTGCAGAGCGATGTCTTCCCTTTGGCCGAGCTGATGCGGAAGGTACTTAAATACGGGCAGGATGAGATGAAGCGTCCCGTCGAGATAGAGTTTGCGGTCAATCTGCACGCCGACCGCACAGGCGATTTCTGCCTCTTGCAGATTCGTCCGATGGTGGACAACCGCATGGAGCTCGACGAAGACCTCACCCTCGTTCGCGACGAAGACTGCCTCTTGCGCTCGCACAGCGCCATCGGCCACGGCATCTACAGCGACATACAGGACATCGTTTACGTCAAGACCGAGGGTTACACGCCCTCCAACAATCCCGCCATCGCCGAGGAGATCGAGAAGATAAACAGAGGGTTCCTGGGGACCCTCTCTAACTCCCCCTTAAAGGGGGAGGATACAGGACAGGAAGTCTCACCTTTAAGGGGAGATTTAGAGGGGTCTTCCTACCTCCTCATCGGCCCGGGCCGTTGGGGAAGCAGCGACCCGTGGCTCGGCATTCCCGTCAAGTGGAGCCATATCAGTGCCGCGCAGGTCATCGTCGAGGCTGGACTGGACAGCTTCCAGGTTGACCCGAGCCAAGGCACGCATTTCTTCCAGAACCTTACCTCGCTTGGCGTCTGCTACCTCACCGTCAACGCTTTCCGAGGCGACGGCATCTATCGGCAGGAAGTCCTCGACCAGCTGCCCGCCGTACAAGAGACGGAGCACGTACGCCACATACGCCTGCCCCAACCCCTCACCATCAAAGTCGATGGCTGCAAGAAAGAGGCGGTGGTGATGAGCTCTTAGTTCATAGTGCATAGTGCATAGTTATTAACATGGAATACTTCTTGAACCTCGAGTTTATAAAGTTTGACATCATCGCTGCGATAAGCGATGCGTTGTGGACCTACATCGTTATCACGATGCTGGTGGGTTGCGCGCTTTACTTCACTTGGAACCTTCGTGGCGTGCAGTTCACGATGTTGCCGACGATGTTGCGCAACCTCTTCAAGCCAAGCGACCAGCCTATCGAGAGCATCGGCAAGCGTAAGATTTCCTCCTTTCAAGCCTTTGCCATCAGTCTTTCCTCGAGGGTCGGCACGGGCAACCTGGCGGGCGTGGCAAGTGCCATCTTCGTGGGCGGACCGGGAGCGGTGTTCTGGATGTGGGTGATGGCGCTGCTGGGCGCAAGCACGGCTTTCATGGAGGCCACGCTGGCGCAGCTCTTCAAGCGGCAAGGCAAGGAGAGCTTCTACGGCGGACCGGCCTACTACATGAAGTACGGCTTGCGTCAGCCCTGGATGGGCGTGCTCTTTGCCTGCCTCATCATCTACGGCTTCGGACTCTCGAACCAAATCGTGCAGAGCAACACGCTATGCGATGCGCTGAGCAATTCTTTCCACGTCCCCATGCAGTACGTGGCTGGCGGACTGGCTTTGCTGACGCTTGCCATCATCTTCGGAGGCATCCACCGCATAGCCCGCTTCTGCGCGATGATTGTGCCCTTCATGGCCCTCGGCTACATCGTGCTGGCGCTCTACATCCTTGTTGCTAACATCACTGAGATACCTGCCATGCTGAGCCTCATCGTGCGGAGTGCTTTCGGATGGGAGCAGGCGGCAGGCGGCGCGGTGGGCATCGCCGTGATGCAGGGCGTGAAGCGCGGCCTCTTCTCGAACGAGGCTGGCGAGGGCAGCGCCCCCAATGCTGCAGCCACAGCCACCATACCACATCCCGTCTATCAGGGCCTGCTGCAGAGCCTCGGCGTCTTTGCCGACACCCTCGTCATCTGCACCTGCACCGCCTTCATCATCCTGCTGAGCGGCCTCTATGCGGATGGCAGCGACGGCATCATCCTCACCGGTCACGCCATGGAGCACCACCTGGGCAGCTTCGGCGGATGGTTCCTCTTGGCAGCCATCTTCCTGTTCGCCTACTCCACCATCATTGCCAACTATTTCTACGGCGAGACGAACGTGCGCTACATCTGCGACAAGCCTTGGGCCATTACCCTGTTCCGCTGCATGAGCGGCGTGGTGGTGCTCATGGGCGGCTTCATGTCGCTGCAGCAGGCATGGTGCATCGTGGACCTCGCCATGGCGCTGATGACCATCACCAACCTCATCGCCGTCTGCCTCCTGAGCCGCTACGCCTTCCGCCTCCTGAAGGACTTCAAGGAGCAACGAAGGAAGGGCAGGGAGCCGGTGTTCAGTCCCGACCTCTTCCCCGATGCCGACCTCGAGGGCTGGAGATAGAGAGCAAAGACGTACAAACAGAAAATGGCAGACTTGCTATGACGCAGGCCTGCCATTTTATTTAGTTTTAAAGAACAGCCGTTTTATTCCTCATTCGGCTGAGGAACTTAATTCTGCTCCGCGCATTAAAAGCGCACCTTGATGATAGATCATTCAAGAACGCGGACGGGCCGAACGCTCCGACCGTAGTAGCGGCTGTAGCTGTAGTTCCAGTCGATGTAGTCCGAGTAGAAGTACAGGTAGCACGCGTAGTAGGATTCGCTCGCGTCGAGCAAACGCGACCAATAGTAGCCTTTGCTGCCTGCGTTGCTGAGACTCGTGTCGTCGCGATAGCCCGCTGCGGGCAGGAAAATGGAATTCCCGTTGCTGTGGCTCGTTATCCTTCTGCCGTTCACGCCATTCAACTGCGTCCATTCTGTCGTGGTGTACTCGCTGTTGATGAGTTCTTCTATCTGCTCAAGACTCGGTATTCGCCAGTTGCTGCCCCAATTCACGGCGGCTGCATCGTCCTCGGGGTCAAGCTCCGTCTTGCCGTCGGTAAAGCCGTTGTAGCCGTAGTCGCTCTGTTTGCAGTACTTTGTCATCGTGTCGTACGAGCCGTTGCTCCACTTGTACGTGCTCCAGGAGTACTTGTACTTCGGATCTGTCTCGCCCCAGGCGAAGTAGTCGCCATATTCCTCGGGGCTTTCGGCGCCTACGTTGCACGTCGCCCACAGCGTCCCGCTCGGCAAACCCAGGTCAACATACTCTCTGCCATCGATTACACCTGAGTTATCATTTGCCACCGTCACCTGGCACTCAGCTTTCACGCCGCTGCCGTCGGTCGCAGAACAGGTAATGGTGCAAGTGCCGCTTGCTACTGCTACAACCAAACCGTTATTGACTACCTCTGCCACAGCCTCATCGCTGCTCTCCCACGTCACGGCGGGATTGTCGGCATCGGCAGGCTCAACGGTTGCCGTGAGGCGCTTCGCATCGTTGGGTTGAAGTATGAGGGACGTCTCGCTCAGCGTGATGCCCGTCACAAGCTGCGGCGGCTGCGTCGTGCTCCACACGTTGAAGTTCTCGCTGCCGGCTGGGACGACAATCATCTGCTCGGCCGTCACCTTCAGCACCTTGAAGTAGCCGGCAGGCGCACCGCTGGCATTGTAGATGATGACCGTGCCCTGGTATGGCAGGAACTCGTAGGTGGCACCATCCATGTAGTCCGTCGTGCCGTCCTCGCCAAAGGTCACCGTCTCATACTTCGACTTGTACCACGTCTTCGCGATGCACTGGTTGACAGGCGTGAAGGGACCGAAGTCCTCGTCCGTGCCGATGCCGTCGTAAAAGACGATGCTGTCTGTGCGCAGACTGAACTGCGCCACTGTTCCGTCACTCTTGTACACGCGGAAGCCCTGCCCCCACACCGTCTGCAAACCTGCCACCAATAGCAGCAAGGTTGCCAAAATGCTTTTAGTTCTCATAACAAACATGTTTAACAATTACACATTTCCTGCCACAAAGTTACACATTAATTTTTATTTTTTTCCAACATTCTTGCTCTTTTTTATGTATTGTTTCCACTTTTTTGTGGTTATGCTAAGAAAACCGCTTCATCACTATGAAAACGAGACTGACACGCTTTCTGGTTGCTTGCCCCGCGCGGCCTGCGTGGCGTCGCACTACATGATGTCAAAATACCCCACACGAGGGAATCGCTTTTCCTTGCTGTGGGAATTGCTTTTCCTTGCTGTGGGAATCGCCTTCCCTTGCTGTGGGAATTGCCTTCTCCAAAACATGCCTAAATGACTCGTTTGACGTGTTAAAAACAGCATTACAGCAAGAGAGTGCGCTTGACTTTGCCGAATTCTGATTTTTTGTTGTATCTTTGCAGCATGATTAAAACAATATTGCCATGAAAACAAAAAGAATACGCTCTCTGCTCATTTTATCATTTATCATTTGCCACTTGTCGTTTAGCCCGGCCTGGGCGCAGGGCAATCCCTATGGCATCTACCCCGTGCCGCATCTGACACAGGTGACCGACCAAACGGCTGCCGTCACGGAGACGCCCTCGGCAAGGGTTACTTCACAGACCTCAACGCCACAGGTCCCGTCTTTATAGGCAGCCGCGAAGACATGAACGGCTCTACCGGCCTCTACGCGTCTTCCAACCAAGCCTACATCAAACTGCTCAAGCCCGTCGTCATGAGCCAGGGAGACTACGTAGGCATATCCCTGCCGCAGGCCACGCGCATAGAGAACTTCGCCGTGGCCGACACGCTTTGGGAACACTACGAGGTGCTCTGCTCTGCCAACGGCAAGCAATGGATGGAGATACGCAAGGACGAGCCGCTCCCCATAGAGCACATCAAGTACGTCGTCTTCGTCAATCCATCTGCTGAAGCGCGCCTCCTGAAGCTCGCCAGGCCGGAGTTCAACGTCACGCTGCCGCAGAAGCTGAGAGCCGCGTCGGCCACCACGCCGCCTTGCAGCGCTGGCTTCTACGACGGACACACCGAGAAGTACATGATCGACAACAATTACGCGACCTGGACCTGCATCAGACGCAATCAGGAGAACGGCGACGCCTATACCGTCAAGCTCAAGAAGAGCACGACAGTCCATGATGTGCGCATCTGCATGGGGACAGAAAACGGCGACTACATGACGGCCGGGCTCGTGCAACTCTCCGAGGACGGGAACACCTGGGAGAGCATCCCCATCAGCGGCACGACAATCACGAACTATACGCTTTCCAATTCGCACAACGTGAAATACAACGACGAGATGACCTACTGCGACTTCGACGGTCAGGGAAAGACGGCGAGATACGTGCGCCTCTACCTCTCTACACCCAAGACGACGAATTGGCTCCGACTCTACGAGATCGAGGTGAACGGACGCCTCTACGATAAGGCATATCAGGGCTTTGCCGTCGATGCCGATGGCATGACCATCGCAGAGCTGTCCGATGCCGACGGCGCCACATGCTACACGCCTGCATCGATGAACAAGGCCGGCGAGTTCGTCTGGCATCTACGCTCGCAGCATTATGCCGGGTCGCTTACCGTCTATCAGGATGAAAAGGAAACGGATGCGAAGGTAAGCGTCTCTTTGGACGGCGAGCAATGGGAAGAGCTGGGCAACCTGACAGGATACGTCAGCCACTTCGACCTCTCAGCCTATCCCTTGGCCGTAGCCGCTAAAATCAGCTGGACGTCAAAGGCCCCGCTCATCTACGAGATTTCCGAAGAGACAGACGATGCCACCATCATCGTCACAGGTCTCGAAGACTGCTCTGAGTACTCCGATTATTCGGAATACTCTGATTACTCAGAATACTCCGATTATTCAGAAAGCTGGTACGACCTCAGCGGTCGCAGAGTGCCGGCTGGCAAGTGTGGCCTGCCAAAGGGAATCTACATCCACAGAGGGAAGAAGGCTGTCGTCCGATAAGCGGAAGGAAGGCGAACCAATCTGCATTTATACACATGTCGTTAGGCATTTACACACGTGTCGTTTGACATTTATACACATGTCGTTTTGAAACGATGCACGTATTTCTTTGTCATCTCGTTTTTTTTTCGTAACTTTGCCGAGGAAACAACAATGAATTATGAAATACATCGATTGCTTTATCCCTTGGCAGAGCGACGAACAGGTCAAGGGAACCTTAGATTGTCTGGAGGCTGAGCCACAGGTGCAAAGCGTGAATTTCCTGCGGGAAGAGGGGCCTGGCAACACCAAGACCATACGCTTTATCGCAGAAACGGCAACGGCGCCCTATACATTATTATATAATAAGTACGACACCTTGCAGCTCGGCTATCACGCCCTGACGCGGCTCCTCACCATCGCCGAGGACAGCCAAGCGCTGATGATGTACAGCGACCACTACAAAGCCACCTCTCCGCCTTGCCCTCCGTCGCTTGCGCTCCCCAATCGCTCTGCTCCAGGCAGGCGATTGCCCCTTGGGGGAAGTGCATCAGAGCCCTGTCCTCTCATCGACTATCAGCTCGGAAGCGTTCGCGATGACTTCCAGATGGGATCGGTGCTGCTCTTCCGAACGGAGGTGCTGAAGGAGTATGTCGCGCAGGAGAACCTGCACAACTATCAGTTCGCGGCGCTCTACGACCTTCGTCTCTTCATCAGCCGCAAGCAGTTGCCCCTGCACATCGACGAGTTCCTTTATACCGAGGTGGAGCACGACACGAGGCTGAGCGGGCAGAAGCAGTTCGACTACGTTGACCCTCGCAACCGCAGCCGGCAGGTGGAGATGGAGCGGGCTTGCACACGGCATCTGCGCGCCCTGAATGCCTATCTGCACGGCGACGAGTACGACGAGGTGAACTTCTCGGAAGGCGAGTTTGCAGTCGAGGCCTCCGTCATCATTCCCGTCCGCAACCGCGAGCGCACCATAGAAGACGCCATTCGTTCTGCCCTCACGCAAGAGACGTCGTTCCCCTTCAACGTCATCGTCATCGACAACCACTCCACCGACGGCACGACGGAGAAGATAAAGACCCTCTCTAACTCCCCCTCTCTCATTCATCTCATCCCCGAGCGCAACGACCTTGGCATCGGCGGCTGCTGGAACCTGGCCGTGCATCATCCGCAGGTGGGACGCTTCGTGGTGCAGCTCGACAGCGACGACCTCTACTCCTCGCCCCACACCTTGCAGCGCATGGTGGATGCCTTCTATGCCGAAGGTGCGGCGATGGTCATCGGCTCGTACAGGATGTGCGACTTCCAGCTGAACACCCTGCCGCCCGGCCTCATCGACCATCGCGAATGGACGCTGCACAACGGCCGCAACAATGCCCTGCGCATCAACGGCCTCGGCGCGCCGCGTGCCTTCTTCACGCCCGTCCTTCGCGAACTACAGATACCGAACACGAGCTATGGCGAGGACTATGCGCTGGGCTTGATGATAAGCCGCCGCTACCGCATCGGACGCATCTACGACGAGGTGTATCTCTGTCGTCGATGGGAAGGCAACAGCGACGCTGCTCTCAGTCAGGACAAAATCAACAAGAACAACACATACAAGGACCACCTGCGCACCCTCGAGATTAAGGCCCGCCAGCAGCTCAACCTGCTCTGGCAACATAAGGTGACGGAGGAAGAGCTTGAGGCTTTCTTCCAAAAGGAACTGCAGGAATGGCCCGAAGCAGCCGAACGATACAAGGCGCTGGAGAAAATAAGAATTAAGAATGAAGAATTAAGAATGAAGAAGCAACGCTCGACGGCCGCTCCGCCTGCGCCTGACCGAAGGGAAGAAGGGAAAGTCAATGAAGAATTTGCTGCCGCCCTGACTCCTGATGGTAACTCTGACTCTTCACTCTTCACTCTTCACTCTTCATTTATTTTTCAATGGAACCCTGCCCGCATCGTCTCCACAGGCGCTGCCATCGACAAGAAGAGCATCAGCGAACGCCCGTGCTTCCTTTGCGACAACAACCGCCCTAAGGAACAGCACAAGCTGATGACGGAGAAGCACTATCAGATTCTCGTCAACCCCTACCCCATCCTTCCGCAACACTTCACCATCCCTATGCGGCGACACACGCCACAAAGCATCTACAGCTCGTTTGGCACGCTTCGTCGGATGGCTTGGAACATGCCGAAGCACATCGTCTTCTACAACGGCCCGCTTTGCGGCGCATCGTGCCCCGACCACATGCATCTGCAAGCAGGAAGCCGCGGCATCGTGCCCCTCGAGCGCGACTGGACGATGTACGAGAAGGGACTTCGCAAGCTCTATCCCCTGACGGGCGAGCAGATGGCGTCGATGGAGGAAGCGGGCAACGTGGGCAGCCGCCCCGGACTATATCTCCTGGAGGGCTATGCCTGCCCGGTCTTCGTGATTCGCAGTCTGCCAGCCGAAAGCGACAGCCTCCTCTGCCAGCGTGTTTACAAGGCTCTGCCCATCGTGGGCGACGAGACAGAGCCGCGGCTGAACATCGTCTGCTGGCGACAGGAAGGAACGACAAGCCGCCCTGATGAAATCGTGACGCTCATCTTCCCGCGCAGCAAGCATCGCCCCGACTGCTACTACGCAGAAGGCAAGGAGCAGCTCTTGATAAGTCCGGGAGCACTCGACATGTGCGGCCTCTTCATCACACCTCGCGAACAAGACTTCGAGGCCCTGACAGCAGAGAAAGCCGCAGACATTCTCAAGGAAGTGACGCTGAGCGAAGAAGAGCTGAAACCCATCATCGCACAGCTCACAGACAAAGCTGACACATCTGAAGAAGAAACAAAAGCGCTCCCCAAAAAGGAAAGCAAGGAAGAAAATCGTTCCGTCTCCGTCGGCATCATGAAGAACACCGTCATTCGCTTCTGCATGAACAACATCTATGCAGCCAAAGGCAACGAGGTCGTGGGCGAACAGACGGCAGAATACACCGAAGGCGGCATCCGCTGGCGCGACAATGTCTATCAGGAGCTGACCTTCCGTCCGCAGGAAGATGCGGCGTCATTTACCCTTCACGGCGTCACCATCGGCCAGAAGTTCCATTGGGAGCGACAGGAATCGCAGACCTTCAGCGGCATCCTCAAGCTCGTGGTCGATGAGGACAAGATTGTGGCCATCAACATCCTGCCCGTCGAGGACTACCTGACGAGCGTCATCAGCAGCGAGATGAAGAGCAGCTGCTCGCTCGAATTCCTGAAGGCAGCCGCCGTCATCAGCCGCAGTTGGCTCTACGCTCAGATGCAGCGTCGCCAGGAAAGGGAAGGCCAGCCGGCGCCGTTCTTCTCTTTTGTAAAAGGCGAAGGCGAGAGCATCCGCTGGTACGACCGTGAGGACCACACCATCTTCGACGTCTGTGCCGACGACCATTGCCAGCGCTATCAGGGCATCACGAGGGCAAGCAATCCGCAGGTTGCTGAAGCCGTTAACGCCACTCGAGGACAGGTCCTGATGTACGACGGCAAGGTTTGCGACACGCGCTTCGGCAAGTGCTGCGGCGGTCAGACAAACGAATACCAGTACTGCTGGGAAAACATCGAGGTGCCTTATCTTCGCTCCGTCAAAGACCCGTTCTGCAACACGAACGACACGCAGATACTGCGACAAGTCCTCAACGACTACGACCTCGAGACGCACGACTTCTATGAATGGACGGAAGAGCTCTCGCAAGAGGAGGTGCACGACCGCGTCTGCAAGCATTTGAAGATGGAACTCGGGCCGATTCTCGCGATGGAAATCGTGGAGAAGGGACCTGGCGGACACATCAGCAAGTTGCGTATCGTGGGCAAGGAGAAGGCGTTCGTCGTGGGCAAGGAACTCGAGATACGCCGTATGCTCAGCACCTCGACCCTCAAGAGCAGCGCCTTTACCGTCGAGACGAAGAACGTGAGAGACGGCATCCCGGGACGTTTCATCCTTCATGGTCGCGGCTGGGGGCACGGCGTGGGTCTTTGCCAGATAGGAGCAGCCGTGATGGGCGAACAAGGCTACAGCTACAAGCAAATCCTCAAACACTACTACACGAACGTGGAGATTAGTTCATAATTCATAGTTCATAGTCCATAATCGTTCTCTTCGCTTCATTAGGGGCGAAGCCTAACTATGAACTATGGACTATGGACTATGAACTCATAACTATGAACTATGAACTCATAACTATGAATTATGAACTGCTTATACGTCTTCAATCCTGAGAACGACATGGCCCTTGCCGACGGGCATCCGGGCTACACGCCACCTGCTCAGATACAGCAGATGCGGCGCGAGCTGTGGTGGCTTCCGCAGTGGTGGGCTAAGGAGGATGATATCGTATGGAATGGCGAGGACAGATTGACATTGGAGGACGACACGAGGATTGTGCCTTGGGGATGGAGTCCTGCGCTCTGCCATCAGCTTAGGCAGGCGGGCGTTCAGGAGTCGCTGCTGCCCTCTGCGGAGAAGCTTGAGCACATCCGCCAGCTTTCGCACAGGCAAACTGCCGTGTCCCTCTTGCAGGAGCTACGAGAAGAGCTACCCCTCGACGGACATTTCGCCGGGCATTCCATCCTTTGCCAGAGCATCGAGGAGGCAGAGGAAGCAGCAAACGCCTATGGTGAGGCTTTGCTGAAGTCGCCTTGGAGCAGCAGCGGAAGAGGGTTGACAAAGACGGACAATCCACAATGGAAGGCTTGGGCAAAGCGCATTCTGAAGGCTCAGGGCAGCATCGTCGTGGAACGGTTCCTGCATAAGGTGAGCGACTTCGCCCTTGAGTACTGGCTCGATGGAAAGGGCGGCGTCGAGTATCGAGGGCTTTCCCTCTTCTACACCAACGAGCGGGGGGCGTACCTGGGCAACTGGGTAGCGCCCGAGGGACAGAAACTCGCGTGGCTGGCCCAGTACATTCCCTTGCAGTATCTTCAGGAGATACGACGTTGGTGGGAAGCACGTCTGAGCCATTTCGACTACTCGGGGCCTGTCGGGATTGACATGATGCTGGCCGAGGAAGGCATTTGTCCGTGCATCGAAGTCAACTGGCGCTGGACGATGGGACTCGTCGCCTGCCTCGTCGCCGAGCAAGGTCGCTACGGCCGAATGGTGGTGGAATACATCTACGGACACTACTCCGCCGAGGTCGAAGCGTTTGGCTGAGAAAAAGACTGCCCGTTAAGTTGGTCAACTTAACACGTTGTAATTGCAAACATACCACGTTGTGTTTGCTAACTTAACACGTTAAGTTAAATTATTCTCCGCTTCATTGCTCTTTATTGTCAATTTCTTCGTATCTTTGCACACACATATAAATAAGGTATGAATAGAAGAGAATTCCTTCAGCGCTCTGGTGTACTCGCCGGAGCAGCCTATTTCGGTACGCCCGCACTTGCTGATGCGATAGCCACTTTGGGCAATCCGAACCTCGTCATCGGCATTGTGAGCGACATCCATCTGCGCGGCGCAGACACGGCGACGACGTTTATCCACACGCTCGAATACTTCCGCAGTCTGAAGGTGGACGGCGTCATCATTGCCGGCGACATGGCCGACCAGGGCCTCCTCCCGCAGTTGCAAGTGGTGGCGGATGCTTGGTTCCAAGTCTTCCCCGACAATAAGGGTATCGACGGGAAAGAGACGGCGCAGCTCTTCATCTATGGCAACCACGACGTGGAGGGCTATACCTGGGGAGGCACCATCAGCAGCGTCGGAGCAGAGACAGCGCAGGCGCAAGGCATCGGCCGACAGGCTGCTGCTGCTTGGAAGCAATGCTTCAAGGAAGACTATCAGCCCATCTGGATGAAGACCATCAAGGGCTACCACTTCATCGGCGCGCATTGGGAGAACCAGAATCACATCTCGGGCCTTGCCGACTTCCTTCAGGAGCACAACGCCGAGCTGACAGCCGACGGGAAGCCTTTCTTCTACATCCAGCATCCGCACCCAAAAGATACCTGCAACTGCGCGTGGGCTTGGGGCAGGGATGACGGCACGGTGACAAGACTGCTGTCTGGCTATCCCAATGCCATCGCGTTCTCCGGCCACTCGCATTCGCCGCTCGACGACGACCGCGACCTTTGGCAGGGCGCCTTCACCAGCATCGGCACCTCATCGCTCAAGTATCTCTATCCGATGCCGGCACGTGAGAATACCTATCAGGACGACTGGTCGGCAAAGCCGCCTTCGCAGATGCCGAAGATGGACCCGTCGGACGGCCGTCAGGGCATGGTGATGCGCGTCTATGACTCAGCCATCACGTTCGAGAAGCGCGAGTTTGTCTATGACGAACCCATCGGCGAGGCGTGGTACCTGCCTTGGCCCATCTCGGTCACCCAGCCACTTTCCTTCGAGAATCGCGCCAAGACGGCTCCCATCCCGCAATTCCCCGCAGGCACAAAGGTTACCGTTACCGGAGGCACTGGCGCCGACCGCTACGGCACCTCGCAAAAGCAGGTCACGGTGCACTTCCCGACTGTCCTGAAGAAGAACGCCGGCGTGCGCGCATTCGACTATGAGGTGCAGGTGGAGTACGACTGGCTCGATGTCCGCCACATCGCCGCCACAAAGCGCGTCTTCTCACCCAAGTGCTACCTCGGCGAGAACAAGGAAGAGGGCGAAGTCATCTGCGTATTCGGCGAGAGCGAACTGCCCAAAGATTTCGCTTATCGCTTTGCCATAAGGCCCTGCAACTGCTTCGGCGGCAAGGGCAACCCCATTTATTCGGACTGGGTGGACAGCACCATCGCCTCCTACATCTCGACCCTCTCGCTCGACAAACAGTTCTACAAGGTGAACGAGAGCATTCAGGCGACCTTCAGTGGCGTCCCGGTCGGCACGGAAGCATGGCTTGGCATCTACACCAAAGGCAAAAAGCCCGGCTCGGGCGACACCTCCACGACCTACGCCTATACGGAGGTCGCGGCCGGCACGTTGAGTCTCAGCGTCCCCAATGCCGGCGAGTACTTCGCCGTGCTTTTCCAGGACGGCGGCTATACGGAATGTTCGCCCCGCATCCCCTTCTTCGTGACCTCGCGGGCTTACGACCCCACGATGTTTTCCATGACGTCCAACAAGCACGTTTACGACGTCGGAGATGCCATCGTCATAACGCTCGCGAATGCTCCCAACATCAACAAGGACTGGGTGGGCATCTACCAGGCGGGGCTCGTGCCACAGGATGTGAAGTGCCCCACATGGCTTTATAACAACAAGGTGAACGGCACGCTCACGCTCAACGTAAGCGGTACGAAGAACTGGACGTCGCCTCTGCCCGAGGGCATCTACTTCGTGGGCTACTTCATGGCCGACGGTTACGAAGAACCCTTCGGACGTCAGTACTTCGCCATCGGCAAGCCGGCACGCCTCCGCGCTGACAAGACGGAGTACAAGACGAGCGAAGAAATCACGATGCACTACAGCGGGCTTCATCCCTCGCTGCCCGCCAAGCTTTGCGTCATGCAAGATGGAGAGTGGCAGGACGTGATGCCTCTCGGGACGGAAGAAGGCAACATCACGCTCACCGGCCTTGCTGCCGGGCAGCACGAATACGGCATCTGCATCGACGGCCAACCCATCTCGCAACCGCTCGTTCTGAGCGTCGTTGGCGACGATGATGCCTTGAACGAGATAAAGGAAAACGGACGGCAGAGCGTCATCTATCGCCTCGACGGCACCCGCACCGCAAGCATGCAGGAGCCGGGACTCTACATTAAGGACGGCAGAAAGATTGTCGTGAAAGCATAGACCAGCACGGCCAGGCTCCGACGATAAGAGGAAGCGTATCGTTCCGGACTCGATGTTCGCGCGCGGCATCCTTGGGCGCGTCTGGCCTCACGGCAAAGAGGTAAAGTCAAAAACAATAGTGAATGAATATAGAACATAACATAAAAGATACGATAATGAGTAACGTTGAATCAATCTTTGCAGCAAAGCTGCTCGGCGTAAAAGCCATCAAGCTCCAGCCAAGCAATCCCTTCACGTGGGCAAGCGGCTGGAAAAGTCCTTTCTATTGCGACAACCGCAAGACGCTCTCCTTCCCCGACCTCCGCACCTTCGTCAAGGTGGAGCTGACGCGGCTCGTCATGGAGCAGTTCCCCGAGGCAGAAGGCGTGGCCGGCGTGGCCACAGGAGCCATCGCGCAAGGCGCATTGGTGGCCGACGCTTTGAGTCTGCCCTTTGCTTACGTCCGCAGCAAACCAAAAGACCACGGGATGGAGAACCTCATCGAAGGCGAACTCAGGCCCGGCATGAAGGTTGTGGTGGTCGAAGACCTCATCAGCACGGGCGGCAGCAGTCTAAAGGCCGTCGAGGCGCTCAGGAAAGCCGGATGCGAAGTGGTGGGCATGGTGGCGTCCTACACTTATGGCTTCCCCGTTGCCGAAGAAGCATTCAAGGCGGCTGGCGTCAAGTTGCTCACCCTCACCAACTACGAGGCCGTCGTAGCCGAAGCACTCAAGACGGGCTACATCAAGGAGTCGGACATCGCGACCCTCCACGAGTGGCGCAAGAACCCGTCGGAATGGAATAAATAACAAAAAAGGAGTTATGAGGAGAAGTTATAAATAGGAGTTAAGATTAGGAGTTATAAGAAGCCAACACATTTGGCCCATCATAACTTCTCATAATAACTCCCCAATATAACTCCCCAATATAACTCCCACTAAATTATTACGAGATGACTGAATACAAAAGCGAAGTAAAGAAGATATTTGCCCCCATCGGACGCGTCTATGAGCGCCTGGCAGACCTCAACAACCTGGCTGTCATCCAGCAAGGCCTCGACAATCCGGAGGCGATGGAACGCATCAAGCAGCAGGCGAGCGACAAGGTGACGCCGGAGCAATTGGAGCAGGTCGTGGAGAAGCTGCGCTCGCTGCAGTTCGACACAGACTCCGTCTCGGGCCAGACGCCAATAGGCACTGCCACCCTCCGCATCATAGAGCGCGAACCGGAAAAGACCATCAAGTTCGTTGCCGAGGGTATGCCCGTGGCCGCAAACATGTGGATTCAGCTGCTTCCGCAAAACGAGAACGAGTGCGCCATGCGACTCACCGTCAAGGCCGACCTCAACTTCTTCATCCGCCAAATGGTGGGCAAGAAGCTCGAACAGGGCGTCGACGGACTCGCCCAGATGTTGGCAAGCCTGCCTTATTAAAAACAATTCACAATTCATAATTCATAATTCATAATATAGCACGCCCTGAGAGCGAGGGCAAGAGAGGCTGTGATGAATGATGAATTATGAATTAATAATTATGAATTATGCAAAAGCTTTGGGACAAAGGATATGAGGTGACGGCGGAGATAGAGCGCTTCACCGTCGGACGCGACCGCGAGATGGACATGTATTTGGCTGAGGCCGACGTGCTTGGCTCGATGGCGCACATCACGATGCTCGAGAGCATCGGGCTTCTCAAGACTGACGAGCTACAGGCCTTGCTGGCAGAACTGCGGAACATCCTCACGGAGATACGCGAGTCACGGTTCGTCATCGAGGAAGGCATCGAGGACGTTCACTCGCAGGTTGAGTTGATGCTGACCCGCCGCTTGGGTGACGTCGGCAAGAAGATACACTCGGGTCGCAGCCGCAACGACCAAGTGCTGGTGGACCTCAAACTATTCATCCGCAAGCAATTGCGGCTTGTGGCAGAGGACGTGAGGTGTCTCTTCACCGAGTTGCA
>CAMJOE010000020.1:0-27944 GCA_946407485.1 uncultured Prevotellaceae bacterium | reverse complement strand
AGATAGACGCCTACACATGGGAGGAGAAGGATGCCGACGACCTCACGCCCGCCACTGCCCGCAACGTCTCGCTCGACGAACTCATCCACACCTGGATGTCGCGCCTCGGCGGCCAATGCCTCTTCATCTCCGCACAAGAGCGCACCAACGTCGATACCCTGAAGCAAGTACTATATAATAAGGTAAGGGAGTTGCACGTGCAGAAGTATCCCTACAACGACTTCCTGTTCCAGCACTACGAAGGAGAACCTAATGGTCAATGGACGATGGACAATGAATCATAGCAAACAGACAAATTATCAGAATGCAAATAAAAAGCAAATCGTAAATCATTAAATAATGAATTAAAGAAATGGCTGAATTCAAGTATGCCCCAATGTTCCAGATGGGCGAGGACAAGACCGAATACCGCCTCCTGACGAAGGAAGGCGTCACCGTCAGCGAGTTCGAAGGGAAGGAAATCGTGAAGGTTTCTCCCGAAGCATTGACGTTGCTGGCTCAGCAGGCATTCCACGACGTGGAGTTCATGCTGCGCCGCGAGCACAACCTGCAGGTGGCACAAATCCTGAAAGACCCCGATGCCAGCGAGAACGACAAGTACGTCGCCCTCCAGTTCCTGCGCAATGCCGAGACGGCCTGCAAGGGCATCCTGCCCTTCTGCCAGGACACCGGCACCGCCATCATTCACGGCGAGAAGGGCCAGCAAGTGTGGACGGGTTTCGAGGATGAGGAAGCACTCTCGCGTGGCGTGTTCAACACGTTTACCCAAGATAACCTCCGCTATTCCCAGAACGCGCCCCTCAACATGTACGACGAGGTGAACACGAAGTGCAACCTTCCCGCGCAGATTGACATCGAGGCGTGCGAGGGCGCAGAATACCGCTTCGTGATGGTCGCCAAGGGTGGCGGCTCTGCCAACAAGACGTATTTCTACCCCATGACGAAGGCTACGATTCAGAATGAAGGCACGTTGCTCCCCTTCCTCGTTGAGGAGATGAAGCACCTGGGCACGGCAGCCTGCCCGCCCTACCACATCGCGTTCGTCATCGGCGGTACGTCGGCCGAGAAGAACCTGCTGACGGTCAAGCTGGCCAGCATCAAGTACTACGACTCGCTGCCCACCACGGGCGATGAGACGGGCCGTGCTTTCCGCGACATCGACCTCGAGAAGAAACTCCTGGAGGAGGCGCACAAGATTGGCCTCGGTGCACAGTTCGGCGGCAAGTACCTTGCCCACGACATTCGCGTCATCCGCCTGCCGCGCCACGGCGCCAGCTGTCCCATCGGCATGGGCGTAAGTTGCTCAGCCGACCGCAATATCAAGGCGAAGATTAACCGCGACGGCATCTGGCTGGAGAAGATGGACGACTGCCCGGGCGAACTCATCCCCGAAGAGCTGCGTCTCCCCGGCGAGGGCGGCAAGGGCATTGACATCGACCTCGACAAGGGCATCGATGCCGTCCGTGCTGAGCTGAGCAAGTACCCCGTCTCCACCCGCGTCAACCTGAGGGGCACCATCATTGTGGCCCGCGACATCGCCCACGCGAAGCTCAAGGCGCGTCTCGATGCAGGCGAGGGGATGCCGCAATACTTCAAGGACCATCCCGTATTGTATGCCGGCCCGGCAAAGACGCCGGCAGGCTATCCCTGCGGTTCGATGGGCCCCACCACGGCAGGCCGCATGGACCCCTACGTCGATGAGTTCCAGGCCAATGGCGGCAGCCTCGTGATGATAGCCAAGGGCAATCGCTCGCAGCAAGTGACCGATGCCTGCAAGAAGCACGGCGGCTTCTACCTCGGCACGATTGGCGGCGTGGCAGCCGTGCTGTCGCAGTCGAGCATCAAAAGCATAGAGTGCGTGGAGTATCCCGAGCTGGGCATGGAGGCCATTTGGAAGATAACGGTAGAGGACTTCCCTGCCTTCATCCTCGTCGACGACAAGGGCAACGACTTCTTCAAGCAGCTCAAGCCCTGGTGCCCGGGTTGCAAGTAGGATAACAAAACCAGGCGCTGAAAAACGCCTGGCCAATCCCTGAACGGGGAGACATAAAACGCCGCACGCGGAATCTGCATTCCCAGCGTGCGGCGTTGTTTTATATGTTACCTGCGACCGCCTCGGCTGCTGCCAGCGCTGCCACGGCTGCCTCCCATGCTGCTGCCGCGAGAGGAACCGCCGAAGCTGGATGAACTGCCACGGCTGCTGCCACCGAAGCTTGAGCCACCGCGAGAAGAGCCTCCGTAGCTGGATGAACTGCCACGGCTGCTGCCGATACCAGCGCTCCGACTGCTGCTCATGCTGCCTGCGCGACTGCTGCTCATGCTGCTTCCGCGAGAAGAGCTTCCGTAGCTGGATACGTTGCCGCGACTCATGCTGCTGCTCTGGCTCATGCTGCTGCCACGACTCAGGCCCGAGCTCATGCGGGAGCTGCTGCCGTCGAACGAGTTGCCGCGATTCACGCCGACGTGACTGATGTTGCCACGATTGCTCGTTCTGACGTCGGAGTTGTGAGTACTGCTGCTCTCATGGTTGCCGTAGGAGTGCGTGCTGCCGCTGCGGTTGTTGTCGCCGGAACGGCCATGGTCGCCATGACTGCTTCTGTCGCGGTTGTCGTTGCCTCCGGAGCGATGGTTGTTCATGTCGATATGATAACCATTTCCGCTGATGCGACGACCGCCGTCGCCATGGCTGCGATAACCCACCGCCGGGCGATGCATGTCGTGACCCCTCAGCCCGCCGTTCCAGTGCGGACGGCGATCGGCGTAGAAGCCTCCGTGGTAGTGATAGCGACTGTGACCGCCATAATACGTACGCCATACGACCGGCCGGCTGTAGTAGAAGTAGCCGCGATTGTAGTAGCTATAGATGGGGAAGTACCAGCCGCCGGCACGCCACAGGATAGGGCGCAGGAAGTAGTCGGCTGCCGTAAGGAGGCTGTACTGCCAGTCGTGCAGGATGCAACGCAGGTCGTACAGGCGATAGCTGTAGTAGTCGCCATAGAGATCGGACGGCGAATCGACACGGAGGAAGTAGTCGAGGTTGATCTCGTAGGCATCGTTATACTGTTGGTCGTTGAGGTTGAGCTCATACGCCATCTTGTCCGTCAGGTAGAGAGCCTCAGCCTGAGCGCGTTCGAAACTCATTGCACTGGCACCCATCCAGGCTGCCATCAGCATCAGGGAAAGAACTAATTTTTTCATAGCATTTGATGTTTTATGTGTTGCACGTTTATTTCTGTTTGACAGTGCAAAGGTAAGACATAAAACGGAAGCAAATGCAAGGGTTTTCCCTAAACGCTCGGGGGAAAAGCCTAAAGCCTCCCATTGTCCCATCCAAAAGAGGGGCAAACCGACTGATTGGCTAATCCATACGGTCCCTGTAGTCCTCGTAAGTGAAGCGGCGGAGCTCCTCGCGCGTGCCGTCCTCGTGCTCGAGTACGATCGAGGGGTGCATGATGCCGTTGAACATCGTGGTCTTTACGGTCGTGTAGTGAATCATGTCTTCGAAGACGACCTCCTGCCCCACCTGGAGCGGCTCGGGGAAACGCCAACTGCCCATGTAGTCGCCGCTCAGGCAACTGTTGCCGCCCAACCTGTAAATGTTCCGCTCCTTCGCATCGGGCTGTGAAGCTGCCTCGAAGGGAAGGCTCTCGGCACCGCGCACGTCGGGCTGATAGGGCATCTCGAGGCAGTCGGGCATGTGGCAGGTGAAGGAGACGTTCAGGATGGCCGTCTGGATGCCATGGTTCTCGACGACATCGACCACCTGAGCCACGAGGGGCCCCGTCTGCCAGGCAAAGGCGCTGCCCGGTTCGAGGATGATGTGGAGATGGGGATGGCGGCGGTGCAGTCCCTTTAATATATTAATAAGGTACGCGACGTCGTAGCCTTTGCGCGTCATCAGGTGTCCGCCGCCCAGGTTCAGCCACTTCAGTTGCGGGAACCAGCGCGAGAACTTCGCTTCAAGATGCTCGAGTGTGTGCTCCAGAGCCGAGGCCGGACTCTCGCAGTGGCAATGGCAATGGAAACCTTCGATGCCGGCAGGGAGTTTGTCGGGCAACTGCTCGGCCAGCACGCCGAAGCGGCTACCGGGTGCGCAGGGGTTGTAGAGCTCCGTCTCTATCTCGCTGTATTCCGGGTTGACGCGAAGGCCGTAGGACACGGAATGTTCGATGAAATGGGCTGTTTTTGGCGCAAAGTGCTCGTATTGCGAGAGGGAATTGAAGGTGACGTGGCCGCTGCAATGCAGTATTTCGTCGAATTCATCGTCCTCATACGCCGGGCTGTAGGTGTGGGCGAGGGAGCCGAATTCCTCCAACGAAAGGCGCGCTTCGCACAGACTGCTTGCCGTGGTTTTCTCGATGAAATCGCGGAAAATTGGAAAGGTACGCCATAACGCGAAGGCTTTGAAGGCGAGGATTATCTCCACGTCGGCTTCGTCGGCAACGCTCTTGATGAGCTGCAGATTACGTCGGAGCAACGACTCCTGGACAAGGTAGTAGGGACGCACAAATTTACGATTTGACGATTTACGATTTACGATTTATTTACGATTTGAGTAATTTAACTATTTAATTCACCCCTCCTTTGGAGGGGCAGGGGGAGGCTATTCCTTTGGAGGGGCAGGGGGAGGCTGTTCCTATGGAGGGGCAGGGGGAGGCTCTTTAGTACACAAGCTTGACGTTGTCCACCCAGAGGGTGTTGCCGATGGTGCCGACGTAGGCGCCGCCATGGCTGCTGTCGAATTTCAGTACGATATGGGTGGGCGTTTCGTCGGGTGATGCCCAGCCTTCCTCGGTGACGGGCACGTTCTTCCCTTTGCTGTTGAGGCCGTAGAAACCCGTGCTGCCCGACATCAGCCCCATATCCGGCTTGTAGAAGCTCTCGTGGGTGATGTCGCCGTAATGGATGTTGAAGGTCTGTCCCTCCTTCCAGTCGCAGTTTTGCGTGAAGAAGTGGCGCATGGTGCCGATGCGGAGGGCGTGGATGTTGCCGTCGGCGTCCTCCCACCGCTTCTGCAGCAGGCAGGTGACCTGCCCCATGTCCTTGCCGCTCACCTTCTGACGCTTGCTGAATCCCGTCTCGCGGATGCGCTCCGTGCCCGGCGAGTTGTACTTGTAGTCGAACTTGACGGCCTTCGGTCGCTTGGTGAAGGGTATGCCGATGCTCATCTTGCTCATCGGGTTGCTCGAGCCTGTGATGGGCTCCAGCAAGGTGCCGAGGAAGATGCTGCCCGTGGCGAGGACGCTGATGTTGATGACGCCGATGGCCTTGGCGCTCACGATGTGTGTCGTCAGCTTGGCGCACTGGCCGCCCTGATGCTTGTCGGGATAGACGCTGACGTTGGTCTTGACCACGCCCGCCACTTTCGCAAAGACGTTGCTGCAGCCCCAAGGCGAACCGCCCTGATTGGTGTAGGCCCGGGCGCCGTCGAAGCTTCCCTTGGGGCCTATCTCATAGAGTGTCTGCGTTTTACCGCCGACGAGCACGCTCTCCTTTATGGAGCGGGTAATCCACGAGTCGAAATTGCCGAACTTGACCAACTCCTCTTCTGCGAACGCGCCAAGAGAGGCCATCAGGCTGCAGAGTGCTATGAAAAATACTTTGTTGCGATACATGTTCATTACGTTTTGCGCGGCAAATGTACGGACTTTTTATGAAACATACAAGCCCTTTGCCTTTATTTCTTCCCAAACGGCTGGAGGAAGGCCCTCGCCGTCGTAATCGGGGTCGTTGGCGATGCGGTTCCGTATCTCCGTGCTGCTGATGTCGAGCAGCGGCGTCTCGGCAACGGTGACGTTTCGTGGGACGTCCGGCAGCGCATAGCCGGGCCTGGGATAGATGATGATGCGGTAGCGGGCGAGGATGGCCTTGCTGCGGTACCAGTCGGGGAAACGCGGCCAGTTGTCAGCCCCGATGACAAGCACGAACTCGCGCTCGGGGTGCTCGCGGCTCAGGGCTCGCAACGTATTGTACATATAGGAAGGTCGGGGCAGGGAGAATTCGCGGTCGCAGACCTCAACGCCCTGTATGTCAGCGACTGCAAGACGTGCCAGGCGCAGCCGTTCATCGTCATCGAGCAGGTCGGCATTCACCTTGAAAGGGTTTTGCGGCGAGACCAGGAGCCACATCTCATCGACGAGACCGCTGTCGGCCAGCGCTTTCGCCAGCCGGACGTGCCCCTCGTGAATGGGATTGAAACTGCCTCCGTAGATGCCTGTTAACATTTGGAAAATTTAAAATTTAAAATTGAAAATTGAAAATTGAAAGATGGCGTCGGAAAACGCTTGCTGTGGCGTTGGCCGTTCCTTGCTGTAGCGTTGGCCGTTCCTTGCTGTGGCGTTGGCCTTTCCTTGCTGTGGCGTAAAATTCCCCCTAAAGGGGGTTAGGGGGGCTCTTCCTATGGCGTTGGCTGGTCCCTCTGAAGGGGGTCAAGGGGTCTCCTGGAAGAAGTCGCGGAGCAATGCCACGGCCTGCTGTTTTGCGACGTCGAGGTCGTCGTTGACAATGATGTGGTCGAACTGCGGGGCAAACGACATTTCGTACGCCGCCTTGGCCACTCTTTGTTCAATTTGCGCCATTTCATCGGTATTTCTTCGTATCAGACGCTCCCTCAGGACCTCGATCGAGGGGGGCTGGATGAAGATGCTCATGGCATCGTCGCCATAGTATCGCTTGATGTTGATGCCACCCTTCACGTCGACATCGAAGACGACATTCATCCCCGCTGCCAATTTCTCCTCGACCTGACGCTTCAGCGTGCCGTAGAACCTGCCTTCATAAACTTCTTCATACTCGAGGAAATCGTCCGCCTTGATGTGGCGTCGGAACTCCTCAGGCGTAAGGAAATAGTAGTCCACGCCATCCTGCTCCTGGCCTCTCGGCGGCCTGCTGGTGGCGCTTACGCTGAACGCCAGCCTGAACTCGGGATGCTCCGTCATCAGGTAGTTCACGATTGTGCTCTTGCCACTACCCGAAGGAGCTGAAACAATCAACAGCCTCCCCATACTACATTACATTCAATACTTGTTCCTTAATCTGTTCGAGCTCGTCCTTCATCTTGACGACGATGTTCTGCATCTCTGCCAGGTTGCTTTTGCTGCCGGTGGTGTTGATCTCGCGACCCATCTCCTGAGCGATGAATCCGAGTTTCTTGCCCTGTCCGTGCCCTTCGTCCATGGTCTTGCGAAAGTAGAGAAGATGGTTCGCCAAGCGCTGCTTCTCCTCATTGATGTCGAGCTTCTCGATATAGTAAATCATTTCCTGCTCCAACCTGTTCTTATCGTACTCCACATCCGGGATGGAGGCGAGCCCGTCCGTTATGCGCTGGCGGATTTTCTCCACGCGCTGCTTCTCGTAGGGCTCGATGCCGGCGAGCAGGGCGCCTATGTTGTCGAGCTTCTCCTCGAACTTACGCTGCAGGGCCTCGCCCTCCTGACGACGGAACGCCATCAGGCTGTCGATGGCCTTCTGCACGACGTCGCGCGCCACCTGCCACTCCTCGTCGGAGAGTTCCTGCTGCGTCTCGCCGGCCGACATCACGCCGGGCATGCGGACCAGCGTGTGCCAGTAGTCGTCGGGCTCCGGTATGCCGTACTTCGCCGAGATGTCCTGCATCTGCCGGTAGTACGCGGCCACCAGCTCGCCGTTTATGGGCGAGGCGTCCGACGGGTCCTGCTGCTCAATCCAGAGATTGAACTCCACTTTGCCGCGCTCTATGCTCTGCGCCAGCATCGCCCGCACCTCCATCTCCTTCTCCCTGTAGATGGGAGCCACGCGCGATGAGAGGTCGAGCGCCTTGCTGTTGAGTGACTTCACCTCAGCAATAATCTTCTTTCCCTGGAACACAGCTGAAGCCTTGCCGTATCCTGTCATTGATAGTATCATCTTCGTCTGCAATTTTGCTGCAAAGATACGAAGAAGCGAGCGAAATACAAAGGGAAGACACACATTATTTCTATTTTGACGGGGAAAAAGCACACACGTTTGACTTTTTTTCACTACCTTTGCAGCATGAAAAAGCCTTTCCTCTGTTTGATGTCCCTTCTGCTGGCGTTCTGCTTTGCCTGCAGAAGCGAAGAGAAACTTACGCCCGAGGAGCAGCGGTTGCGTAAGATTGCGCTGTTGGACTCCACGCTCAGCGACTTCGTCCGGCTCGATTCGGTCGAGGGCTTCGAAAGCGTCGAAGGCGTTACGGCCAAGGCCTGGCTGCTCGTCGATGACTCTACGGGATTCATCATCAGCGAGAAAGCAGCGGACGAGAAGTTGTATATGGCGTCGATTACCAAGATGATGACCTGCCTGCTGGCGCTCGAAAACGGATGCCTTGCCGACACGGTCCTCATCACGGGCAACGACTGCGTCACGCGGGACTCATGGGTGAAGGCGGGCGACGCCTACCGGCTCGGCGACCTCGTCTGCGAGATGATGATGGTGAGCGATAACAACGCGGCATACGCCGTCGCCAATCACATCGCAGGCGACACGCTGTCGTTCTACGCCATGATGAACGAGAAGGCACACTACCTGGGCATGGACAGCACGCACTTCGCCAGCGTGAACGGCATGCCCTGCAACGAGAACTACAGCTCCGCATGCGATCTCGTCAGGCTTTCCAGATATTGCATGGCCGACAGCCTCTTCTCGGACATCGTCGGCACTGCAGAGAAAGACATCCCGCTTCTCGACGGACGGCACCTGCCCTGCACAAGCACCAACCAGCTCCTCTTCAGCTACGACGGCTGCATCGGCATCAAGACGGGCTACACACGTCAGGCGGCAGGCTGCCTCACCTCAGCCGCCACACGCGACGACGGCACGCTCTTCCTCGTCCTTCTGGGCAGCCGAAGCCGCTCGTCAAGATTCAAGGAGTCGGCCATCCTGCTCGACTATGGCTTCAATGCAATGAGGACTTATCGGGAAAAAGCAAAGGAGAAGAAGAGGGATTAGAGCCCTTTCAGCCCCAATAGACAAAAAAACTCCATCCTCTAATCTCTAATCTCTAATCTTTTTTGTATCTTTGCAGCGCGAAATAAATAAAGGAATAAAGATTAGACATTAGGGAAAAGAGATTATGGCGTGTATCCTGCATATAGAAACCAGCACGAAAGCGTGTTCTGTAGCACTAAGCGAGAACGGCAGCCTCATCTTCCATCAGGAAGACCTTGAGGGGCCGAACCATGCCGTCGTGTGTGGCGTCTTCGTAGATGAAGCGTTGTCGTTTGCCAACTCTCACGCCATCCCGGTCGATGCCGTTGCAGTGAGCGAAGGTCCCGGCAGCTATACCGGCCTGCGCATCGGTGTATCGTTGGCCAAGGGCGTATGCTATGGTCGGGACTTGCCTCTGCTGAGCGTGTCGACGCTCAAGCTTCTGTGCGTGCCCGTCCTGCTGGGGAAAGAGGAATTGCCCGAGGACGTGCTGCTCGTCCCCATGATAGACGCGAGGCGAATGGAGGTGTACAGCGCCGTTTACGACAGGTCGCTCCGTGAGGTGCGAGCCATCGGCGCAGACATCGTCACCGCAGACACCTACCTTCCCTTCCTCGCAGAGCACCCCGTCTATTTCTTCGGAAACGGCGCCGCAAAGTGCCAGAGCGTCATTCAGCACCCGAATGCCCACTTCATCGAAGGCATCGTGCCGCTCGCCAAATGGATGTTCCCCTTGGCAGAACGCGCGTTGCATCTCGGCGAGACACGCGATGTGGCATACTTCGAGCCCTTTTACCTGAAGGATTTCGTTGCGATAAAATCAAAAAGCCTACTATAATGCAATACAACACACAAAGAGAGCAACTCGTGATGCCTGAGTACGGGCGAGCCGTCCAGATGATGGTGGATATGGCCGTCGAGATAAAGGACCGTGCCGAGCGACAGCGATGCGCCAACACCATCGTGAGAATCATGTCGGGTCTGCTGCCGTCGGCGGCCAGCAAGGAAGACAACGAACATCGCCTCTGGAACCATCTGGCGCGCATCTCCCACTACAAGCTCGACATCGACTATCCCGTCAACATCGTTCCCCAAGAAGAAGTGATGGCCCATCCCGAGCCGTTGCCTTACCCGATGAAGGACATCAAGCGCAGGCACTACGGCTATCTCGTGGAGCAAGGCCTCGAGTTTGCGAAGACGATTCAGGACGAAGGGACACGCAAGGCCTTCACAGAGTGCATCGCCAACCAGATGAAGCAAGACCTCTTCATTTGGAATCGCGACTCGATGGACAACGCACTCGTGGCCCAGGACATCGAGAGGTATTCGGGCGGCCGACTGGGCATCGACCTCGACAGTTTCACATTCGAGCCCGTCGGCGAGTCGCCGCTGCAGGCCTCCGATGCTGGGAAGAAACGTAAAAGAAAGAAATAGGTCATGGCATCATTCATCATAGAAGGCGGATACAGACTGAAAGGAGAAATTTTGCCTCAAGGGGCAAAGAACGAGGCGTTGCAAGTGCTTTGTGCCGTCTTGCTGACGGAAGAGCCTGTCCACATCAAGAATATCCCCGACATTGTCGATGTCAACAACCAGATAAAGCTTCTGGAGGACATGGGCGTCGAGGTGACGAGGCACGATGCACACGATTACACGTTCTCTGCCAAGCAACTCGACGACCGATACCTCAGCAGCGAAGCCTACATGGAACGTTGCCGGCAGCTTCGCGGCAGCGTAATGATGCTGGGTCCGCTGCTGGCGCGGCGCGGCAAGGCTATCGTGGCGAAGCCGGGCGGCGACCAAATCGGCAGGCGTCGCCTCGACACGCACTTCCACGGCATACAGCAGCTGGGCGGCCGCTTCACCTATGACGAGGCCCTGCACCTCTACAACGTCGAGGCCGAGCGACTCGAGGGCGCCTACATGCTATTGGATGAGGCCTCCGTCACCGGCACGGCGAACATCATCATGACGGCTGTCCTGGCCAAGGGCGTCACGACCATCTACAACGCCGCCTGCGAGCCGTACATCCAGCAGCTTTGTAAGATGCTTTGCCAGATGGGAGCACGCATCGCCGGCATCGGCAGCAACCTGCTGACCATCGACGGCGTGGAAAGTCTCCACGGCACGACTCACACCATCCTGCCCGACATGATAGAAGTCGGCTCCTTTATCGGCATGGCGGCAATGGTGGGCGATGGCGTACGCATCTGCAACGCGTCGCCGGAGCATCTCGGCATCATCCCGAGCACGTTCCGTCGGCTGGGCATCCGCATCGAGACGGAGGGGGCAGACCTTTTCATCCCGAGGCAAGAGCATTACGAAATAGAGAGCTTCATCGACGGCTCGTTTATGACGCTGAGCGACGCGCCGTGGCCCGGCTTCACGCCCGACCTGCTGAGCGTCCTGCTTGTGGTCAGCACGCAGGCCAAAGGCTCAGTGCTCATCCATCAGAAGATGTTCGAAAGCCGCCTCTTTTTCGTTGACAAACTTATAGATATGGGAGCGCAGATCATTCTTTGCGATCCCCACAGGGCCGTCGTCGTGGGGCACGACCACCAGCGTCAGCTGCACGCGGGCCGCATGACGAGTCCCGACATCCGTGCCGGCATTGCCCTGCTCATTGCCGCCATGAGTGCGCAGGGCACGAGTCGCATTGACAACATCGGCCAGATAGACAGAGGATATGAAAACATCGAGGGGCGGCTCTGCGCTCTTGGTGCAAAGATAACGAGAGTGGAGACTCCCTCCAACTCCCCCTCCATGGGGAGAACATAAAAAGGAAATGATAGCTGACAACGAGGTTTATAAGATAGGACACATCGGCCGCACGCACGGCGTCAAGGGCGAGGTGACGTTCAGCTTCACCGATGACGTCTGGGACCGTGCCGAGGCTGCATACCTCCTGCTGCGCGTCGAGGGCATCCTCGTGCCGTTTTTCCTGGAAGAGTACCGCTTCCGCAGCGACACGACGGCGCTCCTGAAGTTCCTCGACTACAACTCCGCCAACGACGTGCAGTTCCTCATCGGATGCGACGTCTTCTTCCCGCACTCGCTGACGCCCGAGGCAAGCGAGGACGACGAATACACCTGGCGCCACTTCACGGGCTTCGAGCTCTGGGACGAGGCGACGGGACGCATAGGCACCATCGACCGCGTGGATGACACGACGCAGAACGTCCTGTTCCAGGTCGGCGAGCGATACATCCCGGCTGCCGAGGACTGGATAAAGGACATCGACCACAAGGCGAGGACCATCCGCATGTCGCTGCCCGAGGGGCTGCTTGACTTGTAATTAGAAATTAAGAATTAAGAGTTAAGAGTTAAGAATTAAGAGTTAATAAATGAAAAGAATTTGCATATTAGGCTCCACGGGCAGCATTGGCACGCAGACGCTGCAAGTCATCAGCGAGCACCCCGACCTGTTTGAGGCGTACGTGCTGACGGCGAACACCCAGGCCAACCTGCTCATCGCGCAGGCAAAGCAATACAGGCCGCAGTGCGTCGTCATTGCCGACGAGAGCAAGTACGACTACGTCAGGGACGCCCTGAAGGACGAGCCGATACAGGTCTATACAGGCGCCGACGCCCTCTGCCAGGTGGTGCAGATGGAGCCGGTTGACATTGTGCTGACGGCCCTCGTAGGTTTCAGCGGCCTGCGCCCCACCATCAGCGCCATCCAGGCCGGCAAGCCCATCGCCCTGGCCAACAAGGAGACGCTCGTCGTGGCCGGAGAGCTCATCACACGTCTCTGCCTGGAGCACAGGGTGCCTCTGCTGCCCGTCGACAGCGAGCACAGTGCCATCTTCCAGAGCCTCATGGGGGAAGAGAGTCCCATCGAGAAGATCATCCTGACGGCCAGCGGAGGTCCGTTCCGCACCTTCACCCGCGACCAGCTGCGCGACGTCAAGCCCGCCCAGGCCCTGAAGCATCCCAACTGGGACATGGGGGCAAAGATCACCATCGACAGCGCGTCGATGATGAACAAGGGTTTCGAGGTCATCGAGGCCCGTTGGCTTTTCGACGTCACACCCGAGCGCATACAAGTCGTGGTCCATCCGCAGAGCATCCTGCACAGCGCGGTTCAGTTTGAGGACGGCGCCGTGAAGGGACAGCTGGGGATGCCCGACATGCGCGTCCCCATACAGCTTGCACTCTCCTACCCCACACGTCTCAAGAGCAGCTTCCCCCGCATCGACTGGTGGGACCTCAAGGACCTGACGTTCGAGCGACCTGACGCGGAGAAGTTCCGCTGCCTCGGGATGGCCTACGAGGCGATACGGATGGGCGGCAACGCCGCGTGCGTCGTCAACGCAGCAAACGAAGTGGCCAACCTCGCCTTCCGTCAGGAGCGCTGCAGCTTCCTTGGGATGGCCGACGTCATCGAGCAGACACTGCGCCGCGTACCGCATCAGGAGAAGCCTTCCCTGCAGGACTACCTCGACTGCGACCGCGAGTCGCGCCGCGTGGCTGAAGAAATCATAAAACACCCCACACGAGGCGTCTGACGTTCCTTGCTGTAGCATCGGCCTCTCCCACAGCAAGCATCGGCCGACGCCACAGCAAGCATCGGCCTTTCCCACAGCAAGCGTCGGCCGACGCATCATTTTCCTCATAACAAACACATGGCAAAAGAAACTCATTTATAATGGAAACAGTACTGATAAAAACCCTGCAGCTGATATGCTGCCTCAGCATCCTGGTCGTCCTGCACGAGGGCGGCCACTTCGGCTTCGCCAAACTCTTCGGCGTGAAGGTCGAGAAGTTCTTCATGTTCTTCGACTACAAGTTCCACCTCTTCAGCACGAAGAGCAAGTGGTTCACCCGCCTTTTCCCCAGTTTCAAGGACAAAGAGACGGAGTACGGCATCGGCTGGATACCCCTCGGCGGCTACGTCAAGATAGCCGGCATGATAGATGAGAGCATGGACACCGAGCAGATGAAGCAGCCGGCGCAACCCGACGAGTTCCGCTCGCAGAAGGTATGGAAGCGCTTCCTCATCATGTTCGGCGGCGTGCTGATGAACCTCATCACCGCCTGGGTCATCTACAGCCTCGTGCTGCTGGCCTGGGGGCGCGACTACTATCCCATGACAAGCATCGAGCAGGGCTTCCAGTACAACGAGCAGGCCCACGCCATCGGCTTCCAGGACGGCGACATTCCCATCCGCACGGACAAGGGCGAGATAAAGGAGTACAGCCTCGCCGTGATGCGCACCATCTCCAATGCCAAGACCGTCACCGTCCTGCGACAGGGCGAGGAGGTCGTGCTCGAGATGCCCGAAGAGGGACTTTCCATGCTGAAGATGATGCAGTCGCAGCCGCAGTTCCTACAACTATTGGCCGAGGCCTACATCGACTCGGTCGTGCCCGGCTCTGCTGCTGCGAAGGCCGGCATCGAAAAAGGCATGAGGCTGCTCTCGGTCAACGGAAAGGAGATTTCCACGTGGGCCGACTTCGACTACGAAGTAACGCTGCGGCGGCAGGATGTGCTCGCCTCGCCCGACTGCACCGCCGAGGACAGCCTCCGCTGGCGCACCCTCGACGCCGTCGTCGCCTCGGCCGACGGGAGCCGCACCGATACCCTCAGCCTGCAGCTCGACGAGAAATACATGATGGGCGTCACGAGGCACGTCCCCGACTACAAAACCGTGCACCTCAGCTACAACCTGCTGAACTGCTTCCCCGCAGGCCTCAGCTACGGCTGGCGCGTACTCAAGAGCTACGTCAACGACCTCAAGTACGTGGCGAGCGCCGAGGGAGCGAAGAGCGTCGGCTCGTTCATCACCATCGGCAACATCTTCCCCAACGCCTGGGACTGGCATCAGTTCTGGATGCTCACCGCATTCATCAGCATCATCCTTGCCGTCATGAACATCCTGCCCATACCGGGGCTCGACGGCGGCCACATCGTCCTCCTCTTCTACGAAGGCATCACGGGCCGGCAACCCTCGGATAAAGCGATGGAATGGATAGAAAAGATAGGCATCGGCATTATCATCGCACTCATGGTGCTCGCCCTGAGCAACGACGTTCGCAACTTCATCTTACCGCTCTTCGGACTATGAAACGATACATTTTCCTCATCTCATTAGCCGCCCTGCTGGCCGCCTGCACCGAGAAGACACCGGAAGAGCGCGCCGCCAACATGCTCCGCGAGGCACGCTACGCTCTGCACCACCACCTCTGGAACGAAGCACGCGACACCATCTTCTCGCTCCGGCGCAACTGCCCCACTGCCATCGAGGCACGCCGTAGGGCCATTCTCCTGCTCGACAGCATCGAGATGCTCGCCGCCACCGACAGCCTCAAACTCGTGACTGGAAAGGAATGGGAGCGACTCAACGTCAAGAAACAATTCTTCGAGCGTAAGCTGCAAGAAGACCTGAAATCAATTCATAACTGAGAATTCATAATTCATCATAAGGCAACGCCCTGAGTTTATGATTATGAATTGAGAATTATGAATTATGAATTAAAAGAGATGGACTTAGTTGACGCCATAAAGGAATACGACGACTTCCGCCAACGGACGCGCCAGGCCGACCCGCTCCGCGCCATCGACACACCGCTGCTGCGCCGCATCGGCAAGGCAGCCGACGCGCTGGGCCTGGAGTGCTACGTCGTGGGCGGATACGTGAGGGACATCATCCTGGAGCGTCCCTCGAAGGACATCGACGTGGTGGTTGCAGCCCCCTCCCCCGAGGTAGAGGGGAGAAATGGGAAATGCCAATCTCGCGAAGAAAGCCTCCCTCCTCGGGGGGAGGTTGGAGGGGGGCCGGCCTCCGGGCCCGGCATCCGCCTCGCCCAAGCCCTGGCGAAGGAGCTCGGCCGCGGTGCCCACGTCAGCATCTTCCGCAACTTCGGCACGGCGCAACTGAAATGGCATGAGCAGGAGATAGAATTCGTCGGCGCACGCCGCGAGAGCTATCAGCGCGACAGCCGCAAGCCCATCGTCGAGGACGGCACACTCGACGACGACCTCCACCGCCGCGACTTCACCATCAATGCCCTTGCCGTATGCCTCAACACGGGTCGGTTCGGCCAGTTCATCGACCTCTTCGACGGACTGCTCGACCTCGAGGACGGCATCATCGCCACACCCCTCGACCCCGACATCACGTTCAGCGACGACCCCCTGCGCATGATGCGCTGCATCCGCTTTGCCACCCAGCTGCGATTCCAGATTGAGGAAGAGACGGCAGAAGCGCTCCGACGCAACGCCGACCGCATTAAGATTATCTCGCAGGAGCGCATCATCGACGAACTCAATAAAATCATGATGGCCCCCGTGCCCAGTATCGGCTTCATCGAACTGAGCCGCAGCGGCCTGCTCCCCATCATCCTGCCCGAAGTGGCAGCCCTCGAAGGCGTCGAGTCACGCAATGGCCGCGCCCACAAAGACAACTTCTATCACACGCTCGAGGTGTTGGATAATGTGGCAAGAAGTGAAGAATTATGGCTTCGCTGGGCCGCACTCCTGCACGACATCGGGAAGCCGCGCAGCAAACGCTGGGACAACCTGGCGGGCTGGACATTCCACAACCACAACTACATCGGGCAGAAGATGGTGGCACCACTGTTCCGCCGCCTGAAGTTGCCGACGGACGAGCGCATGGCATACGTCGAGAAGCTCGTCGGCCTGCACATGCGTCCCATCGCCATTGCCGACGACGAGGTGACCGACAGCGCTGTCCGACGCCTGCTCTTCGAGGCGGGAGAGGACATCGACGACCTGATGCGACTCTGCGAAGCTGATATCACCAGCAAGAACCGCGAAAAGAAGCAGCGTTTCCTGCAGAACTTTCAGCTCGTCCGAGAGAAGCTCATCGACCTGCAGGCACGCGACAACTACCGCACCTGGCACAACCCCATCTCCGGCGAGGAAATCATGGCGACCTTCGCTCTGCAGCCATGCCGCGAGGTCGGCATACTCAAGCAAGCCGTCAAGGACGCCATCTGGGACTCCCTTATCCCCAACGACCACGACGCCGCATTCCAGTTCATGCTCGAGAAAGCCAAGGAGATGAACCTTACACCCGTTTCGCTAAAAGACAAGAACCAATAGAACAAAGCTATGGAAGTTATTCAGAGTTTCACCATCGACCACACCAGGCTGAAGCCCGGCATCTACGTGTCGAGACAAGACAAGGGCTTCACCACGTTCGACCTGCGCATCACGGAGCCCAACAAGGAACCCGCCGTGGCGCCCGCCGCCATTCACAGCATCGAGCATCTGATGGCGACGTGGTTCCGCAACTCACGGGTCAAGGACGACGTCGTGTACGTAGGCCCCATGGGATGCCTCACGGGAATGTACATCGTGATGACCGGCAACTACTCCGTACAGGACATGCGCGAGCTGACCATCCAATGCCTGGAGTGGATGCTCACACAGGAGAAAGTGCCGGCTACAGAGCCACAGACGTGCGGCAACTGTCTGCTCCACGACCTGCCCATGTGCAAATGGGAGGCAAGGCGCTATCTCGACCGCCTCAAGAACGATTTCCACAGCGAATACTCCATGCTGCAGGTCACTTTGGACGACGGCAAGGTCTTTGCCGACGCATAACCCACCGAATGAAAACACGGCACGGCAATGAGTCAGAAAAACATACAGATACAGCAACAGGCGCAATCGCAGGAGCAGGTGCAGGTGCAGCAGCTCCTGCCGCAACAGGTACTGCTCGTCCGCCTCACGGAAATGCCGGTCGAGGCCCTGCAGCATCGCGTAGAGCTGGAATGCCTGGAGAACCCCTGGCTGGAGAAAACCTCTTCCAACTCCTCCGATGGAGAGGAGAATGGCGAAGAGGGAGGCGATATGTTCTCCCCTCCCTTGGAGGAGCAAGGGGAGGCTTCTGCTCTCTACGACTACCGCTCGGAGGACGACATGCCCGACTTCCTGATGGGCAACAGCCACAGCAACAACGCCGCCGAGTACATGGCATACGACGACACGCTCTCGCTCACCGACCGTCTCCGCGAGCAGATGGCCGACTTCGAGCTCTCCGACCACGAGAAGGAACTCATGGAATACCTCATCGGCTCGCTCGATGAGGACGGACTGCTGAAGAAGTCCCTCGCCATCCTTGCCGACGAGGCCGAGATCTACCAAGGCCTCAACACGAATGCCGAGGAGCTGGGGCAAGTGCTCAAGGTCCTTCAGCAGTTCGACCCGCCCGGCATCGGAGCACGCTCGCTGCAGGAATGCCTGCTGCTGCAGGTACGCCGCGACGAGGAGGGGCCGCTGCGCGAACTCCTCATCAAACTCCTGGACAAGTGCTTCGACGACTTCATCCACAAGCGCTGGACACGAATAGAGAAGCGGCTGCACATCAGCCACGCCGAGGCCGAACAGCTGCAACACGAGATACAGAAACTCAACCCGCGCCCCGGTGGCTCCATCGGGGCGAAGAGCGCCGACCGCGCACAGAGCATCCAGCCCGACTTCCTGGTCGATACCGACGAGAACGGCACGATTACCGTCACGCTGAGCCGCGGCAACCAGCCGTCGCTCATCATCAGCCCCGATGCCGAGGGGCAGCAGGACGCCTTCGTGCGCCAGTATGTCGAGCGCGGACAGATGTTCATCAACGCCCTGCAGCAACGCTCCGAGGCCATGACGCGCACCATGCAGGCCATCGTCAAGCTGCAGAAACCGTTCTTCCGCGAAGGCGACGAGACGCTGCTGCGCCCCATGCGGCTCGACGACGTGGCCGAGCTGACGGGCTACGACATCAGCACCATCAGCCGCGTCGCCAACAGCAAATACGTGGAGACGCCCTTCGGCACCTATCCCCTCAAATGGTTCTTCACGCATCGGGCCACACAGAACAAAGAGGGCGACGACGTCACCGCCCGGCAGGTGATGGCAGCCCTGCGAGGACACATCGAGAAAGAAGACAAGCGGCAGCCGCTCAGCGACGAGCGCCTCACACAGCTGCTCCAGGCCGACGGCTTCAACATCGCCCGCCGCACCACCAGCAAGTATCGCGAACAGATGGGCATACCCGTGGCAAGGATGAGGAAGGAATAAAAGTGCTTCGCAAGTGAAGAGTGAAAAGTGAAAAGTGAAAAATCAAAGTTACAAACAACTTGTCAACTAATAACTAAAAACTCTAAACTTTTCCACTGACTCTAAACTCTAAACTATCGACTCTAAACTTTAAAAAAGTAAATAGCTAAATCGTAAATAAATAGTAAATCGTAAATCGTAAAATCGTAAATTACTTAAATCGTAAATTACATTAATAGTTAAATAGTAAATTACATTACGAAAAGCCTTCTTCTCATAGCACGCATCCTCTCGACAGTATTCCGGCCTTCGTACTATCCAACGGTCGGGAGCATCATCCTGCTGAGCTTCACCTACCTGAGCCTCTTCCCGTGGGGCTTCAAGCTGTGGATTCTCGGGCTCGTCTATGTCTTCACGTTCTGCCTGCCCACGCTCGGCATCTACATCTATCGGAGGCTTCACGGCTGGAGCGCCTCCGAACTGCGCGTACGCCACAAACGCGCCGCACCCTACATCATCAACATCTGCAGCTACCTCTGCCTCATGCATATCTTCGCCGTCACCCACATGCCGCACTTCCTCATGGCCATCGTGGGCATCTCGCTGCTCATCCAGTGCACCTGCATCATCATCAACATCTGGTGGAAGGTCAGCATGCACTCGGCAGGCGCAGGCGGCGTCATCGGCGCCCTGGTAGCCTACGCCGCCATCTTCGGCTTCAACCCCGTCTGGTGGCTCTGCCTGGCCATCTTCGTCGCAGGCTGCGTCATGACGAGCCGCATGCTGCTCCGTCAGCACACCCTCGGCCAAGTCCTCGGCGGCACCCTCATCGGCATCGCCTGCGGCATCGTCGGGACACTGCTCATGTAAGGCAGACTGGCCCTACCTGCGCAACTTCCTTACCACCTCCGCCTGGATTTACTTCGTGACATAGAAATCATACATTAGTAAATAGCCATTTCTACACTATTACTCTCAGTCCGGGAGCAGTCCACCTGTGGTTGGACTCCAGTCCACCAACGGGTGGACTCGAGTATTTCAATGGGTGGACTGGAATAAGACCACGATGCTGCATTCTCTCCTTTGCCATCTATCACAGAATTTATTGCATTTTGGGGTGTTTGATTTGGAGGGTTGGAGAAAAAAGCTTAACTTTGTAGCGCAAAAGAGTGAAGAATGCTTCGCAAGTGAAAAGTGAAGAATGCTTCGCAAATGAAAAGTGAAAAGTGAAAAATCAAAGTTACAAACAACTTGTCAACTAAAAACTAAAAACTCTAAACTTTTCCACTGACTCTAAACTCTAAACTATCGACTCTAAACTTTAAAAAAATAAATAGCTAAATTACTAAATTGTAAATCAATTGTACATTGTAAATTGTCAAATTGTAAATTAAATAAATCGTAAATAACTCAGATGGCAAAAAGAGTCAGATTCAATCCTTCCTCAAAGAAGGAGCAGAAGAAGGAGGATGCAACCTTCGCGGAGGTGCTTGCTTCGCTTCCAAAGGAGATAAGAAAGGAGATGGAGCGACAGGGCATCCAAAGCTTCGAGGACTTCATCGGCTTCATGCTTATGAATGGCATCGACCCTCTGAAAATGAAAGACTTTGCTGAGAAGAACGAATCGCTGCCGGACGACTTCGACCCAAAAGACGTGATGCTCGATGACTACTTCGACGACGAAGATGATGAGGACTTCGACGAGGACGACAGGGACTTCAACGACGAGGATGATGAAGACTTCGACGATGAAGACGAGGACTTCGATGAGGGCTACATGCTCGGTCAGAAGCTGCCCGAGCGGAAATTCATTGGGAAGCCGAAGCGGGAGTTCCACATCCGCATCAAACTGAACAATGCGCCCGTCAAGATATGGCGCGAACTGGTGGTCCCCTCCAACATCACCTTGGAGCTGTTGGCTTACGTCCTCATCAATGCGATGGGATGGCAGCACGAACACCTGTATCAGTTCGTGGCGAAGAATAACGTGTATTATGTGAACTCCTTTCAGATGAAGGAGAGAGCAAACAGCTTCAAGCCTTTCTTCTCTCGTGTCGTGGAAAGGAACAGCGAGAAGACAACGTTGGAGATGGTGCTGCAGCCGAAGGGCGAACGCATGAAGTTTGAATACGACTTCGGCGACTCGTGGACACACGACCTTTGGGTAAAGGCGGCACGCGACTACGCACCCGGCGAACAGCCCGCCATCCGTCTGCTGAAAGGCCAGGGAGCATGCCCGCCCGAGGACTGCGGCGGCGTGTGGGGATATGCCGAGCTCCTTGAAATGAACAAGAAAGCGCATAAGACAGCCGACGAAAAGGACCGTCTGAAGTGGTACGACATCCCCAAGGACTATGACCCCGACGACTGCGACCTCGAATGGCTGCAGGAAGAAGTGGATGCGTTGTGGGAGAGGATAAAGAGTGAAGAATAAAAGCCCCCCTCTGACTCCCCCTCTAAGGGGAGAAGTAAATGCTCGACGAAGTCAACTCCAGACAAGGAAAGCCTCCCCATAGAGGGAGAGCTTTGGGGAGAGTCTGTTAATTGTAAATTACTATGAACCCTATCGTGAGCATCTTTGGAAACAACATAACATGACGATACATTTATTACAACTCAGACAAGAGCAAACCGTCGCCATGAAGGAGGAAATGCAGGAGGCTTTCCAATGTGGCTTTCTGTCATATCACAAAGATGACAGTACCAACCAGTGGCAGGTGCTGCCCGACAAGGACTTCTATCGCTCGCTGGAGGCTGACGGCGCAGAAGCCTACGAGGCAATCGATGCTGACGGCGAGCGTGTGGGCGGTGCCATCATCGCCATTGACAAGAAAAAGCATCGGGGCGAGTTGGCGTTTCTTTATGTGAAGGTGGGCATACAGAGTAAAGGCGTTGGTCAGGCCATCTGGAAAGCCATCGAAGCGCTCCATCCAGAGACTGAGGTTTGGGAGACATGCACGCCATACTTCGACCTTCGCAACATCCATTTCTATATCAACCGCTGTGGCTTTCATGCCGTCGAGTTTTTCAACGATCACCATCCCGACCCCAATATGCCCGAGCAATTCAACCAAGCGGACGGTCTGTTTAAGTTTGAGAAGAAAATAAAATAAAGTAGCATTGAAAAAGGTTCTACACATTATATATATAATAATAGTCATAGCTTTTTGTCTTATCGCATCATCGTGCGGCAAAGGACAGACGCCTCCCCGTGAGGAGAGGGATTACTCTGAGGCGCTCTTTGCGCTGGGCGAACTGGCTTCCGTAGATATCGAAGTGCCAGCAGACACTTGGCAGAAGATTCTCTCCAAAGCTTCGGACAAGACATATTATAAATGTAGCGTCACCATCAACGGAGAGCAGTTCGACAATGTCAGCATCCGCACGAAAGGAGCAAGCAGTCTCGACGACGTGATGCTGATGAAGTCCGACCGCTACAGCTTCACGCTGAAGCTGAACAAACATGAGAAAGGACAGACGTATCACGGCTTGTCGAAACTCCTGCTCAACAATAACATTTGGGACGCCACGCAGATGAAGGATGCCATCGTCTATGACATGTGCCGCTTCATCGGGTTGCCAGCGCCATTGACCAACTATGCCCGAATCACGCTCAACGGCAAGCTTTTCGGCTATTACTTGATGGTGGAACCCGTTGACAAGAACTTCTGCCATCGCAACTGGCCCGACGAGGTCTCGAACATCTACAAGCCATACCACAACCTTGCCTATTCGGGCGAGGATATGAAAGACTATGCCGACATTGCCGACTTCGCAAAGGTGAAAGGCGGAGAGGCTTCCATGCAGCGCGTCGTGGCAGCACTGAAAAGCGTTCACGAAGGAAAGGACATCGATAAACACATTGATCTGGGATGCATGGTGAAGTATATGGCGTTGCAGACAATGGTCGTCAACTTCGACTGCATGACAGGCCGTAACACACAGAATTACTATCTGCGCGAGGCCGACGGCAAGATTAGCCTCATCCCTTGGGACTACAATCTGGCATGGGGCGGCTATCCTGAGGATGAAAACATGGAGGGTGAAGATATGCTGGAAGGACAAGGGGAGCCAATGCTGCCCGAGAACGCAGGGATGCGGAGCAAGGAAGAGGTCAGCCGCGTGGTGAACTTCCCTATCGACACGCCGTTCTCTGCCGACCTCAGCGAACGTACCTTCTTCATGAAGCTGCTTGCCAACGAACAGTTCAAGGCACGATACTATCATTACCTCGACATGCTCTGCAACCAATACATCCTTGGCGGCGAGTTTGGCAAGACGCTGTCCTTGATAAACGATGAGATAGGACAACTTGCAGGCACGGAAACCAACGCCTTCTACAACAACGACCGTTTCCACAAGGCACAACAGACGTTCCGGCTCATGCTTGAGAGGCGTGCCGCTTCTGTTCTCGGACAGATAAAAGGCTCCATACCCTCCACATGGGAAGGTCAGAAGGCACAACCGCAACAGCTCGTCAACAGCGACGACATCAACCTGCAAGATTTAGGAGGGATATGATGTTCGTATCGCTCAACAATGAAACGAAACAACAAACAACAGCCTCTCCCCATCCCTCTCCAAAAAGAGGGAAAAGTAAATGGCTAAATAGTACATAAATTGTAAATCGTAAATCGTTAAATTGTAAATACCATTATGAGTCCTATTGTTAGCATCATCATGGGCAGCACAAGCGACCTGCCCGTTATGGAGAAAGCAGCCAAATTTCTCGATGAAATGGGCATTTTTTTTGAGATGAACGCTTTCTCCGCTCATCGCACACCTCAGGAAGTGGAAGCCTTTGCGCGCTCGGCTGAAGAGCGGGGCTTGAAGGTCATCATTGCAGGTGCCGGCATGGCCGCGGCCTTGCCGGGCGTAGTGGCTGCCAGCACGACGTTGCCCGTCATCGGCGTACCCATCAAGGGAATGCTCGACGGACTCGACGCCATGCTGAGCATCATCCAGATGCCTCCCGGCATCCCCGTGGCCACAGTCGGCGTGAACGGCGCACAGAACGCGGCCATCCTCGCTGCCGAAATGCTCGCCCTGAGCGATAAGGCACTCGCCCAAAAACTCCGCAACTACAAGCTGGGCCTCAAGGAGAAGATTGTCAAGGCAAACGAAGAACTCAAAGAAGTGAAGTACAACTTCAAAACGAACTGAACGACGAAAAGCTCTTAGCCACGAATTGCACTTTATAACTTCACCAGGCAGACAGGGCCGAGGAGTCCCGACTCCTGAAGTTCCGAGCCGGCATCGTAGGGGTTTACCGTGGCGTACGTCTTTCGCCCCGACTCGGGCAAACGGGCATCTCCGATGAGACGGTTGCGCCAGTTATTTACCACCTCTACCCGGATGTCATTCCGCCCTGGCTTCAGGAACTGCGTTACAGGGACACGGTAAGGGCTGGTCCATACACCTCCGGCATATTGTCCGTTCACATATACACGGGCCATGACCATAACACGTCCCAAGTCAAGATATACCGGGCCGGAAGGCAGTTCACCGAGGTTCAGCGTATTGGTATATGCAGCCATACCGGCATAATACTTGACAGAGTCATTCTGGTTTCTGCTCCAGTCCGTAAGCTCGGCAAAGGTCTGAGGTTCAGCAGGGCCTCGCATAGCGGACTGAAAGGTAACAGTCCAGGGGCTGTCTATACGGGCCAGCACCGTAGGCTCAGGATAGTTTAATGTCTGGGGGACAGGCTGCCCTGAAGCGGGAGCATCGAAGACGACAAAGATACTCTGATTAGCTTCCAGATACATGGGTACGGCAGTCAGCCCGTCCTGCTGCCTGTACTGGGGCAGCAGGCGTTTCTCGCCCGTAAGCGGATCCCAGGTCTCGGGTCTTCTTCCTTGGACACGGAATGTTATATCGAAGCGCTGAGACTGGTCGCTCTGATTGCTGACAAAGTAAACGTCAGCCCCCTTCAGCCGACGATGGATGAAAGCGTACGGAACCGACTGCTGAGCATAGCAGTCAGGTCTGACGCCCAACGTATTGAGTATGGTCTGCAGCTCTGTTCCATCAGCCCACACATGCCCTTTACCATAGCTTCCGGATTTCCACATCATGTCTGCCAGACGACTCACCTTCTGGTCGCACATCGGATAGTCCTGCATGCTGGGGGAGGCAACGGCCTGCGGACCAAGGACATTAAGCCCCTGCCGCACCAGTCTTTCTATAACTGTCAGCACCTCCGGCCTCATGGTCTTTTGCTGCGGAAGGACAAGCACGCGGTACTGCATACCGCTGGGCAGAGAAAGGCAGCCACCCCGCACAGTACACCGCTTCAGCACCTCGGCATTGATATAGTCAAAGCTATAGCCACGGGGTATCTCCGGTTTGCATTCACCCGTCATTTTAGGTGCATCTTCTCCGATGAAATAGGCCACATCGGCTACATAGCTGCCCTGCTGAAGCATCATGTTGCAGCGGCGAAGATAGTCCGTAAAGATATCCATCTGCTGAAACCAGATATTCTTACGGTTGAACTCATTGCCGAACCAAGCGCTGATACCAGGGAAGGTGATACTGTCCGGCTGTTGGATATAGACGTGCAACAGGGTGGCATTGATACCCTCGCAGAAAAAGCGGTCTGTACGCTGTTTCATCAAGGCGGGATAACGATGGAAGGCCGGTCCGCCTGCCGTACAGCTCTCGGCCCAGACCTTCTGTTTGCCATAGATATGGGCACAACTACTGGCGGCGCGGTTTTCAATATCGCCCAACGAGCCTTCGCTCCAGAACTCGCCCGCCACCTCGTCGCTCTGTCCGCCATACATCAGGAACTCACCAGGGAATCCCCAATGACCGTAGCACTCAAGCCAGGTTGTCAGTCCATGCCGGTTGCTGACCTTACGCAATCCGCCTACATAGTCGTAAGCCACACGGTCGGCAACGAGACGGCGCAAGTCCCACAGGAAACGTTCGCTCTGATCCTGCGAGCCAACCACTTGTCCAAACATGACGGGCAGCCAGGGAACGGGGTCGTAGCCATAGGTGCGACGGAACACGGGTATCATATCGTCCGTCCAGTTCTGGCCGCCCATCTCGTAGCTGTCCTCCACGGTTGCAACCAGACATCTCCTGTCCTTGGCAGGGATACGCCTGAGGACCTCGCCCATAAAGGAATCAAAGTGGCTGGCCACATGTTTGCGGCTCATCTTATCAACCTCCAGCCCGGTAGCCTCGGGCGAGGCCGGTCCGTTGGTGACTCCTGTGGTAAGCATAGCAGTACGGTATATCGTCCACTTCCCATCAGGGACCTTCCAGGTGAGCACTCCATCCTCATTCATCAGCCCCGTCAGGTCTATGACCTGCGAAGGCTGTACCACTGTCCCGGCCTGCAGAGGTTCGGGCCTTGTGGGCCACATATACTCATCCCACATGGGCAGCGGACTCTGGAACATCTTGCCCAGGGTTTTCTCTTCATATCGTTCCACCAATGGCTGTTCGCTCAACGTGACAGTCAACTTCGTGGGTTGCCCACCGCCATGCAGCGTCAGACGGAAATCCTGGGCACAGACATCAGGAATACTCAGACTGATAGGAGCCAGCGGATGAAAGCCAACATTCAGATTGTGGTTCGTGCGGTCCAGATGTTCCGTCCGCAACATCCGGTATTTCCCGTCCACCTTTGCCTCCAGCCCGACATCCACAAGCAGATAGGCTGGTGTCTCAAAGAGGACGCTGCGCAGCCACATCGGTTCTTCCAGATGAATCTCCTTCGTTACACTTACCCCTGCCTCCTTCTCCATCTGGCAGGTGACCGACTTATGGGCAAAGGCCGGGACAGCCATAACGCGTACATCCTGGGCATCCTCCCCTACCACCGGCAAGGCGATATGCTGAAGCTGGCCATTCCCTTCTACGCCGACATGCTGCTGCGCGAGATAACGCATAGACTGCCGAGGCTCTATCCACGGACCTCCACTCTGGCTCCACCCCGGACAGTTAAAGAGACCTATCTGAATGTCCAGTTGTGTTGCCTTCTTCAGGGCTGCATGCAGTACATCCCACCATTCGGGTGTAAGAACCTTGATGCCTCCGGGCTTGATGCTGCCTTCCCAGATGTTTCCGATGAAAGCACGGTCGATGCCTGCCTTCTTCATTGCCTCCAGATCGCGCTCCACTCCCTCTACAGATATATTGTCCGACATCCAGTACCAGTAAACGGCCACGCGTTGGTCGCACCGGGCTGTCTGAAACCTTGAGTACAGCTCCTCCGTCTGCTGCTTTGCCGCACAAGTGACGGACGTATTACCGCCCAACATTCCCAGGCAGGGAAGGACAAATGCCAAGAAATACTTTTTCATCCTTTTCTCGCTCTCCTTTTTTGTTTAGAACTTAATGTTTTGCGCCTTGCTCACCAGCCCAAGGCTTTTATCTGCTTGCAAAGTTACAGAATTTTTCTGAAACTTCAATCGTATCCGAAGGACATATTGACAAATTCAGCAGGCAAAGGCGATGAGTGACGTACTAACTCACGGCTCGCATGTGAGTTTTTTTGTATTTGTGTTTGTGGTCTCGGATTTTTGCCGTACCTTTGCAGAGCAGCATCAAGAGCCTTCCGGCTCGCATACCAACCGAGTACAGGAATAATCAAGAAAAGCATTTAATCCGTTGTTCTTAAATATAGGACTTTATGAGAAGAAAGACGCACGAAGTAAAGATAGGCAAGCTGCGCATCGGTGGCGAGAACCGCGTGGCTGTGCAGAGCATGACGACTTGTTCCACGCTCGACACCGAGGGCTGCATCGCGCAGGCCATACGCATCATCGAGGCAGGCGGACAGCTGGTACGCCTCACCACTCAAGGCACGCGCGAGGCCGAGAACTTGCGCGACATCAAGGCCGGACTGACAGCACGCGGCTATGGCGACGTGCCGCTCTGCGCCGACGTACACTTCAACCCGAACGTTGCCGATGTGGCCGCCACGATTGTGGAGAAGGTGCGCATCAATCCGGGCAACTACGTCGATCCGGCCCGGCAGTTCAAGA
>CAMJOE010000019.1:0-28593 GCA_946407485.1 uncultured Prevotellaceae bacterium | reverse complement strand
ACGTCGCTGTCATCAAGCGTGCCATCGACTTCAGCAAGGACACATACAACAAGGCATTCAACGACTTCAGCAGCTTCCTCGCAGGCAACGCCAAGGCAGAGGATATCGAGGCTAACGCAGCACAGGCCGGCTACAACGTTCAGACGCGCAACAACCTCCGCAGCACTGAGCACAATGTAGTTAATGTACGCAGCACGCGCGAGGCTCTCCGCTGGATCTTCGACGAGAAGACAAAGGTGGGCGACGTATCTCCTCTCTACGAGTGCGGCGACAACGACCATCTGCTTGTCATCACCCTTGCAGGCATCCACAAGAAGGGCTATCTGGCTTGGGACGACGAACAAATCCGCTCCTTCCTGACCAGCGAAGTGATGAAGGACAAGAAGGCCGCCATGCTGCAGGAGAAGATGAAGGGCGCGAAGAGCGTGGCTGACGTGGCCAAGATAGAAGGCGCAGTGACCGACACCATCAAGCACATCACCTTCGCCAGCTCTGCTTTCGTATCGAAGATTGGCTCCAGCGAGCCTATACTGAGCGGTTCCGTCAGCAAGGCAAAGAAGGGCGAGTTCAAGCTCGGCATCAAGGGCAGATCAGCCGTCTATGCTTATCAGGTGCTTGACCAGACGAAGAACGGCGCCAAGTTCGACAAGAAGGAGGAAGAGCAGAAGCTTCAGCAGAACATCGGCCGCTACCTCAGCAACTTCACCAGCGAGCTCATGCAGAAAGCCGACATAAACGACAAGCGATACATCTTCTTCTAAAGAGATTTAGATAACAAGATACTTAGATAATAAGAAGCAGCCCCTTGCAGATGTCTCTCTGCAGGGGGCTGTTTCTTTTTATTGGTGTCCGGTAAAAAGTTAATTCCTCTCCCTTCCACGAACTTATTCATCGGAGTTTCGGACAAAGAGCAATAGACAGGGCTTGCCATAGTCTCGAACCTTTGGTTCGGTGCTTTTTACCGGACACCAATTATTGAATTATTGACATTACATTCTTCATCGTCTCGTTTCATTTGTCTTTTTGCCAAAGATATACTGCATAGTTGATTGCTGCATGGCGATGCAGCAATTGCTTTGTCGCCATGCAGCAATTGCTGAGTCGCGATGCAGCAACGAATTACCTGGTAGAAATCGGGCAACAGAGCGAATAAAAAAGGCAGTGATATCATTGCTGTCGGGGAAAAGCACCGAACCAAAGGTCGCCAAGGAACATGCTGCCAGTTGCGAGGTCGACGATAGTCAAGGGACGACAGAATATATAACTTGTTATCGCTGTCCTCCTTTTATATATTCTTCATCAAGTTTCTTCAACAGTTTATTGCTGTCCGATAAAAAGCACCGGACAGCAATAGTTTTCCATAATTCCCGCGTGATTGTGATGGCACCATCGTGAACTTACTTACCGACGGGCTCGCTTCTGATATACTCTAATCCAGTCAATCCTAAGCTCCGAGGGCAATTGCTCGGGATTGCTGACAGGGCCCACCCATGCTCCTCCAAGTTGATTGGAGAGTATCAGATAGAAAGGATAGTCGGCCCAAGGGAACTGATATTCTTTCTCGGGAAGACGGGGGTAGGTCATCGTCTTTCTGTCGTTGACGAAGAAACAGATGCTATCGGGATTCACCTCAACAGCATATACGTTCCAGTCGCCGACCTTGATATCTGCCGTCACATAGTGAGGGGGAATGTCTTCTTTCTGGATATGGAGCGAGTAATGCGAGTGTACTGTCTGATAGGCTTTCTTATCAGAGTTGAGATGCTCCATGATATCAATCTCAGCATAATTGGGTGCTTCCACTTTCGCATCGGGCATCAGCCAGATAGCTGGCCAAAAGCCGTTCACGTTGTTGAACTTTGCCCTAATCTCAAAACGTGCCTGCTTGAACGACTTCTTTCCATTGCTCATCACGCCGCCCGTCACAAAAGCAGTCGTATCGGGAGAGGAATGGTCGTTAACCTTGCCAAGCAACACCAGTTGCCCATCGCTTACGTATGCCAGATCGGAGCGTAGCGACATCATGTCGTCCCAATCGCTCGGACCTTTATGCACTCTTGACCAAGCACTCTCGTCAATCGACTTACCCTTGAAATTCTCCGTCCACACGCGTTTCCAACCAGGACGCTGCGTTGCGCACGAAGCTAATACGAATACTACTGCGAATAATGTTAAAACTCGGTTCTTCATCTTAATAAGCAATTTATCATGCAACAAAAAAGTTGCCCAGAACTATGCAAAGGTATAAATAAAATATGAGAAAATCACTCCTTTGGGGGAATAATTCACGTGAGAGAGCTTTTTCCCGTTTTGCGAGTCTGTTGTCTCTTCGAGTAAGTCGCAAACGACACACGTGTCGCTGGCAATCTGGCAACGTGTCGCTGGCAATCTGGCAACGCTTTGTTAAATGACGCAAAAAGGGGCGACTCGGAATGAGCCGCCCCTTTATCGTTTGCTTGTGCTGGAGCACTAAGCGGGGGATTACTTGCGGAGAACCTTCTTGCCGTTCTCTACTACGATGCCCTTGTAGTTCTTGCCTACGCGCTGGCCTGCTACGTTGTAGCGGACAACATCGCCCTCTGCATCTGCCTCAACAAGTGAGATAGCGTCTGGACCGTCGGCGGGAACAAACTGTGCACCGGGGTTGTAGAGCTTGTGGTAGTAAAGCTTGTCGGTGTAGTCGGCATTCTCGACCATATAGTTGAGTGTGGTGAAGTTGCCTGTCTCGGGATCGTAACTCATCTTAACCGGTTCGGCCTGGCCTGTAGTAGGATCAGCACCAATGAGGAAGAGGTAGTCGTAGATGGTTTTGCCCTGATACTCGTAAGAATCTACGCCGAGATACTGGCCGAGCGAGAAGGTATAGACGTTGTCTTCGCCCTTTGTACCCTTAATCCAGCGGTCAACATCCACTGAACCGAAGCTCTGGACATATACATCGTCGCCAACCATGGCAACCTTGATGCCGCCTGTGGTGGTCTCATGCTGAACGCGGTTGTAGTAAGCTGAGCCAATGAAATCGTACTTCTTGATTTCAGCACCTTCGGGAGCCGCAACAACCTCGGGATAGGTGACATCGTACCAGCCAATCTCGGAAACGTTGGTCTCGCCGCCGCCTGCATAGATGCTCTGGATGCCGATGCGCTTCCATGCATAATCATAGTATGCGTCCATGTTGAGGTACAGCTCGCCAGCGTAGAAGTCGTATTCATCGGTAAAGCCATAAGGAATCTCAGTCATCTCAGCCTCGAGCTTTTCGTAGAACTCGGGAGTGAAGGTGATTTCGTGAGCCTCGCCGTCGCCCTCGTCGTAGTAGAGCTTATAGGAGAGCTTGTCGCTCACGAGCGGTGCGCCGTCAACATCTGTTGTGGGGATGGTGAACTCAACGACGTCGCCATAGGCGGTAAACCTTATGTGGTCAGCCGAAGGAGTGGCAGGAACAGCTGCTACGTCCTGTACGGGCTGGATGAGGGCACCTGCAGCGATACGGTTCAGGTAATAGAGGTTGTCAACATACTGAGCATTCACTACCGTTTCGGTCAATGTGGTGAAGGTGTTGGTTTCTGCATCGTAACTCATCTTGACGTCGAGAGCACCAAATACAGAGCTGTAACCCATCAGGAAGAGAGGATAGACAGCACCGGACTGAGTCTGGAAGTAACCGAGTCTCTGACCCTTGGCGAAGGTATAGGTGGTGCCGTCCTCGCTCTTCGTACCCTTGATCCAGTAGTCGGGATTGTCTTCACTTACGCCGGCGATATAGACTTCCTCGCCTACGAAAGCAACTTGTGCCTGACGGCTGAATGCTTGGTTACCCGAGTCTGTGATGTATTCACCCTTGAAGTTGTATGTAGCAACCTCAGCGCCTTCAGGCAGCTCGATGGTCTGCGGGAAGGTGATGGTGTACCAACCAATCTCGGAGGTCTTGGTCTCGCCGCCACCTGTATAGATGCTCTGGATGCCGACGCGTGTCCAAGTGCTGTGCTCCATGTTCAGATATACAGAAGAGCCGTAGAAATCCCAGCCATTGGGATGTTCTTCAGTAGCATCGATGAAGCCATAAGGAATGACAGTCATGTCCTCGGTGAGACATTCGTAGAGGTCGGTGGTGAAGGTGATTTCCTTAGCCTCGCCGTCGCCCTCGTCGTAGTAGAGCTTGTAGGAGAGCTTGTCAGTAACCAAGCCGTCGCCGTCAACGTCAACAGCAGGCACGTTGAACTCAACCTCATCACCTGCATAGTTGAATGCAATGGTGGTGATAGAAGGTGTAGCAGGAGTAGCAACCTTCTCGGTCAGCTTCTTGATGGTGATGCCATAGAAGAAGTCAGACAGGTTTCTTGAACTACCCTTTACGCTTGTTGTGCCGAAGTACTCTACTGTGCTCTTGTTGGTGAGTGTGGAGGTTTCTTCGTCGAACTCCATGGTGTAGTTGCTTACGCCAGTGCCATCGATGAAGCCAATGGTCCACAAGTCATAGGTGCCAGTATTGCCGACATACTGACCTGCAGGAATGGTAACCTTATCACCGTCGATAGTACCCATCATCCAAGCCTCGGGAAGTGCATCGGAAATGCCCTTGATATAAACATTATCGCCATCGAAGCCTACAAGTACGTTCTTGGCAACTGTAACTTTGTCGAAATATGCAGTTGCTGTGAAGGAATAAACCTCTGTGACGAGTCCTTCAGGAATTTCTACAGGCGTGAGAACCTCGGGCTGAGCCTCGCCCATCTCGATGGTCGTGCCGGCATTCAACCACTGTACGTAGTAGGTCTTGTCGGTGTAGTCGGCATTCTCGATGAAGTCTGTAGCGAAGACATATACGTTGTTGGCTGCATCGACAGACACAGCGAAATCGGTCACTTCTACCTCATCGTCATAACCTAAGAGGAAGAGACGGTCTTCATCGTAATACATGCCAATCTCCTGACCCTTCGGGAAGATGTAGTTGCCGTCAGCGTTCTTCGTACCCTTCACCCAAGCATCTGCATCAGTAGAGCCAATGCCACGGATGTACATGTCGTCGCCATCAAATGCCAGGCCAACGGTTCTTTCCACATTAGCGCCTCTGTTGGTCGAGCCTTTGAGCTTGTGCTCTGTTACGGTCAGGCCGTCGGGCAATGTGATGGTCTGCGGCCATGTGGGTGTGTACCAAGCAACCTGAGACTCATGACGTTCCTCGCCACCATAATAGATGCCCTGAATGCCAAGGCCAGTCCAAGATGCATACTCGGCAAAGTTCATCCTCAGCTTTCCTTCCTGGAAGTCAGAGCCGTCGAAATACGTAGCAGGAATCTCCTTCATGTCTTCTGTCAGGCTGGCATACTCGTCCTTCAGGAATGTTGCCTCGAGCGTATCACCATCTTCAGTAGCATACCACAACTTGTAAGACAGTTTCTCGGGAACCAAGCCAAAGCCATCTTCATCGACCTTTGCCAAAGAGAACTCGAGGTAATCACCGTCGGGCATATACGACATTGCAGAAACGAAAGATGCTGCAGGCGTAGCTGGCTGCTCGGTAATCGGCGTAATCAAATAGCCATAATAGAACTGCCAGAGAGAGAAACCTGTCAGGTCGGAAGTAATCATTGGATAGTATTCGCCTTCATAGAAAGCACCAGACTCTGTATCATAATACAAAACGTATTCTTCAACGTAAGTGTCAAGGTCAGAAGATGCGAAGTACACACCTCTATCCTCGTTAAGCAGCTGAGGAGAAGGGAAGACGACTGTCGTGTCGTTTACAAACGAACCCTTAATCCAAGCTTCGGGGAAGTCGGTGGACATACCCTGAATATACATGTCGCTGCCATAGAAGCCGACATTCAGATTACCGGAAACCACTGCATGACCAGAGAAGTAGTCAGTTGCCGTATAAGCATAGGTAATGACTTCCATGTCGTTGGGAATCTCTACGATTGACTCTCCAGGACCTTCTGCAGGAGCGATAGTCAGATTGGGTTCCCAGGAAGCAAGCTCGTCGAGCTTCTTGCTGTCACCGTTATCAATGACCTTGTCGTTGAAGATGAAGGCGTTGGCCACTTCGTCGAAGACTGCAACAGCATCCACAAAGTCGTCCTTGATTCTTGCGCCGAAGAAGACGTCCTGACCATCAATTGCACCCATGTACTGACCCATCTCGAAGATGACGGTCTCGTCGTCCTTGAAGGTACCCTTCACGAAAGAGAAAGGCATGAAATAGCTCAGGCCAGAGATGTAAACATCGTCGTCGCCGTCCCAGATAACCTGCACGGTTCTCGTAATGTCGCCTTCTCTGCTGTTTGTACCAACAAGCGTGAAGTACTCGACTTCACCGTCTTCTGGAGGCGTCACTACACTGGCGGCCTTTGGTCCACTGACTGGACGTACAGGTGTAGCCTGTGAATTCAATGCAAAAGCGGAAGTCTGCTTGTTTTGCTTCAGAACCGCTTTCGCCTCACGATTGAAGGCAAATCTCTTTTCAATCGGCATGGACTTCTGCACCTGTGCAAAGCCTGCCAAAGAGAAGAGGACTGCCATCAGCATAAGAGTAAGATTCTTGATCCTCATAATGCGTAAAATTAAGTTAATGATTAATTGTTATTATTTGTTTTTTGGGATAGTCAAAGCTGGCGTCTCCTTAATATATCTCTGACTTGAGGCTGAAGGTCTTTGCGCCTGCAAGCGACTGGAACTTAACCTCTGTGGGCACGAAATTGCTGTTGGGCGTCATCTGATATGTGCCTGCCAAAGCAGCGCCGAAGGCACGGACAGCGGAGATGACAACGTCGGGATGCTTCTTCATCTCGTTGTCGAGGATGGCATCGGGGGCACAGGTAATAGTCATCTGACCTAATGCGGGAACGCTGCGTCCAAGCTCCATACCGCCATGACCTCGTTTCGTACGGCTTATCTTCCATTCCATGACAAGACCCGTCACGTTGTTGGCATTGGTGGTTCGGCCTATACCGAGGCGTATCAGCGAATAGCTCTTGTTCTCTTGTGCCAGAGCAGCATTCAGCTGGTCGTAGAGCGCCTTCAAATCTTCTGACAAGGATTCGGCATCAATCCACATGATTTGTGTGCTTTCTGCCAATGTCGTGTCCCAAGTCGCAATGATGCGAACGGTGCCGTCTTCGTTGACAAGGGCCGTGCCCTCCTCATTCATCTTGAACTCCTGGAAGACGTGACCGATAATGGTGTCCGGCCTTTCGTTGCGGAAACCTGTAGGCGTGAAGCAGCAGGACAGGGAATCGACCTTCAGAGGATTCTTTATGCGGTCTGAGATGCGGTAACGTCCGTCGCGCAGACCTACGCAATACATCGTCTCGTTTTCGGTTGTTATGTAATAGGAGTTGATGTCTTCGCCTGTGATCCGGTTCTTCATGGCCTGCGTGTCATTGATATAGGTTTGCCAGTCGCGGTCGGCCTTTACCATACGAATCAGGGCGTCGTAGCGCTCGCCACGGAACAGCAACTCGTTCTCGCTCATTGTCAACACGACCAGGTTCTGGTCGCCCTGCATACCTTCGCCGTCCTTCACCAGATTGTCAGGTGCTGCCCAATGAGCAACAGGGTCAACGAAGGGAGTAAGCACATCGTTCCATGTATTGAAAGCAAGCACAAGTCCGTCCTCGCGAATAAGCTCATAGAGGCTGTTGTACTCCGTGTACTTGCCAGCGTTGCCGTTGCGCAGGAAGCGATGGTTGCCGGCAAGTGTCACCTTACCGTCCTTCTCGAACCTGGCAAAAAGGTTGAAGCCTTCGAAGACCGACACGCCTCTGCCCACATAATACTGCATGACCCATCCATAAGGCGCATTCACAAGTATATTCTGTAACTTGTCGGCATTGTGCTCGATGCGAAGAGCTGCACTCTCGTCGAACAGGTCTTCCTCCTGGAAACGGGAACAGCCAACAAGTGAAATGGTGGCTAATGCCACACCCATTGCGATATAATATCTTATGTTTTTCATCATCGTAGTCTTTCTTTGAGATTATTTGAGCTCGTAAATGGTGACTTCATTCTGGAGGTAGTCGTTGATGTTGCTCTGGCGCTTCTCAACTTCGCGACGAAGCGTAAAGGCATAAAGTCCCCAGTTCTCTGTGTACCACTTCGTGGCGATGTCCAGCTTCTTGAGCAAGGAGTTGATGCCCGTCAGGTCTTCGTCAGCAGAAATCTTCACCCAAGGCAGGAAGTCGTCCTTGAAGGAGTTGAAGTGGCGAAGCTCTTTGTAGCGATACTGCTTGACGTAGGCATCTGCAGCCTTGTTGACAACCTCATTGTCCAGGAGGCGATGGTCTTCAAGCACATAGCGGTTCGTGGGGTCGTACTCGTCGGTTTGGTCGTTATACTCTGACTCCTCGTAAAGCGTAAAGTTGTTCCAATGAGACTTGGGAGCATCCAGGTCGATACCGAGAGAGTCGATGAGGACGAGGATGTCTTCCTTGTCACCCTGACGTACGCCCATTGAAGCGGCATTGATGATGCGGTTCATCCAGCGGTGCTTGGTGTCGGTGATGATGCAGGAAAGCGTTTCCACGAAGTCCTCGTAGGTAGCTGAAGAAGCATAGTGCGTGACGTAGCCATTCTGGTGTGTCCAGACTGAGTCACGGTCCTGCCAGTTGATGGGGTCATAGCTGCCGGATGTAACCTGGCCGAACGTCACGGGATAGGACTTCGTCTGGTGCAGGATATGGGAGAATTCGTGATGCATCGTGTGGAAATATCTCTCGTTGAGCACACTCACGTCATCGCCAGCATAAGTTACGCCGTCGCTGTACGGCTTCATTTCGTTAACGTTGTAAAGGGTTATCTTCACGCCACCAGAGGCTGTACCCAGCACTTCAGTTCCTGTGGTAGGACTGTAGCCAGACGAACCGATGAAGTGGAAGATGCGCGGTCCGTACTTCTTCATGAAGTCATCGCCTGCAAACTTGGTGTAAACGTCATAGAACAAATATCTGATGAAGTGTGCCAAGAGCTGCGAGCGGTTGTAGTCGGCAGGTGTGAGCTGGAAGTTCATGTCGGAAGCCGACAGGTCGAAGCGATACTTCACATCGACATTATAAGGAACCACGAAGTTATCGTAGAGCCACTGGTCGAACGGATAAGTTGCTTTCGTCGGGTCAACAACAGGAACTTCTGTGTCGAAGACTGACTCCGTGAAGCTGTCTCCGCCACGACAAGAGGAGAATGCAGCAACTGTTGCTACTATACCTATTATATATAATATCTTTTTCATCTTCTTCCTCATTAAAAGTTAGTGTTCTGCTCCAAGTCTTTGTCCTTAGGCTCATTATCCACGGGGTAGGCCTTCATGCCGTCGCCACCGCCTTGTCCGCCCATTGCCTGGGTACGGTTGCTGCGAGGATAACCTGCTTCGATAACATTCTGCGGAATCTGCAGGACACGACGCGGGTCGTTCCAGCGAAGATAGTCATGATGGATGTCGTCTTCCTTCGGGTCGCGATAAGCGTGATGCACGGTGATGCCATAACGCTTGATGTCGAACCAGCGGAGGCCTTCGAACATCGTTTCGATGCGACGGAAGTGAAGCACACAGTCGATCAGGCGCTTTGCATCGTCGGTAAGCCCGTCGTAGGTCCACTCGGGACTCATATCCGTTGGATGCAGCTCGCTGACGTAGATGTTCTTTGAGGGCTCACCCTTGTAGAATCGATTGATGCCGTCCTGTGTGAGAGGCTCGTCCACCATGTGAGAAGCTGTCCAGAAGCCAAGGTCGGCAAGAGCCTTGTCTGTCTGACCGAGATAAACCTCTGCTTCTGCGCGGCACAGCAAAGTTTCTTCAGCTGTGAAGGGCTGATAAATGATGTGGACATAGCCGATGCCGGCAATCTTGTCGGTGTATTCGAAGTACTCATAGACGCGGAACAGCCAAGAGCCATATTCCGAGCCTGCGCCCCAACGATAAATCTTACCGTCGAAGGCCTTGAGTCGGCTGTTCCAGTTCGGGCCGCCACCTTCGTAGAGGATGTCCTGAGTGTTGTCCACATTCTCGGGTTTGCTGCCTTTGTTGATAGCATAGCGGCAAGCTGAGAGCATGCGGTCGAACAACGAGTAAGTGGTCTGCAGCATATAGTTGCAGGGAGCTGTCTCGTCGTTGTAGTCATTGAGCAGGGTGTTGATGGTGTTGGCACTCATGGTTGCCCACTTACGGAGAGAGGAAGCAGGATTCGTACCCAGAGCGGCGGTTGCATACTTCACGCACTTCTCGTAGTCGCGCTTGTAGAGATAGAAGCGGGCAGCCAAGGCATTGGCAGCATTGCGGTTGAAGTGGTAGGCAGGCACCTTGTACTTGGCATCGTCAACGAGGTCGATACCTTCGAGGATATCCTTCTCGATAAGTCTATAGACTTCAGCCACGCTCTTACGGTACTTGGGGTCGCTGTAATCGACGGTAACCGTCTTCTCCACCTCGCTGACGTATGGGATGCCCACATCGCCGGCACTCAGTGTCTCGTCCTTATATGCTTCGGCAAAGACGTTCACGAGTACGAAATGGAGATAAGCGCGAAGCAAGTGTGCCTCACCCCAAGAGTGAGCCAGGTCGCGGTCGTGAGCAGGGTCTTTGCTCATCTCGCGCATAGCCTCGATAGCATGGTTGGCTACGGCTATGCCCTGATAATATGATTCCCAAACGGTATAAGGCGTATCGTCCTCACCAGTGCTGTAGTTGTCGATGTCTTCCCATTCGTAGGCCTGCTCGTGGAAATGAGCGTAGGCATCGTTGTGGGTAGCAGGGACGCAAACGTTGTTGTCGATGAGGTTATCGCCACTGAGTTCACAGATGACAGCAGGCACGCTGACGGGATAACCCGAGGTGAGCAGCTGCTGAACCTTATCGACTGTATCGATTTCCGTACGGTTGTCGGGAGCCTCGTCCAGGTCTTTGCATGAGCTCACAGTCATGATGCAGAGCAGGCAGAGAGCAAAGAGGCCGTATATATTTCTATTCATATCCTTCATATTTCTTTATTCATTACATTAGAATCCTAAACGTACGGTAGCCGTGAACTGCTTGGAGATAGGTGCAGCCACACCGCCAGAATTGATAAACTCGGGGTCTTGGCCGTTCAGCTTCTTGTCGGCATAGAGCAGACAGAGGTTTGTGGCGGCCACCTTCAAAGAGGCGCGGTTGATGAACGTCGTCTTCTTGAGCCACTCGTCGGGCAAAACGTATGTGAGGGCCACTTCCTTCAGACGGATGAAGTCGCCGTTTGCAATACGCTCTGTTGAGTAGTTGTAGGCGTTGTAAGCCGTACGCATCGTAGTGCCACCGTAGCGGTCCACCTGGTTGCGGGATGCGATGACGGGGATATTCGTCACGGATTCGTCGCCGGACATAACCCAACGGTTCTTGAACTCGCGAGGCAGAGCAGAGAGGTCGCTGTAAGCGTAGGAGAATACGGGGTCGAGACGCACTACATTTCCGCCTGCGTAGGTAAGGAAGAGGTCGAGCGAGAGGCTGCCCCAGCTCTTGCTCTTGTAGCTGAAGGTATTGTTGAACGAGCCGTAGAAGGTCGGGTCGGACGGGCCTTCATAGACGAGGAACTGGTCCAGACCCTCTGTCTCCTGGAAGTTTACGTCGCCGATAGTCTTGTTCCATGCCTCGTTGTAAACTTGTGGCAGACCCTCTGAGTTGAGACCTGCAAACTGATAGCTGAAGATAGAGCGAACGGGGTAACCTTCAATGGCATAGCCCTGACCCGTCACGAGGTCGACGGCGCGGCTGGCCACCTCGAGAGAGGTAATCTTGTTCTTTGCCTTCGAGAAGATGAAGTCGGAGGTCCACTTGAAGCCTGCCTTGTCGATATTGACGGTAGAGAGGCCGAGTTCGACGCCATGCGACTCCATGTCGGCCACGTTGGCATACTTGGCAATCTCGCCGCCGGCACCCTGCGTATAGGTGCGGCCTATCAGGTCGTAGTTGTGACGTCCATAGACATCGAAAGTCACGGCGATGCGGTCTTTCAGGAAACTCAGGTCAACGCCGAAGTTCCATTCGTGCTTCTTCTCGTAGGTCAGCTCTGAGTTGCCAAGTGAGGAGATGTAGATCTGCGACTCAGCAGCCGAGGTGAAGGGACGCCAAGAGTTCTTCGTCATGAAGATGGCCTCAGCATTCGTCACCCATGATGGACCTGTATCGGCAGTCAGCGAGTAGCTGCCACGAAGCTTCATCTGCGAGAGCCAGGACTTGGTGCGTTCCATGAACTTCTCGTTGGAGACGTCCCAAGCGCCTGATACGTTCCAGGTGGGAAGCCAACGGCTCTGGTGGCTCTTGCCCAGGCGGTTCGTGCCTTCGTAGCGAATTGTGCCGTTCAGGGTGTAGCGCTGGTCGAAGTTATAGTTCACCTGACCGTAGTAAGCCAGGGTGTTGGTCAGCGTATAGGACTCGCCGAAGTACTCGGTGTTCTCCTCGTTCATTTGCTTGAGCCAGAGGTACGGCGTATAGGTAATGCCGCCATTGTCGAACTGATAGCCCCAGCCCGTCCATGTCGTGGCAGTACGGCGAACGGAGGAGTACTCTGTGCCGACCATGCCGTTGAGCGTGTGCAAGTCGTTGAAGACATTGTTGTAGCTCGTCATGAAGCGGAAGGTATTCGAGCGCATATTGTCGTCGTACTGATACTTGATGCCGCCCGTAGGCAGGATGGATTCGGGGAGAGCCAGCTCGTTGTCGGGGTCGGTGTAGAGGAGGCTGTTGTTGTCGCGAATCGTGGAGTTGTCGTCCTGCTCATCGACACCGGCGCGATAGGCATTAGCCTGGTTGGCCTTGTCCATCACGTTGTGCTGACGCTTGGTGTGAGAGATACGGGAAGAGATGAGTCCGTTCAGGCGCCATGCCTTCGTGGGCTTGTACTCCAGTTCGCCGCGGAACATCAGCTCGGTCACGTTGATGTCGTTGTAGTTGTACTCCAGCTCGTCGAAGATGTTGAAGCCTGTGTAGAAACGCGTATAATTGATGTTTGGATCGAGGCAGCGGCTGGTGTTCATAGCGAAGCTGAAGGGGTTGATGTCGAAGTCGCGCTTCACCTCACCAGTCACGACGTCGGTCGTACGGTTCAGCGAGCCCGGAGCCTCCTGCTTACGGTAGCTGCCCTGTGCAGCAAGCTTGACGGAGAGCAGGTTGCAGCCCTTGCGGTCCTTCAAGATGTCGTAGGAGGTGTTGCCGTTGAACGTGTAGCGGTTCACGCTGCTGCGGTTGACGAACTGCCCGGGGTCTGTGAGGACAGACATCGAGAAGTAGGTCTGCGAACGGTCTGTACCGCCGCTGACGCTGACGGAGTGATTCATCTGCACCTTGTTGGTGAAGAGGAGGTCGAACCAGTCGGTGTTGCGGAACTCAGCAGCCTGCAGATAGGCGTTGCGAGCGGCCTCGGTGTTCTGGAGACCATATTTGCCCGTCAAGGGATCGTAGGCACGAAGCTGCTGGAACATATAGCCATAGACGCCCGTGTTCTGAGCGTTGACCATGTTGTCGAGCTGCAGCCAGCCCTTGTCGTACATCTCCTTATAGACGCCCATCACTTCCTGGGAGTTCATGATATTGTAGTCGTTGTAGCTGGGCTTGAGGCGAGAGGTGAACTCACCGGTGTAGTTCACACTGGCGTGACCCTTCGCACCGCGCTTCGTCTGCACTACAATCACACCACCCATGGCGCGGGCACCATAGATTGAGGTAGCGGAGCCGTCCTTGAGGACCGTGAATGACTCGATGTCGTCGGAGTTCAAGCCTGCGACAGCAGACGAGATGAGGGTCTTTGCGTCGCCAGATGCCAAGTCGTCGGCACTGACATCGACGTTGTCCTCATAGATGACGCCATCCACCACCCACAGGGGCTTCGAGTTACCATAGATGGACGTAGCACCACGGACACGAATCTTAGGCGAAGCACCAAAGGTGCCCGTCACGTTCGTCACCTGCACACCGGCAACACGTCCTTCCAGCGAACGACTCACATCAGCAAGACCCGAGAGCTTGATCTTCTCGGCATCCACCGTCGTGGCCGCACCCGTAAAGAGTCGCTTGTCGATTTGCTGCTGTCCGTTCACGATGACCTCCGTCATCTGCACGTCCTCAGCCTGCATCATGATGCGCATACCGTTCTTGGCCTTCACCTTCTCGGTGCGCATACCAATCATAGACACTACCAAAACGGCATTCGACTTGACATCGTTCAACGTGAACTTACCGTCGAGGTCCGTAATGGCCCTGTTCTGTGTTCCTTCCACCAAGACGTTTGCGCCCATCAAGGGTTCGTTGTCGTCGGCAGAGAACACCGTTCCTGACACTGTTGTCTGCGCCATTGCCATCCCGACAGTCCAGAACAGCAAAGCCGCGACAAGACTTAATTTTTTGTATATAAACATCTTTAAACTGTTAAATTTCTCTTCGTGTTTGACAACTGACTGCCAACTACCGACTATTTCCGTTAACTGTTGACTCTCGTTTCGTGACTGTTGTCCGTTGTCTCTTGACTGTTGTCTGTTGTCCCTTGTCCGTTGTCCTATATATATTATATATATAATAATGTATAGTCGTAGTGCAAAGAACACAATTCGAGCCGCAAAGGTAATAACATTTTTTGGAATAATTAGCACATAATCACATTTATTTTATAAAAAGTAATACTTTTTGGACATTTTACCCCCGTTTTAAGCATTAAAATGCAACAAAAAAGGCATAAAAAGCCCGCACACGGAAAGCAATCAAGGTATCTGGAGAGTGTAGCGGCACAAGAAAAGGGAGCCCCGAAACGAATTCGTGACTCCCTTATTGTATAGAGAGGTTGCTACTTCACTATAACCTTGAGCATTTATGATATTACTGCCACGCTATATCTCGATACGATATCAAACTCCATTTCCTTGTTTGGCATAACATCTGACTCGCTTGCCATTACCACTCCTCGAAGAAGTGTGACCAAGTGTAGCCCTTTACGGTAAAGCCGTCGTTGTATTCCTCATCATCTGGCGTGATGTATTGTTCGTCAGCATTGTTGTCGAACCGACTTTCTGTCAGCATCATCCTGCATTGTATGCTGATGGCTGACGATTGGGGGCGCATATAATTCTTTTTCATCTTATTTGAGTATTTTCTTGCCGTTGATTATGTTGATGCCCTTCTGAGCCTTCTTCAGGCGCTGACCAGCAAGGTTGAAGATAGACTCGTTAAGGTTAGCATTTACGTTGTCTATGCCTGTGGCATCGTCATCGAAGATAAAGCCCTTGACGGCTGCGCCTTTAGGCAGGTCGAAGTAAGCGCGGAAGCCATTGATATACGCCCCTGACCCCGCCTTGCGAATCCTGCCGTCTGCCGTCAGACCGAAGATGTCGTCTGTGCTGTTCTTCTTCGTCCATTCGCCAGAAGCAACAGGAGCAAAGGAGCCGCGGAAATAATAGTTTCTGTTCACACGAGTATAGCCGGCCTCGGTATCTTCCTCGTCAATATAGACGTCGGTCAGGATGATGTCGTCTGTTATGGCTGTGGGCACGTAGATGACGTATGGGGTGCATGGCTCGAACGATGTGACTGGAACAAAGCCGAGTTCGCCATCATCGAAATCATCAAACTCGTATGCCTTGGCACCTGTGCCAAAGACTTCCTCAATATCGTCAATGGCAAAGGGCAGACAAACTGTATTCCAGCCCTCTGCAAAGCTGCGCTTGAGAATGACTCTGCCGTATGTGCCTGCCTTGATTGCCTTGGAAGAGATTTCGTCGAGCACATAGCCGCCGGTGCCTGCATCTGTGACAGAGATGTTGAAGGTCAAATTGGCGAGGTCAACTTCGTTCTTGTCGGGGTCACTGAAAATTATGTCATAGATAGTGCCTGTGGCATCGCCTGTTGTCGCATCATCCGCACAGGTTATTGTCAGGTTGACAAGCTCTCCGCTGTTACCTTTGAAAGTCTTGTTACTGCCGGAGTAGCAAAGGAAGTGATAGATGCCGTCGCCATTAGGCTCTTCCACAAGGAAGTCATGTCCGCCGGCGCGCTCTGCATTGAGCGTTGCCATGAGCTCACCTCCTCCGTCATAGGCGATACGGACACCGTCGGGCAGACTCATCCAAAACTCGAATGCGATGAAGTCGTTCACCGGATTATCCAGTACCATGGAGACTTCTTTAGTCTCCCCTGCGGCTATGGAGAAGTCTGCCACAGTCAGTTCGTCGGTTACTGCATCGGCTTGCTTCGGAGCTGCAGACCTTCTCCTCGGAGCGGCTGTAGGCTGGTTGGTGTTCGTCATGATGAGAGACACGACATTGACGAGGTCCATCACGTTGATAGTGCCGTTCTCGTCTATGTCAGCAGCAGCAAAGACAAACGAATCTGACGCATTAGACATGATGTAGCTTACTATCTCCACAACATCCATCACGTTAATCTTCTCATCCCCATTGGCATCGCCTGGAATGATGTCGGTCACTACAACGTCGAAGCTGCTGTCCAGCAAATCCACCTGTTGCATGTCCTGGTCGGAGAACATGATGTCTTTGATGGTTGCAGTGTAGGTGTCTGACAATACATTTTCATCGCATGTGACCGTGAGCGTAATCAAGTCGCCGGAGTTACCGACAAAGGCGTTGTTCCTGTTCGAGTAGCAAAGGAAGTGATAAAGGCCGTTGCCCACGTGATTCACTTCCAGCGAGTGCCTATTGATGCGGCCGCTCACAAGCTCAGCTATCGGGTAGCCGTCTTCGTCTGTTTCTATCCTTACACCTTCAGGCAATTGGAGATAGAACTCGCCGGCGATGAACGTCAGCGTATTGTCGAGCTTTAGGCCAAAGGTCTTTGATGCTCCTGCACGCAGCTTGACCGTCTCGGCATAGAGCCTGTTGTTGGGCAGTGTCTCGTCTATTATTGTCAGAGTGCCGTGGATATAGGTAAAGTCGTAGTTGTTTGCCTCTGCTCCACTTACTGTGATAGGGTAAGTACCTTTAACGCTACTCTCATCGGCCGTGGTACTAATTGTTGGTAGAGTGGTCAGAACCGACTCGTCTTCATCATTTACAAAGCCTTCGTAAGTGACGGTAAATTCAGGATTGGCTTCACCCACCATCTTAGAGCAATCTTGTGCTGTAATGGTTAACATAGCTTTTGAGACAGTTAACGCATACTCGCGGTAAAAAGGACAGTAGAAATTGTTACCCTCTTGCGTAGCCGTAATTGTTGTCGTACCAGCACCAGTGATGATAAGCGTGTTGTCACTAATAGTAGCCACAGCAATATTGTCGCTCGTCCACATAAGAGGCAGTTCCTCGTCGGTAGCTGCAGGCAGTGTGTAGGCAGCATCTCCATAAGTCATTGCTGGTAATTCGGCAAGTTCAAGTGTTTGCTCTGACTTATCGTCGATAGTCTCGATTGGCATAATAGTGCCAAAGCCGCTCCAAGGTTCGGTCGTGCTGTATGCCTCCAAAGAAACTGCTGGTACATGAAGTGTGGCAGAAGAGATAGATGATCTATAAAACAAATTGCGTCCTGTTGAGGGAACATTTTCTGCATAACACCATACATTCGTAAGGCCACATTCACGGAATGCCTCATAGCCAATGCTTGTCAGGGAACTTGGTAAAGTGATTGTAGTAAGTCCCGTGCAACCTCTGAATGCATAACTACCGATGCTAGTCAGTGAACTTGGTAGTGTGATTGAAGTAAGTTTAGAACAACCATCGAAGGCTTGATCGCTTATACTTGTTACAGTTTGAGGTAATGTAATAGCTCCACTCTTGCCAGCAGGACATTGCAATAAGGTTGTTTTATTGGCATTGTATAAGATACCATTCTCAGTGCAATAATTACTATTGTTGGAATTAACATTTATAGCTGTTAACGAAGGACAGTTACCAAAGGCTCGAGTGCCAATATTGCTTACTTGGGCCGGTATCGTTACAGATGTAATATTATTGCATCCATAGAATGCGTACGCTGGTATCTGAGATGTTGCTACAGGGAAAGCTATGGTTGTCTTCTCTTCATCAGCTACATACAGGTCTGCTCCGTTGTAGAATGGACTGGCACTTTCGCTTGAAAGCGTGCAATTCAGCCAACTGGCAATACTGCTCAGATTTACAGTCTTAAGTTTTTCGCATCCAGAAAAGGCACTGGAGCCAATAGAAGTTAAGTTTGTAGCATTAATATCTATTACCGCAAGATTTGAACATCTACCAAAAGCATAGTATCCAATCGAAGTAATATTAGGGCCTAATGTTAAGGATGAATATTTACAACTATTAAATGGATATTCATCTGGATAATCTTCATTACCTGGATTAACAAAAGGAACCTGATTCATTATTGTAAGTGCCCCTCTATAATTTCGAAAGGCAGAACTGCTAATCATAGTAATATTATTACTTTGTATGGTAATAGAAGTTACAGAGCAATTATCGAATGCATTGTAGCCAATCTCTGTAACCTGATAGGTTGTTCCGTTATAAGTTACTGTATTGGGGATTTTTATGGCACCTGTCATGTCAGAGGTGTAATAACTATAGAAGTCTTCATCTCCATAATCTTCACCATAGTAAACAACATAGTCAATTCCGCTTGGGATCTCAGAGAAATTATATGTTCCATAACTGTTCTGATAAGTTACCTGCGCTGTTTTTCTATATGAATCTAAATAGTAATAGATGCCATTAATCTTGGCAGTGGCATCGTAGGCATTTGCCGTAATGCTTCCTAAAAGCGCGAGCAAACTCAAAAGTAATTGTTTTGGGTTCATGTTTTTGTTTATTTGGTGGTTATTATTATTTTTTTCATTCAATCAAACAAAGTATGGCTCTTTCAGCATCTTTCAATTGGAAGATCATTAAATCACCTTTAATTATGAAAGAATAAACATAGTTCACACCTATAATTATATATTTATTTCTTGTATTTTAAGAAGATATCAGAAGATAAGGCCTCCGCCTGCTCCTAAACGAAGCGAAGAAGATAGCCGCTTATAGCGGCAGAAGATAGAGGACAATACTTCTGCCCTTGGATTAATCTGTTGCAAAACTAATGTCTTCTATCTTCCTATATCTTCTTCTGTCTTCTTCTATCTACATAACAAGGAAACTTGCAAAATTAGGAACTACATAGAGTTTACCACTCCTCGGAGAAGTGTGACCAAGTGTAGCCCTTTACGGTAAAGCCATCGTTGTATTCCTCGTCATCTGGCGTGATGTATTGTTCGTCAGCATTGTTGTCGAACCGACTTTCTGTCAGCATCATCCTGCATTGTATGCTGATGGCTGACGATTGGGGGCGCATATAATTCTTTTTCATCTTATTTGAGTATTTTCTTGCCGTTGATTATGTTGATGCCCTTCTGAGCCTTCTTCAGGCGCTGACCAGCAAGGTTGAAGATAGACTCGTTAAGGTTAGCATTTACGTTGTCTATGCCTGTGGCATCGTCATCGAAGATAAAGCCCTTGACGGCTGCGCCTTTAGGCAGGTCGAAGTAAGCGCGGAAGCCATTGATATACGCCCCTGACCCCGCCTTGCGAATCCTGCCGTCTGCCGTCAGACCGAAGATGTCGTCTGTGCTGTTCTTCTTCGTCCATTCGCCAGAAGCAACAGGAGCAAAGGAGCCGCGGAAATAATAGTTTCTGTTCACACGAGTATAGCCGGCCTCGGTATCTTCCTCGTCAATATAGACGTCGGTCAGGATGATGTCGTCTGTTATGGCTGTGGGCACGTAGATGACGTATGGGGTGCATGGCTCGAACGATGTGACTGGAACAAAGCCGAGTTCGCCATCATCGAAATCATCAAACTCGTATGCCTTGGCACCTGTGCCAAAGACTTCCTCAATATCGTCAATGGCAAAGGGCAGACAAACTGTATTCCAGCCCTCTGCAAAGCTGCGCTTGAGAATGACTCTGCCGTATGTGCCTGCCTTGATTGCCTTGGAAGAGATTTCGTCGAGCACATAGCCGCCGGTGCCTGCATCTGTGACAGAGATGTTGAAGGTCAAATTGGCGAGGTCAACTTCGTTCTTGTCGGGGTCACTGAAAATTATGTCATAGATAGTGCCTGTGGCATCGCCTGTTGTCGCATCATCCGCACAGGTTATTGTCAGGTTGACAAGCTCTCCGCTGTTACCTTTGAAAGTCTTGTTACTGCCGGAGTAGCAAAGGAAGTGATAGATGCCGTCGCCATTAGGCTCTTCCACAAGGAAGTCATGTCCGCCGGCGCGCTCTGCATTGAGCGTTGCCATGAGCTCACCTCCTCCGTCATAGGCGATACGGACACCGTCGGGCAGACTCATCCAAAACTCGAATGCGATGAAGTCGTTCACCGGATTATCCAGTACCATGGAGACTTCTTTAGTCTCCCCTGCGGCTATGGAGAAGTCTGCCACAGTCAGTTCGTCGGTTACTGCATCGGCTTGCTTCGGAGCTGCAGACCTTCTCCTCGGAGCGGCTGTAGGCTGGTTGGTGTTCGTCATGATGAGAGACACGACATTGACGAGGTCCATCACGTTGATAGTGCCGTTCTCGTCTATGTCAGCAGCAGCAAAGACAAACGAATCTGACGCATTAGACATGATGTAGCTTACTATCTCCACAACATCCATCACGTTAATCTTCTCATCCCCATTGGCATCGCCTGGAATGATGTCGGTCACTACAACGTCGAAGCTGCTGTCCAGCAAATCCACCTGTTGCATGTCCTGGTCGGAGAACATGATGTCTTTGATGGTTGCAGTGTAGGTGTCTGACAATACATTTTCATCGCATGTGACCGTGAGCGTAATCAAGTCGCCGGAGTTACCGACAAAGGCGTTGTTCCTGTTCGAGTAGCAAAGGAAGTGATAAAGGCCGTTGCCCACGTGATTCACTTCCAGCGAGTGCCTATTGATGCGGCCGCTCACAAGCTCAGCTATCGGGTAGCCGTCTTCGTCTGTTTCTATCCTTACACCTTCAGGCAATTGGAGATAGAACTCGCCGGCGATGAACGTCAGCGTATTGTCGAGCTTTAGGCCAAAGGTCTTTGATGCTCCTGCACGCAGCTTGACCGTCTCGGCATAGAGCCTGTTGTTGAGCAGTGTCTCGTCTGCCACGGTCAGGGTGTAAGACTTGGTGAAGGGCAGGTATTGGCTGTTGCCGGCTTGAGTGGCGGTGACAGTCGTCGTGCCGCCCGATAAGGGAGTCAGCTGATATCCGCTGATGCTGGCAATGGTGGCATCGGCAATGCTCCAAGTCAGAGCGAGACCTTGGTCAGTCTGTTGGGGCAACGTATATGTGGCACTGCCGCTATTCAACATTGGCAGCTCGGCAAGTTCAAGTGTTTGCTCTGTCCTGTCGTCGATAGCTTCAATAGAGTTGAAACTGTTCCAAGGAGAAGCTGCGTTGTAAGCATCTATGGCAGATGCCGGGACGTGGAGCGTGGCAAGTGCTGATGATTGATTGAATGCATTGCCACCTGTAGCAGGAACGTTCTCAGCATAGCAATAGACATCAGTCAGGCCCCAAAAATTCTGGAAAGCGAAGTCTCCGACAGTTTCTACCCCGCTTCCAATGATGATGGAAGTCACATTGCCGCAGCCATTGAAGGCGTAGGCACCAATGCTTGTCACGCTGTCGGGAATCGTGATTGAGGTTAAGCTGGAGCAATTCTCGAAGGCATTGTCGCCTATTGTTGTCAAGCCATTTCCTAAAGTGAGCGAAGTCACGCCGCCGCAATCCTTAAAGGCTTCATCGCCAATGCTTGTCACGCTGTTGGGGATGACGATTGAGCTCAGGCTGCTACAACCCTTGAAGGCCTGACTGTCGATGCTTGTCACACTGTTGGGTATGGTGATGGCGGGCAAGCTACTACAGCCGGAGAAGGCCTGGTTGCCGATGGTTGTCACGCCACTTCCGATAGTAGCTGAACTCAAGCTGCTGCAGTCCTTGAAGGTTTCATTGCCAATACTCATCACGCCGTTTGGAATAATGATGGATGTCAGACTTGTGCAGCCGCTGAATGTTTTCTCACCGATTCTTGTCACACTACCCGGAATGGAGATGGATGTCAGGTCGCCACAATTGGCGAAAGCTTGCTCCGTTATTCCTACTGTTCCATCCTCTATCTCGATTTCTGTTCCTGTTGGCATTGTGCCTTTGTATTTATAAGCAATCTTTCCTGTATATACCAAACCATCAGGTTGATTGTTATACCAGGCAGTTCCATCGAAGGCATCTTTGCCAACGCTCGTCAAGTTATTGCCAAAGATGACAGTACTTAAACCACTGCAACCTTGGAAGGCTTGGCTGTCGATGTGTGTCACGCTGTTGCCTATAACGACTCTCTGAATAGAAGTCATTCCTTTGAACCATTTTCCGATACTGTCACAGAGCAAAGTTACGTAGTTCAGATTATTACAACCACGAAAAGCACTTTCGCCGACGCTTTTTAAACCACTACCTATAGTAATGGAGTTCAAGTTGCTGCAGCCATAGAATGCTTCATTGCCAATACTTGTCACGCTGTTCGGGATAGTAACTGAGGTCAGGTTAGAGCAACCAAGGAAGGCTTGGCCATCAATGGTGGTCACGCTGTTAGGTATGGTGATGGCGGACAAAGCTTTACAATCTTGAAAAGTGCTCGATTTTATAGATGTGATACCTTGAGGGATATTGATGGAAGTTAAACGATTCATCCCTCGGAATGCTTGCTCATCGATATAGGTCACACTGCTGGGAAGAGTTACCGAAGTGACAAACACTGCATCGCGGAAAGCAAGTTTCTCTATCCTTGTTACGCCTTCAGGGATGACCACCTCTGTTATTTCTGTATTATCGTTACTATAAAGATGTGTGTCATGATTCAGCCCTAATGGGAAATCGCCATTAAAATCATCACCGTCATAAATAATACCGCACCAAGCAGCAATATCTTTCACTATAACCTTTGACAATGAACTACAGCCAGAGAAAGCTCCAGTCCTCACTCGTTTCAAAGTAGATGGAATTGTTATAGATACTAAATTTGAACAGTTCTTAAAAGCCTCATTCCCAATAGTTGTCACTAAATAAGTCTTACTGTTATATCTGACAAGCTCTGGAATGACAACTGAACCAGAATAGGAATTCCACCCCCGAGAGGTCACAACAGCGCCATCATAGGAGAAGAGGTTGTAATAGATGCCGTCTATTTCTGCATCTAAAGCAAAGGCTTTTATACCATCAAATAGGCATAAACACAAAAATAGTAAAAGTTTCTTTTTCATAGAGATTTATTTTTAATGTGGTTTATAATAATTAATAATGTGTAATGCATTGAGTCTTGACTATCGGGCACAAAGAAAGCGTGGAACTGTATGTCTACATCTCCAAGCTGAGGTACGTAGGATGAACCCGAGTAACAAGATGAATAAGAACAGTTCCACGCTGTCGCGTGAAGCTGCTACGCTTAGTTCCTTGTTACTCCGAGTTCCTACGTTAGTAGGTCCTCCGGGGCTTTCTGCTAAGATGAAAGTTTCCTACGTTTTCAGCTTGCAAGAAAAGAGCATAACGCTTCGATTATTTCCAATAAGTTGTTTGCCAGCCGCTGCCAGTGCTGTTGTCTTGACGCAAGGATGCGTCAACTCCTATATTTTGCTGCCTCCTGCACCAAACAAAAAGCAACATGACATAGGTATCATGCCGCAAAGATAGCAAATTATCCAATTCATGCAAAGGAAATGCAAGAAAAATATTGCAAAAGTAGTCAAAAACAATCGTTGCTCATCACTAAAAGCATATAATTCGCTGACTGCAAAATGGATGCATGGATGCAGAGAGAAATCAAAAATGAAAGAATGAAGGATGAAAAACGAGAACAGAGGGAAGTGCGAACGCTTCACGTGGGAAGTGCAAGTGCTACGTGTGGGAATTGGAGATGCTACACGTGGCGTTTGACAACTTGACACTTCTAATTGGCAAATTAGGCATATCGAATCGGCAAATTAGATACTTCTAATTGGCATTTTAGACACGCCATTCATGACAATTACATGTTATAAGAAAACAGCAACGTGTCGCGGGAAGGCTGACAACGTGTCGCGGGAAGGCAAGTGCTATGTGCGTCGCTATAAAGTTTTGTTCGTTCGTGCATCCTTTATATATATATCAGGATGCACGAACGAACATGCACAGTTTCTATGCCGCAGCACAGAATCAGCGAAATCTGTCAAATCCGTTGCCGCTTACTGATACCAGTACCGACAAGAGTCCGTTTAACCTGCTTCCCGCTCTATCCAGGCGAGTGTGTCGCCGCGGCGGACGTGGGATGCTTTCTTGGCCGAGATATCGACGAGGCGGCCGCCGATGCCTGCGGGGATGGGAATGAACTCGCCCCATGTGGCTTGCACGTAGCAGAGGATGTCGCCGTCCTTGTACTTCTGTCCGATGGCGGGCTCGAGGCAGGGAATGCCTTCGCCGTCGCCCTTGAACTCGTAGAAGACCTGACCGTCCACAGGGCTGACCACGGCGTCGGCCTTGGCGTGCTTGAAGGCGGCAAGCTCCTCGGGCTTGATGGACTTGCTCAACTTGGCCTCCTTGGCCTTCTCGAGGTCGGCAAGGAAGTTCTTCTTGGCCTGTCCGCTCTTGAAGTTGCGGTACTGCTCGGGGTGCATGGCCAGCTCGAACAGCTCTTCGTCGTCCTGTCCGCAGTCCCAGCCGTTCTCCTTCATCTCCTTGCGGAAGTCGTCGAGCGCATTGGGATAGAGTGTGTGCGGGTCGATGTCGGTGAACTCCTTGCCCTTCTCCTTGGCGAGCTTCACCAGTTCGGGAGCAATCTGCCCCGGCACCTTGCCGCTCTTGCCGAGTATCATGCCCCACATCGCCTCGTCCATCATCACGAAGCGTCCCTTGCCCTGTTCTATGGTGAGGAGGTTCATGAGGGCGATGTTCTTGGTGTACTGGCTGAAGGGCGTCACCAATGGGGGATAGCCCACCATCGGCCAGACGTGCTCCACCTCGTTGAAGAGGGCGACGAGCATGTCGTCGGTGTTCATTTCGGGTTCGCCCTTCTGCTTGCGCAGGTTGTTGATGACGCTCTGGATGCCGCCCAAGTCAGCCATCATGGAACCCATCATGCCGCCGGGCAAGCCGCTACGAAGCAAGAGGCTCGACATGTGCTTGTTGGCGGGATTGATGAAGTAGCCCAGCCAGTCGTCGATAAACTCCTGCGTGAGCGACCGCGCCTTCATGTAGGCGTTCATATTGATTTCGGGCACGTCGAAGCCTTCGTTCTTGAGCATCGACTGCACGGAGATGATGTCGGGATGCACCTTGCCCCAGGAGAGGGGCTCGATGGCGGTGTCGATGATGTCGGCGCCGTTGTTGCAGACCTCAAGTATGCTGGCCATGGAGAGGCCGGGGCCGCTGTGGCCGTGATACTGTATGATGATGTCGGGATGCTTCTGCTTTATCATGCCCGTCAGCTTGCCGAGCATAGCGGGCTGACCGATGCCGGCCATGTCCTTCAGGCAGATCTCGGCTGCCCCGGCTGCTATCAGCTGGTCGGCAATGGAGGCGTAGTACTCGGCCGTGTGTATGGGGCTGGTGGTGATGCACAGCGTGGCCTGCGGTATCATGCCGCCCTCCTTGGCCCACTTGATGCTGGGGATGATGTTGCGCACGTCGTTCAGGCCGCAGAAGATGCGGGTGATGTCGGTGCCCTGCTTCTTCTTCACCTTGTACATGAGCTGCCGCACATCGTCGGGCACGGGGTACATGCGAAGGGCATTGAGGCCGCGGTCGAGCATGTGTGTCTTGATGCCCACCTCGTTGAAGGGCTTGCAGAAGGCGCGCACCGCCTCGTTGGGGTTCTCGCCTGCCAGCAGGTTCACCTGCTCGAAGGCACCGCCATTGGTCTCCACGCGGTCGAAGCAACCCATCTCGATGATGACGGGCGCGATGCGTGCCAACTGATCCTTGCGCGGCTGAAACTTGCCGCTGCTCTGCCACATGTCTCTATAGACGAGACTGAATCTTACTTTCTTTTTCATTATGTTCACTGTATTTTGTGTTATTGTTTGCAGTTCACCACAAAGCGACACGTCCCAACCCGCCTAAGTCGAGGCTTGCCGATTTCGCGCCAAGTGCCCTAAAAGCTTTAACGATAGTGGCAAAGGTTACGCTCCTGCCACTCTCTATCTTGGAGACCTGCGCCTCCTGAACGCCCATCCGTTCGCCCAATTGCTTTTGCGTGAGGCGTTGCTTTTGCCGAGTCTGCTTGATGGCAATACCTATCTTGTATGCCTCAACCTCTGCCTTCAGTCTGGCCTCGAACTCGTCGCGCATAACGGTACCTCGCTCGCCGACCACATCGTTGAGCATTTCATCATGTGTATAATACTTCATCATTTCTTCTCTTTATTCTTTTCAATAAAATACGCTTTCCTTATTGCCTCTGCCCTTGAAATTTCCTTAACAGGCGTCTTCTGGCTCTTCTTTATAAATCCGTGAGTGGCAATGACCAAAGTACCCTCTTCTGTGTCCCAGAAGGCCAACAGCCTATACTTGATGCCATTGTACTGGGTACGGAACTCCCAAATGTCTGTACCATCGAGCTTCTTGAACAGATCACTATCAGTGAATATCATGCTCTTGGAGATATTGTAAGCAATCTTCTCGCTGGCCTTCTTCGGCAGCGATTTGAGAAACGTCATTGCCTCTTCACTATATATGATGCTGAATCTCTCGCCCATTATAATTTACTAAGACGGTGCAAAGATACGATAACTTTCCAAAAAAGGAAAGCAAAGTGGCAAGTTTTTTTTCAAGTTGCTGAGTAAAGTGGCAAGAAAGGTGCAGGAAATGGCCTGCCGCTGTACATTCCTATTTGAAACGTTTCAAAAGTACGAGGGCGTCTCGGCCACAGCACTCCTTACCTTTTTTGCTCTATTTTAACGCAAACGCCTCCGCAAAGGACGCCGAGCGGCGGGTTCTCCTTCTCGATTGCCACGCTTACCTTCATGACTTGGGGACATTCCTCGAGGACTGCCGAGCCAATGCGGGCTGCAACATGCTCGAGGAGATTGGAGGGCTTTGCCATCTCCCTTTTCGTTATGCTGACGAAGCGGGAATAGTCTGCTGTGCCTTCCAGCCGGTCGTGCCTCCATGCCGAGGCCTCCACCTCCACCTGAGCAACAATGCTGACATAGAAGTCGCAGCCTACCGTCCGCTCCTGCGGATGGCAGCCATGATAGGCACGCACCTTGATGCGGCTGATTGCTATCTCTGCACACTTGTTCGCTTCCATATTCACTACTACGAATTAAACGGACTGCTGGTTCCTTCACAACGATTTGTACGAATTAGACGAATTATTCCCTTGCTACATTCGTGTAATTCGTACGATTCTGGTTTATGTCGACTTTTAAGTATCGGCATCCTCGTCGTCAGGCGTCTGCTGCGACTCGGGCAGGTACTTCTTCAGGACACGAGCCACGCCTGCTGTCCAGGAATTCATCGTGTCGTTCTCAAGTTGTAGGGACGTGATGAGACGGATGACGTGGTCGATGGGCATGCGATAGCGAAGCACGCCGCTGATGAGCTTCGCATAGTCCCAGTACTTGGGGTTGAAGCGTTCGCTCAGGCCCTCGATGGTGGTCTTGTAGCCACGCTTGTTGACGAACTGGAAGTCGTAGCGCTTCTGCCCCTCGCGGTCGTAGTGCTTGATGATGAAGCCTTTCGAGACGCTCTTAGGGATGGCAATGCCTTCCTCGTCGTCCTGCAGACCAGTGAAGATTTCGTAGGGAACGCCATCGAGCATGCCGACAAAAGCCACCCACTTCTCTTTCTTGTTCTGAAAGCGAACGACGTCGCACTCCAAGACTTCCGGCCTACGCTCCACGACGGAGGGAATGATGCCGCCCGGAAAGCCTTCCACCTTCATGAACTTCTGCTGAGCGAGCGTGGCAATCAGGACTTCAGACATCGCCTCGTTGTCCTTTCGCGTATAGCGGATGTCGGTGAAGACCTGCGCAAGCGTCTGCTTTTCGTTGATTTCCACGAAGTGCTTGTTGGCGGCCAGCGACTCGCGCCTCTTGTAGCAGGCATCGATGCGCTCAGAGGTGAAGGGATTGTAGGTCTCCTGATGCATAATGGCTTGGAGGGGCAGGCGGTCAGTCTGCCGAGGTTTCTCTGCAGGCCAGCCGACAGTCAGCGTGGCAACAGGGAAGACGAGTTCGGGCAGTTCGAGAGTTGCGATGATGGCCTGGGGCTGATAAATCGTCGTGCCGAGAAAACAGATGCCGAGCCCTTCCTCTTCTGCCAGACAACAGAATGTCTGGGTGAAGAGCAGAGCGTCGGTGGCGGCATTGAGGAAACTCAAGGCATTGTCGTAGCCCGGACTAGCCTCTCTCTGCAAGCACCAGTCGGTGGTCCTGCGGAAATCGGCACAAATGGTCAGGACTACGGGAGCCTGCGTCACCATCGGCTGGAAGAAATGGGCGGGGGCCAACTGTTCCTTCTTCTCTGCCGAACGCGTCACCACAACGCTGTATAGCTGGAGGTTGCCCATGGTCTGTGTCCGCGAGGCATCCTCTATTAACCGATTCAGCAGCTCGTCGCTGACGGGCTGCTGAGTGTATTTGCGGATGGTTCTTCTCTGCTTGATGTTCATAG
>CAMJOE010000018.1:0-29282 GCA_946407485.1 uncultured Prevotellaceae bacterium | reverse complement strand
GGTGGCGCCAGACGAAGCAGAGCAGGTGGCGCCAGACGAAGCAGAGCAGGTGGCGTCGGGCGACGCGGCAGGTGGCGCCAGACGAAGCAGAGCAGGTGGCGCCAGACGAAGCAGAGCAGGTGGTGTCAGACGAAATGGCAGGTGGCGCCAGACGAAGTGGCAGGTGGCGTCAGACGAAGCAGAGCAGGAGGATGATGAGCTGGGCCGTGAGGATGCGCAGGAACATGCTGAGGGGATAGACGGTACTATAGCCCACCGCGGGGGCGTCGTTGCCTGCCGTCTGGTTGGCGAAAGCGAGGGCTGGGGGGTCGGTACAGCTGCCAGCTATCATGCCCATCAGAGTGAAATAGTTGATTTTATAGAACAGTCGCGCCACGATTCCCACGATGAGGATGGGCAGGACGGTAATCAAGAATCCGCACCAGACGTAAGTCAGGCCATCGCCCTCGACGACGGTGCTGACGAAGCTTGCGCCCGCCTTGATGCCGACGCTGGCGAGGAAGAGCGCGAGGCCTATCTCGCGAAGCATAAGGTTGGCACTGGTGGTGGTATATGCGACGAGTTTTGCCTTGTATCCGAAGCGGCCGATGAGGATGGCGACAATGAGCGGACCGCCTGCCAGACCGAGTTTGACGGGTGTGGGGACACCAGGAATGGCGATGGGTATGGCGCCGAAGATGATGCCCACAAAGATGCCGATGAAGATGGCCGCAAGATTGGGATGATTGAGGCTCTTGACGCTGTTGCCCATCTTGCGGGCCACGCGGTCGACTGCATCCTCGGGCCCGACCACGACGATGCGGTCGCCCAGCTGCATCCTTAGGTTGCGCTCGGCAAAGAGGTCCATATCGCCTCGACGGATACGTGTGACATTGACGCCATAGACAGAGCTGAAGTGCATCTGGCCAAACGTCTTGCCGTTCATGGAAGGCTGAGTGACGAGGATATTCTTGCTGACCATGGGCACGTCCTGCTCTTCCCAGACGACGCTCTCTTCAGGTCCTATGAAGACGCGGATTGCCTCTGCATCGTCCTGAGCACAAGTGATATACATCTTGTCGCCCTCGGAGATGACGGTATCGCGATTAGGTATGCTGACGTGTCCGTTCTGCAGGATACGGCTGCAGACAAAGTCGCGCCCGAGGAACTGACGCACCTGAAGGATGGTGCGCCCAGCAAGGTAGGCGTTCTTCACGACGAGCGTCATGCGATGCGGAGTGGCATGAGGATTGGCAGCCTGCTCCTCTTCAATCTGCTTCTGCTCGTCTTTCAAGCGGATACGACAGAGGAAGCGGAGTCCAATGGTTGCTCCGATAATGCCCAAGACGCCAAGGGGATAGGCACAGGCATAGCCGTTGGCGATGGCAGGGGCATTCGCTCCGAAGACTTGGTTGCAGGCTTCCGTAGCAGCACCAAGGCCCGGGGTGTTGGTGATGGCACCGCAAAGAACGCCCACCATCATGGCAAGCTTGCGGGAATTATCAGCAATGGCAGCTCCTCCGTCATAGAAGACGAGGAAGTAAAGAGCGATGCAGCAGACCACGTTGAGCAGTACGATGCTCAGCGCCATCATGTTGAGCTGCACGCCGCCTTTCTTGAAGCTCTCGAAGAAGCCCGGTCCGACCTGCAGACCAATGCAATAGACAAAGAGGATGAGACCGAAGTCCTGAATGAAAGTCAGCACGTTGTAGGTCCCTGTGAAGCCGAAGTGCCCGGCGACGATACCTGCGAAGAGTACGAAGGTGACGCCCAGCGAGATGCCGCCCACCTTAATGCGTCCTAAGCCAAGACCGATGGAGATGACCAACGCATAGAGCATTACGATGTGAGCCACGCTGTCGGTCGAGAAGAATAAAGGCTGCAACCAATCCATTATAGTAATTTACAATTTGACAATTTACAATTTACAATTTGACAACTGGTAATCTACAATTTGACAATTTACAATCTACGATTTGACGATTTGTGATTTACGATTTGTCGCTTCTTACGCGGTGCAAAGGTACGAAATAATGACGTAGGTTGCAACGCAGAGAGAGCAAATCTTACGTTTAAGCAAAAGAATTTGTCGTTTTAGGCAGAAATGTTTTGTCGTTTGCATAATAATGCGTACCTTTGTGCGCTTTTAAGTGGAAACACATCTATAACATATTTTATTAATCACATTATGGCAGATAGTAAAGAAAAACTCTTTTCTGACTTTACCGCGCCCAGTCGTCAGGAATGGCGCGACAAGATTGAGGTGGACCTCAAGGGAGCGGACTATCAGAAGAAAATGGTATGGAGAACCAATGAAGGCTTCAGCATGGAGCCCTTCTATCTGAAGGAAGATGTAGACAAGCTGCCGCTTGTCAACGCTCTCCCAGGCGAGTTCCCCTACGTTCGCGGCAACAAGGCCGCCGACAACGAATGGTATGTCCGTCAGGACATCAAGTGCGAATGCCCCAAGGAGGCCAATGCGAAGGCACTCGACGTGCTGAACAAGGGCGTGACGAGTCTCGGCTTCTGCATCCCTTCGGAGAAGGTGAGTGCAGACTACATCGAGACGCTGCTCGAGGGTATCTACGTGGACTGCGTCGAATTGAATTTCTGCACTTGTCAGTGCAAGGCGCTCGAGCTCGCTCAAATTCTCGTGGCTTACTTCCAGAAGAAAGGCGCCGACGCCGAGAAGGTTGAGGGCAGCCTCAGTTTCGACCCGCTGGAGAAGATGCTCATGAAGGGCAAGGACACGACCGAGAAGCTGAAGAATGCAAAGGCTCTCGTGGAAACGTTTGCCGCTTATCCCAAGTTCCGTCCCATCGCAGTAAATGCCTACAAGCTCACCAACGCGGGCGCTTACAGCTATCAAGACCTCGGCTATACCCTCGCATGGGGCAACGAGTATCTGACGGAGCTGACGGAGGCAGGCGTTGCTCCCGAGCTGGCAGCCCAGAGCATCAAGTTCAACCTCGGCATCAACGGCGTCTATTTCATGGAAATAGCCAAACTGCGTGCCGCCCGCATGCTGTGGGCACAGATTGTCAGCCAGTACACGCCCTGCAAGGAGAGCGCAAAGATGCACGTCTGCGCCTTCACGACGACTTACAACATGACGCTTTTCGACAGCTACGTCAACATGCTCCGTTCGCAGACCGAGACCATGTCTGCTGCCCTCGGAGGCGTGGACAGCATCGTCGTGACACCTTTCGACGAGCCTTACGAAGTACCGACCGACTTCGCGGAACGCATCGCCCGCAACCAGCAGTTGCTGCTGAAGGACGAGTGCCACTTTGACCGCATGGTCGACGTCGCAGGCGGTTCCTACTTCATCGAGGAGCTGACCTCCGCCCTGGCAGGTCAGGCCTGGAAACTCTTCCTGTCAGTAGAGGAAGAGGGTGGCTTCCTGGCAGCCGCCAAGGCAGGTACTGTACAGAAAACCATCAACGAGACGAACGCAACCCGTCATGCCAACGCTGACAAGCGCAAAGAGTTCCTGCTCGGCACGAATCAGTTCCCCAACTTCACTGAGAAGAGCGAAGGCAAGGAGCCGCGCACGGCATGTTGCGCTGGCAACGCAACAGACGGGACATGCGGTTGCGAGAGCGAGATTCCAGCCATCAAGACCTCCCGCCTGGCAAGCGACTTCGAGGAGCTTCGCCTCAAGACCGAAAAGGCAGCGAAGGTGCCTGTCGCCTTCATGCTGACCATCGGCAACCTGGCTATGCGTCAGGCTCGCGCTCAGTTCAGCTGCAACTTCCTGGCCGCTGCAGGCTATCAGGTCATCGACAACCTCGGCTTCAAGACCGTCGAGGAAGGCGTTGACGCAGCCCTCGCCGCAGGTGCCGACATCGTAGTCATTTGCTCGAGCGACGACGAGTATGCAGAATATGCCATCCCTGCCTTCAAGTACCTGAACGGCCGCGCTCTCTACGTCGTAGCTGGCGCGCCGGCTTGCACGGAAGACCTCAAGGCAGCAGGCATCGAGAACTTTATCCACGTAAGGTCTAACCAGCTTGAGACTCTCAAGGAGTACAACGCAAAACTCGGAATCTGATTATGGCACGCAAATCATTTAAAGACATAGATATCTACGCTGGCATTCAGGAGAAGAACGGCCAGCAGTGGCAAAAGGAGAATGGCATCACAGCCAACTGGAAGACGGCTGAGCAGATCGACATTCAACCCGTATATACGAAGGAAGACCTCGAGGGCATGGAGCACTTGAATTTCGCTGCAGGCATTCCTCCCTTCCTCCGCGGCCCGTACAGCATGATGTACCCCTTCCGCCCGTGGACTATCCGCCAGTACGCCGGCTTCTCTACGGCCGAAGAGAGCAACGCGTTCTATCGCCGCAACCTTGCTTCCGGACAGAAGGGTCTGTCCGTAGCCTTCGACCTTCCCACGCACAGAGGTTACGACCCCGACAACCAGCGCGTGGTGGGCGACGTAGGTAAGGCCGGCGTGAGCATCTGCTCGCTGGAGAACATGAAAGTCCTGTTCGACGGCATTCCCTTGAACAAGATGTCCGTCTCCATGACGATGAACGGCGCCGTGCTGCCCATCCTGGCCTTCTACATCAACGCAGGCCTGGAGCAGGGAGCGAAGCTGGAGGAGATGGCAGGTACCATCCAGAACGACATCCTGAAGGAATTCATGGTGCGCAACACCTACATCTATCCGCCCGCATTCTCTATGAAGATCATCGCCGACATCTTTGAGTACACCTCTCAGAAGATGCCGAAGTTCAACAGCATTTCCATCTCGGGCTATCACATGCAAGAAGCCGGCGCAACGGCCGACATCGAGCTGGCTTACACGCTGGCCGACGGCATGGACTACCTGCGTGCAGGTATCAATGCAGGCATCGACGTGGACGCCTTCGCACCTCGCCTCTCATTCTTCTGGGCCATCGGTGTGAACCACTTCATGGAAATCGCGAAGATGCGTGCAGGTCGTCTGCTGTGGGCAAAGATTGTGAAGAGCTTCGGAGCGAAGAACCCGAAGTCGATGGCCCTGCGTACGCACTCGCAGACGTCCGGCTGGTCTCTGACGGAGCAAGACCCCTTCAACAACGTGGGCCGCACCTGTATCGAGGCCATGGCTGCCGTGCTTGGCCACACCCAGAGCCTCCACACCAACGCCCTGGACGAAGCCATCGCGCTGCCCACCGACTTCAGTGCCCGCATCGCACGTAACACGCAGATTTACATACAGAACGAGACGCAAGTCTGCAAGCATATCGACCCGTGGGCAGGCTCTTACTATGTGGAGAAACTCACCTACGAGTTGTATCACAAGGCTTGGGAGCATATCCAGGAGATCGAGAAGCTTGGCGGCATGGCAAAGGCTATCGAGACCGGCCTGCCCAAGATGCGTATCGAGGAGGCTTCGGCCCGCACACAGGCCCGCATCGACAGCGGCGTACAGACCATCGTCGGCGTGAACAAGTACCGCCTCGACCACGAGGATCCCATCGACATCCTCGAGATCGACAACACCGCCGTACGTCTGCAGCAGGAGGCTTCCCTGAAGGAGCTCCGTGCACATCGCGACGAGGCTCAGGTGAAGAAAGATCTGGAGGCCATCACCGAGTGCGTGCGCGAGTTCAACGAAGGCAAGAAGAGCAAGGACAACCTGCTCGACCTCGCCGTCCGTGCCGCAGGCCACAGGGCCACACTGGGTGAAATCAGCGATGCCTGCGAAGCTATCGTGGGCCGTTACAAAGCAGTAATCAGAACCATTTCAGGCGTGTATAGAAGTGAAAGCAAGAATGACAAGTTCTTCGACAAGGCATGTGCCATGACCGACGAATTTGCCAAGAAGGAAGGCCGTCGCCCCCGCATCATGGTTGCGAAGATGGGACAGGACGGTCACGACCGTGGCGCGAAGGTAGTTGCCACGGGTTACGCCGACTGTGGCTTCGACGTGGATATGGGACCGCTGTTCCAGACGCCCGCCGAGGCAGCCCGTCAGGCAGTGGAGAACGACGTGGACATCGTGGGTGCCAGCTCACTGGCAGCCGGCCACAAGACGCTGATTCCTCAGCTCATCGAGGAGCTGAAGAAGCTGGGCCGCGAGGACATCATGGTCACCGCCGGCGGTGTCATCCCCGCACAGGACTACGACTTCCTGTACAAGGCCGGCGTGGCCTGCATCTTCGGCCCCGGCACTCCCGTCCCCTACTCCGCTTGCGAGATGATGAAGATTCTCCTGGGCGAGGAATAATCGCACATTGAAGGTTGAAGACTGAGGGCCAATCCCCCTCGCTTCAATCACCACGCATTAAGCCCCTCTGCTGATAGCAATATCGGCGGAGGGGTTTTGTGTTTCACGATATACGCCATAGAAGACCCCCTAACCCCCTTTAGGGGGAATTTTATGCTACTGAGAAGGGCTTATTGGCCTTATTAGCCTTATTGGCCTTATTAGCCTTATTAGCCCCCTCCCCCCTTTTAGGGGGAATTTATGCCACAGCAAGGAACGTCGCTTCCTACAGCAAGGAACGGACGACGCTACAGCAAGGAACGGACGACGCTACAGCAAGGAACGGCCGATGCCTCACGAGGCGTTTCCGGACGCGACGTAAATGCCCCTGCGGAATGCAATGTGGAACAATTCGCCCTAAAAAATCAAAATCTTTTTGGCCGTTAGTGGAAAAATTCGTATCTTTGCGCCCGCTTTGTCTTTTTTAGACAAAGATACAGGTGATTCGACATAACAAAACCACAGAAATGAACAGAAAAACAACCTTCACACAAACCATGATGGCATTGCTTCTTGCCTTGTTCTGCGTGAGCAGCACGTGGGCAGAAGACATCACTCCGGAGCAGGCCCAGGAGCAGGCTCTCGATTTCCTGACAGACCAGACATCAGTTTCCGGGCGGCCTCGCAAGGCAAAGGGACAGACGCCTCAGCTCCGCCTGCAAGGCAAGGTGAGCGGGCTCTATGTCTTCAACGTAGAGAACGACGGCGGCTTCGTCATCGTCTCCAACGACGACCGCACTCGCCCCGTCCTCGGCTTCAGCGAGAGCGGCAACATCGACCTGGACAGCATCCCCGACAACATGAGAGCCTGGCTGCAAGGCTACGCCGACGAGATAGCCTGGCTGCAGCAGCACGGCGCTCCGAAGGCCAGTGCCACACGCCCCCGCAACAAGGTCGGCACGCACAGCACAAACCCCGTAGCTCCCCTGGTCAAGACAAAGTGGAACCAGAGCACGCCGTACAACAACCTCTGCCCCACCTACACCAGTTGGGGCGGCAGCGGCAGATGCGCCACCGGCTGCGTGGCAACAGCGATGGCCCAGGTGATGAACTACCACAAATGGCCGCAGGAACCGACCGCTACCATACCAGGCTACACCACCTACTCGCTGGGACTGAACCTGCCCTCACTGCCCCCCGTCACCTTCGACTGGACGCACATGAAGAACGGCTACCAGGGCAGCTACTCCACGACAGAGGCAACCGCCGTGGCTACCCTGATGAAGTATTGCGGCTACGCTGTCAAAATGGACTACGACGAATCGTCAGGCGCCTACACAGAAGACGTGGCGATTGCACTCCGCGATTACTTCGACTACAATCCCTACACCACACGCTTCGTGTCGCGCAGCTCATATACCTACGAGAATTGGACTGACATGATCTATCACGAAGTGTCGCACAACCGCCCCGTCTGCTACGGAGGCCTCTCCTCGGGTGGCGGACACGAGTTCGTATGCGACGGCTACAAGTTCGAGTCGAATACCGACTTCTTCCACATCAACTGGGGTTGGGGCGGCTTGAGCGACAACTACTTCGTCCTCTCGGCTCTCGACCCCGACCAGCAGGGCATCGGCGGCAGCACGTCCACCGACGGCTTCCACTACGGACAGGATGCCGTCGTCGGCATTCAGAAGTCCACAGCCAGCGGCACGACAGCCGGCATAGAGCCCAACGCCAACGACCTCACGCTGAACAGCATCACGCTGAGCGAAACCGCCGTCGAGCCGGGCAGCACGGTGAACGTTACCTTCAACATCACCAACAACAGCGCCGACCCCTACGACGGCGACATCTGGCTCTGCCTGAGACAAGAAGACGACGACTACCTCATCGAGTGTGAAAGCGTCGTCATCCCCGGCGGGGCAACGCAGGACGTTACCGTCCCGTACACTCCCCAACAGACTGGCACATTCATCTTCACCTTCTGCTTCGTCAACTCCGATGGTGAATACTACAACAACAGCGAACTGACGGCAACGCTCGTCGTATCGCAAAGCCTGACCAACGGCGTAGTACCCATCTACGGTTACTGGACGGACAATCTCACCAAGAGTCAGTTTGTCATCGCAGAGGCCAACATAGAGGACATGGCCTTCTCCACCATCTCGGGCATGACGTTTACCGCCTCGGAGAGCTCCGCCAGCTGGGGCGCCGCGAAGTTCGACGTCTATCTGGGCGTGGTCAGCGGCAAGACCATCAGCTCCCTTAAGAGTTGGGACGAGCTCGACAAGGTGTACTCCGGCAGCCTCTCTGTCGTCAACAAGAAGATGACCGTCACCTTCGACGAGCCCTTCTACTACGAGGGCGGCAACCTCCTTGTCGGCTTCAACCAGACCCAGTCGGGCAGCTACAAGCAAGTCTCGTGGCGAGGCGAGAGCGTCACCGGCGCCTCCATAGGCGGCTACGGCTCAACCGTCAGCCAGCAGAACTTCCTGCCCAACACCGACTTTGAGTACACGCCGGGCGAGGTGCCCTTTGTCCGCAAGCCGAAGAACGTCACAATCGACTACACGGGCGGCACGCAAGCGACCGTCAGCTGGACAAGCGACGCATCCGCCTTCGACATCGAAGTGAACGGCAACGTGACGGAGGACGTCACCAATCCCATCACACTGACTGGCCTCGAGTTTTCCACGACATATATTATAAAGGTACGCGCGAAGGAGGGTGACGAGAAGAGCGACTGGAGCTTGCCCGCCAACTTCACCACCGAGGCATGCACCGCACCGACCAATGTCTTTGCAAAGGAAGTGGGAGCCACAAAGGCAACCCTTTCCTGGGACAGCGGCATGGCAAAGTATGACCTGCGCTACAGGCCCTACACCGGCACGGCCGGCTTCGAGGATGGTCTGGAGCCCTGGACTTCCATCGATGCCGACGGCGACGGCTTCACGTGGCTATGGTCGGACAATAACGCCAGCCTCAAGGGCTACGAGTCAGCCAACTGCGCCTATTCGCAGTCGTGGGACAAGCAGGGAAAGCAGGCACTCACCCCCGACAACTGGCTCGTCTCGCCAAGAGTCACCTTGGGCGGCAGCATCTCATTCTGGGCAAAGGGTCAGGACGCGAGATTCTTCTCCGAAAACTTCGGCGTGGCAGTCTCCACGACAGGCAATGCCGACCCCGCCGACTTCACAATGATTTCCGAGGACAACGTCACCACGCACGAATGGACACAATACACCATCGACCTCAGCCAGTTCAGCGGCGAGGGATACGTCGCCATACGTCACTACAACGTAAGCGACCAGTTCTACCTCGTCATTGATGACATCACCATCACCGAGCCCGGGCAGGACTGGGTGGAAGTGGACGGCGTCAAAGCCACCTCGTATGAGGCTGAAGGACTCAGGCAGGAGACGACCTACGTCGTACAGGTCCGAGGCTATTGCGAGGAAGAAGGCAAACCCACCGACTGGAGCCGGGAAATCAGCTTCACCACCATCAACGGCAACATCTTCACCACTGCCGGCGACTGGGACGAGGCCTCGAACTGGATAGGCCAAGAGGTGCCGGCAGCAGGCAGCGACGTAATCATCCGGGCCGACATCAACGTGCCCGCCGGCGTCGTGGCTGATGCAAGGCGCATCTCCATCGAAAACAACGCCACCATCACCGTGCAGGACGGCGGTCAGCTTAAGACGGCCTCCGACGGCGTCAAAGCAACGATGCTGAAACACATCACGGCATACACCGACGAGAGAGACAACTACAGCCTCATCGCAAGCCCGATGACGACGCTGGACGGCATCGCGGACCTCACCGTAGATTGCGACTTCGACCTCTACGCCTTCCAAAGCGAAGAGGAACTGGAGTGGCGGAACTATGAGGCCGGAGCCTTCGCCCTACAGTGCGGCACTGGCTACCTCTACGCCAGCAACATGGAGAAAGACCTCGCGTTTACCGGCACAGTGCAGCCCACCAATGCCGACGTCGCCTGCGCCACCACCTATCAGGGCGAGGAGTTTGCAGGCTTCGCACTCGTGGGCAACCCATTCCCCTGCAACGCCTTCTTCACAGACGCGCGCCCGTTCTATCGTCTGAACGCTGAGGGCACGGCACTCGTTCCCGCCGCCTCCAGCACCATCGCGCCTCTGGAAGCCGTCTTCGTCCGCTTCGCTGCCGACGAGAGCCTCACCTTCACCACGACAGAACCTGACACCATGGACGAAGAGCCATCGGATGCGGACAGTGAGCCCGAAGCCGACGTCACATTGCCCATCCTGCCTCTCCACAACCTGGCAGAGCATCAGGACGCAAAGGAGAAGGTGGTCGAAATTTTCGACATCCTGCTCTCTGACAACGACGAGAACAATGCCGCCATCATCGAAGCCTACGACGGACAGCACTGCAACGTGACGCTTGCCGGTCGCACCCTCCACCGCGACGGCTACTGGAACACCATCTGTCTGCCCTTCGACCTCAACCTCGAAGGCAGCCCGCTCGAAGGGGCCGACCTGCGTGCCCTGCGCGAAGCATACATCGACGGCGACGACATCATACTCAACTTCACCGAAGAAGGCGAACTCGACGCCATCTCTGCAGGCACACCGTATATCATCAAGTGGGCCGAGGGCGAGACACTCACAGAGGACGACCTCGTCTTCTGCGACGTCATCGTCCGCAACACACGCAACGACTTCTCCGACGAAGAGGGGATGATACGGTTCGTAGGCACATACAGCCCACGCGCCTTCTCCGACGACGAGACAAGCATCCGCTTCATGAGCGGCAACAGTATCCTTTACTATCCGCTCGTCGGAGCAAGCATCCGCGCACATCGTGCCTTCTTCCAGTTCGCCGAAGGCTGTAACATCGGCAAGCAGTTCATCACGAACCTCGGAGGCGATGACCCGACAGCACTTCAGGACATTAATGACATTGATGGCCTCAACGACAGCTGGTACGACCTCGAAGGTCGCAAGCTCGACCGCAAGCCGACACGAAAGGGTATCTACATCAGGAACAACAAGGCCGTCACCGTGAAGTGACCCGTCACTCCGCGCACGGAAATTAATCAAACCAAAAGCACGCTTCGCTCTTCACCGCGTCACTCGCCGACAGTGACTGCATCAATGCATAAAGGTGAAGACTGGAGAGTGCTTTTGGTTTTTATTGTAACACGGCAAAACGCCTCGTGACGAGATGGCCAACATAACGTGACGAAATGGCCAACATAACGTGACGAAATGGCCAACGTAACGTGACGAAATGGCCAACGTAACGTGACGAAATGGCTAACGTAACGTGACGAAATCCCCGCTTTCATAGCGCGGACCTTATTATATCATGCGTGACGCTCGTTTTTCCTTCCAAATATAACATATTTATGCACGCGTAGCTCATAAACCTCCCATATTTCTCAAAAAAAGTGCAAAACGCTTGCCTCTTTTCATAAAAAGTCGTAACTTTGTCCTCGATTTGTGTAAATTTTCGAATCAGTAAGTATTAACTAAATAAATGTTTAACCAAAGTATCAATTACATGAAAAGGAAAACGTTCCTGGCAAAAGCATTGACGATGCTATTTGCCGTGCTCTTCAGCATCACAGGTGCAAGAGCACAAGAGACCTTGACCGTGTATGATGGAACAGACCAATCCAATACTGTTCCAGCTTACATGTTCTACTTCGACGACTTCACGAGGAGTCAATTTGTGATTCCTTCTGATGCCCTGACCGCAATGGCAGGTGGCGGCACCATCAGTGCCATCACATTCTACACGAATCAGACAGCAGACTACACCTCTTTAAGCACAGTGGATGTATTCATGAAGGAAGTGGACTACACCACCATCACCGCATTCGAGCCTAAGGATAACATCCTGTACACAGGCAAACTTACGGTGGCTGCCTCTGGTGAACTCACTATCGTGTTCGCTACCCCCTTCGTCTATGGTGGCAACAATCTGCTGATTGGCATCGAGAACACCACAAACGAAGGCTACAATAACGTCAAGTTCTATGGCCAGGCCGTAGACGGTGCATCTGTTGCCGGTTACAACTCCAGCAACCTTGATGCCGTTACTCCCTCCGCCAAGAACTTCATCCCAAAGACCACCTTCACTTACACTACTGGTTCCGGCGTGGTTTTTGAAAAGCCGACTAACCTGACAGTAAGCGACCTGGGCACTGACAAAGTCACCATCTCGTGGACAGAGCCTGAGGGCAAAGTGGACGCCTACGCTTATCAGTACAAGAAAGCTACCGAGGAATGGAGCACTGAAGAGACCACAACTACAGAGGCAACTGTTACCCTCACAGGTCTTGAAAGCGGCACTCCCTACAGCTTCCGCGTGAAAGCTATCTATGGCACTGATGCCAGCAACTGGGTAATGATCAACTTCACTACAGACTGCGAATTGACTGCCCTGCCATTCTCAGAAGACTTTGAGGCAAGCATCCCCTGCTGGACTGTTGTAAACGAGTCTTCCAACACACCTGGCATTGTCGATGATGGAACCGGAAACTATGTCTTCCGTTTCTCTTCTTATAACTCTTCTACTGTTTACGACCAGTATCTGATTACACCCGAGTTCGACGGAAGCAAAGCAATAGACGTATCGTTCATGTACAGCAGAACCAATGGTCAACCTGAGCTCTTCAAGGTCGGTTACTCTACAACCACCGCCGACATTGACGCATTCACATGGGGTGATGAAGTATCAGATGCAGAAAAAGACGTATGGAAAGAATGGAATAACATATTCCCCGCTGGCACTAAGTATGTTGCCATCCACTACTATTCGTCTTATCAGTACTATCTCATTGTTGACAACTTCACATTCACTGAGAGCAACGGCATCTTCAAGCCCACGAACTTTGCTGTTTCCGACGTTAAGTCAACCAGCGCTACATTAAGCTGGACTGAGAACGGCACATCTACCGCTTGGGAAATCTGCGTAAACGGCGACGAGGCCAATCTCATCGCAGCCACCAGCAATCCCTTCGTGCTCGAAGGCCTCACGCCCGAGACAACTTACACCGTTAAGGTTCGCGCAACAGATGGCACCAATACCAGCAAGTGGAGCAACGAGGAGACATTCACAACCGATGTTCAATTCCCCGCTCCTGCCGACCTCGCTGCTACAGATGTGACATTCGACGGCGCAACTATTACTTGGAATCCCACAGCTGATGCTACCAGCTACGAGTTGCAATATTCTGTCGCAGGTTCCGCTGGCTTTACAGGTAGCACATATCAATACGACAACGGCACATATGCAACCAGCATTGGTCTTGGTGGCGGCGAATTCTCTTGGGCCGTAATGTTCCCCGCAGGAAGCTTTAGTGGCGAACGCGTGAACTCAGTATCTGTTTTTGATATTGCAGCAATGACTGGCACCATTTCCCTCTATTCCGGAGGCGATACAGCTCCTGGCGCACTTGTTACAACCAAGGCCGTTACCCTGACTGGTGCCAACGATTTTGTTCAAGTAAACTTCGGCGCCATTAATATCGACCCGACACAGAACCTTTGGGTTGTCGTTTATAATGCAAGCGGTGAAAGTTATCCTGCTGCTGCCGCTGCTGAGGACGTTGATAATCCCAACGGTCGCTGGGTTGAAATGGGTGGCACTTGGTACGATCTTGCCTCACTTAGTCTTTCCGGCTACACCTGGATGCTTCGTGCTGAAATCGGCGTAATGGACTTCTCAGCTCTGCCTTGGGTTACTGTTGCAGACGCTGTTTCTCCCTGTACTATCGCAGGTCTCACACCTGAGACTGACTACCTTGTACGCGTAAAAGCTATCTATGGCACTGAGGGCGAGAGCGATTGGACAAGTACTACTTTCACTACGCCTGAATCTAATCCCGTTGCAACCGACGTTGCTGTAACGACTACATCAAGAACAGCAACCATCTCATGGACCGGCATCAGCGACAGCTACGAAGTGACTTACAGGCCTATTGCTGTTGATGGCCCGTCTTCATACTTCATGGATTTCGAAAGCGGTCTCGGCGATTGGACTAACATTAAGAATGGCGAAGGACCTAATGAGACTGAAGGCTGGTACACCTATGACCCGACTGGCCTGAACTTCAGCGCCCACAGCGGTACCTATTGTGCAAGTGCCTGGAGCTGGGCTAATAATAATGCATACAATGCTGACAACTGGCTCATCACTCCGAAGGTTACTTTCGACAAGCAGATGAAGTATTGGGTACGTACCAACAAAGGCTATCCTGACGCATACGAAGTGCTGCTCTCCACTGCTGGCAACGTTCCTGCTGACTTCACCGTTGTGCTTCAGGCCATGGCAGAAGCTCCTGCAGTAGCTGATTGGACAAAGGTCTCCATTGACCTCAGCGCATACGAAGGCCAGGAAGGTTACATTGCATTCCATCACGTAAGCACTGACTGCAACTACCTCCTCATCGACGACTTCAGTCTCAATGGTGAAGACACTCCTGCCGGCGAATGGGTAACCGTTACCACGACTGAGCCTTCTGTAGAACTCACAGGCCTTAATCCTGAGACCGAATACGAGTTTACTATTACCGGCATTAAGGACGGAACTGCGAATGCAGGCACACCTGTTGCCACATTCACCACAGGCGAAGCCTTCCCCGCTCCCACAGATTTGGCTGTAAACAACGTTACAAGCAACTCTGCTGAAATCAGTTGGGAAGCCGACGCTTATGCTACTGGCTTTGAACTCCGCTATGCAGAAGGTGGAAGCTTAGTATATAAGTATGACGACGGCACACCTGTAAATAGCCTTGGCATCACCTCAGAATTCTCTCTCGCTGTAATGTTCCCCGCAGGCAGCTTCACAGGCACCACCCTGAGCAACGTTAGCCTTTACGATATGTCATCAGCCTCTGCTGTTGTCAGCATCTACTCTGGTGGCGACGCTGAACCCGAAGGAACAGCTATCGCTTCTGAAAATGTTGCCCTTACCGGTGCTAATGCTCCTGTAGTTGTGGACTTTGGCGTTACAATCGATCCTACTAAGAATGTATGGGTTGTCGTAAACTTCCCCACTGGCGGTTACTACGCAGTTGCAAATGATGTACTTAGCGACGCTAACGGCAGATGGGCTAACCTTGGCAGCGGTTGGGTTGACCTCGCCAGCGTAGGCGGCGAAGGATACTGCTGGATGGTTGGCGCAGAAATCGGCGATTTCGATCCCGCTACTGCTACTTGGACAACGGTTGACGACGTCACCTCTCCTGCTGAGCTTACCGGACTGAATGCCGCAACAACCTATACCGTTGAGGTTAGGGCTATCTTCGGCACAGAAGGCACGAGCGAATGGACTTCGACATGCTTCACTACCGGAAGCAACAATCCTGTTCCCGCTAACATCGCAGCTGACCTTGCTGCCGACGGTGCTACTCTCACTTGGGAGGGCGAAGGCGAAGGCTACAACGTACGCTACAGGAGTGCTGCTGCAGATAATTATCTCTACGAGGCTGACTTCTCCACTGACCTCAACGGCTGGACTCCCTATACTCTCGGCGAAGGCCCGGGCTTTGCAGCACAGTCGTTCAATGGCAGCTATTCAGCTGTTGCGTATAGCTACGACAACGCCACTTATACCGCGTACAGTGCCGACAACTGGCTCGTATCTCCTGCTATAGAGTTGGGCGGAACACTGAAGTTCACCATTAAGGGTGACGCCAGCTATCCCGACAGCTACGAGGTTCTTCTGTCCACGACTGATGCTGAGCTTACAAGCTTCACCACTGAGTTGCAGTCTATGAGCGCAACACAAGGTGATTTTGCTATCGACCTCAGCGCATACGCTGGCCAGACTGGCTACATTGCTTTCCACCACGTAAGCACTGACTGCTTCGCTCTCGCCATCACCAACTTAGGCCTTGTTGAAGAGACTGTTGCCGGCGCTTGGACTGAGATGGCTGTTACGGATGCTACCGCTACCATCAGCGGCCTTGCAACCGACGACACCTATGAGTATCAGATTCAGAGCATCAATGGTGGCAGCACATCAGAGTGGAGCGAAATCGGCGAGTTCTCACTCATCACACTTGATGCCAATGGCGATAACGACAGCAAGCTTAACAAGTTCGAAGGCAAGTTCGCTCACGTAACGCTTGCTAACCGCGTGTTCTACAAGGACGACACTTGGAACACCGTCTATCTGCCATTCGACCTCAGCGAGGCTGAGCTTGCCAACACACCTCTTGCCGATGGCGATATCCGCACAATCAGCGACCTTGAGGTGGAGGGCCAAACTGTTAAGATCAACTTCGTTGACGGCTTAGGCATGTACTCATCTTATGGCTATGCCGACTTCATCGGTGGTTTCCCGTACATCATCAAGTGGGCTTCCGGCAGCGGCAACGTTGTTAATCCCGAGTTCGCAAATGTGACCATCTCCAAGGGTGGATACTATGTGGATGCTCATGACAGCGAGAACACCATCGAGATTGACTTCGGCGGCACATACGACAAGATTGGTTTCGATGCCGAGGACACCAGCATTCTCTTCATCGGTGCTGACAACAAGTTCAACTATCCTCTGGCAGGTGCTAACATCTTAGCCACATGCGGCTACTTCACTCTCGACGGCATTACAGCTGGCGAAGGCAGTGGTGTCAAGATCATCTCCAACCTCGACGATGACGCTACTGGCATTGCAGGCATCAACGCTAAGGAAGGCGGCGACTGGTACGACATCAGCGGTCGCAAGCTCGCAGGCAAGCCCAGCCTGAAGGGTATCTATGTAAATGGTGGACGTAAAGTCACTGTCAAGTAAAGAGAAATGGAGTTCGCCCGCGCTCTCGGGTGTGGGCGAACCTTACATTACTCAATATAAAACATTAAACAATAGGAGGACTTAAATATGAAAAAGGCATATATGACGCCCATCGTGAATGTGGAAAGCGCTCAACCTACTTCTCTCCTTTGCGAGAGCATCAGGAGCGACGCAGGCATCGACAATGGCGGAGGCAGCAGCAGCGACTCTCACGCCAAAGAAGACGACTGGGACATCTGGGGCGCTGAATAAAGCCCATCAGACGATACGACGTGGCCGGTTTTCCAACCGGCCACGTCTGTTTTTATTGCGAGACACTTCTAATTGGCAAACCAGATATATCTGATTGGAGAACTACACACGTCTCGTTGGCAAGTCAGGCACGTGTAGTTGGAGAACCAAGCACGTGATGTCGGGACGCCAAGAACGTGATGTCGGGACGCCAAGAACGTGATGTCGGGACGCCAGGCACGTGTCGCTGAAAAACGCTGGTAACGATATAGCAGTATGGTACGCTTTTCGGATGGGTGTAAGAACTATGACGGGTGAAGATGAAGGCTGAAAGCCTGATAAGAACACAGGCGGGGGTGAAACCCCCGTAAAGAAAACACCGCAACATCTGAGTGCTGAAAGCACGACAGAACATCAGAAATCTCTCCACCCTTTCAGGGTTCCGTTTCCCGCTCGCACTTGTTACGGGGGTTACACCCCCGCCTGTAGTCTTTCCAGCCTTTGACTTTCCCTTCGGCCTTCAGCCTTCGGCCGTCGACCTTCGGTTCAGGCTTCCATCGTGCCAACTGCTAATCATTGTCAAGACGCTACAGCAAGGAACGGCGAACGCCACAGCAAGGAACTTCCGACGCCACAGCAAGGAACAGGAAACGCCACAGCAAGGAACAGGAAACGCCACACGAGGGGACGTCGGTTCCTTCGTGTGGCGTTTTATTATGCCTTGTCGGGGCTTTAGATGCGGTTCTGTTTAGGGAAGACGACTTTAGGCTTGAAGGTGCGAGCTTCCTCGAAGTCCATGAGGGCGTACGACATGATGATGACGGTGTCGCCCACGAGCACCTTTCGTGCTGCAGCGCCATTGAGGCAGATGCATCCCGAGCCGCGCTCGCCGCGTATGACGTAGGTCTCGAACCGCTCGCCGTTATTATTGTCCACCACCTGCACCTTCTCGCCGGCGATGAGACCTGCAGCGTCCATCAGGTCCTCGTCGATGGTGATGCTGCCCATGTAGTTGATGTTAGCCTCGGTCACCGTGACCATGTGAAGCTTCGACTTAAGTACTTCTATTAACATCATTTTTTATTTACGATTTGACGATTTACGATTTACGATTTTTCTTTTTGTATTTACGATTTGACGATTTACGATTTACGATTTATTTACTATTTATTTGATTTAGCTATTTCATCGGCGCTCATTCTTGACTTGACCGTCACTATCGACTTTGCAATGATGTTCGTCAGTTCACAGCATTCTTGGTATAGCGGCTTCAGTCGCGTTTCCTTCATCATCTGGCTGCGCATGATGATGTCGAGCCAATGGCAAGTCTCGTCGAGCTCTTCCTCCACCATTTTCAGCTTGTTCACGAAATCCTTGTCCGACTTCGCGAGGCAGGCTGCTCTGTAGTTGGCAGAAGGAGACGTGCCCGAGCGGATAATCTGACGAGCTACTGCATTTCCGGATATGCTGGGCGGCAAAGCGTCCACCATCTTGATGATTCGGACTGCAAAATCAGACATTCGCTCGCGGAGCTCATCCTTGTTCATAAATCACCAAATAACGAAATCGTAAATAAATAGTAAATCGTAAATCGTCAAATCGTAAATTACTTATATCTTATGTGGTCAATGAGTCTGATTGGCTTCGTGCCGCAGAAGACGGTGATGCAGCCCACGACAGACGGCGCGTCGTCCCAGGAGCCGACGTCGGCCAGCGTGTCGCCGTCCACGATACTGAAGTACTGCACCTCCAGGCCGTCGATGGCGTTGAGCTCCCTCACCACATAGTCGTGCGTCTGCTGTACGGGAAGGCCGAGCGCACGGCTTTCGTTCATCACGCGGTAGATGTTGGCAGCTATGGTCCGCTCCTCAGGCGTGAGGAGGCTGTTGCGGCTGCTCAAGGCCAGGCCATCGCTCTGACGGACCACCGGACAAGGTACGATCTCGAGCTTGAAGCCGAGGTCGGCCACCATGCGACGGATGACGGCTATCTGCTGATAGTCTTTCTCTCCGAAGTAGGCACGCGTGGGCTCGACGTACATGAACAGTTTGCTCACTATCTGGCACACGCCGTTGAAGTGCCCGGGACGCATCGCGCCCTCCATCACGCTGTCCGTCGGGGGATAGCTGAAACGTCGCGTGTCCGGCTCCGGGTAGATCTCCTTGACCGTCGGAGCAAAGGCGATGTCAGCCCTGCACGCTTCGAGCAGACGGCAGTCCGCCTCGAGCGTACGGGGGTAACGCTCCAGGTCCTTCGGGTCGTTGAATTGAGTGGGATTGAGGAAGATGCTGACCACGGTGACGTCATTCTCTTCGACACTTCTGCGTACAAGCGAAGCGTGGCCTTCGTGCAGGGCGCCCATGGTCGGCACAAGGCCGATGCTGCGTCCCTCCTCCCGATGCCGGGCCAGACACTCGCGGAGTTGTTTGATGTTGCTTATTACCTCCATGGCTTAGACATTAAATCGTGCAAAGATACGAATAAAATGAGAATGAATGATGAAGAATGAGGAAATATTTGCGTTTTTTACTTATCATCGCAAGAAAACGAGCACTTCCGCATTGTCATTTGCGAAAATAATCGTATCTTTGCGTGGATATTATAGTCTTTGGAAGATGACTAAAGCCAAGAAGATACTCTTCGTCACGCAAGAGATGATACCCTTTGTGCCGGAAACCGATATGGCTCAAATGGGTAGGTTTCTGCCTCAAGCCGTCCAGGAAAAGAGTCGGGAGATACGCTCCTTCATGCCCAAATGGGGCACGATCAACGAGCGTCGCAACCAGCTGCACCCCGTCATCAGGCTGAGCGGCATCAACATCGTGGTCGACGATATCGACAACCCGCTCGTCATCAAAGTGGCAAGCATCCCGGCCGCCAGGATGCAGATATACTTCATCGACAACGACGACTTCTTCACCGGCCGCAAGCTCGCCTTCGACGAAGACGGCAAGGAGTACGAGGATAACGCCGAGCGGGCCGCCTTCTACGCACGCGGCGTGCTCGAGACCATCAAGAAGCTCAAGTGGTCGCCCGACATCATCCACTGCCTCGGCTGGATGAGCAGCATCCTCCCTCTCTATATCAAGACAGCCTACGCTGAAGAGCCATCCTTCCGCGACTGCAAGGTCATCTTCACGCCATCCACTCAAATACTCACCTCCCCCATCCCGCAAAACATGGACGGCATCATAGCATACCGCAACGCCACCATATCCGCCACAAGAGGACTGGGCGAGAAGAAACTCGTGCCTATGCTCAACAAGCTGGGCATCAAGTATGCCGACGGCATCGGCTTCCTCGCTGAAAACGAAGACCTTGCAAAGTACGCAGAAGCCCTCGGCAAACCCTGCCTGCAGCCCGTCGGGATAGAAGACTACGGCGTACACTACCCCAACTTCTACGACAGCATTTGGAACATCGGCCGCGAGGAGGAAGAAGAGGACAGTTGAAACAGATAATTTATAATTTAGAATTGAAAGGTAAAGATATCCTCAGGGCATGGTCTGCCCTCATGCTGGCATTCGCCATCACACTCGTAGGGTGCACGGAAAACACGGCTACGCTGGGCGTCTATCCCCAACAAGATGCCATCAGCACATCCACCGCCACGTACGGCATCCTCTCAAGCGACCTGCTCAACAACGTCGTGCCTGCCAACAGCACAGCATGCTACCTGGGCAAAGTCATCGACCCCGAAACGGACGAAGCCATCACAGCAACCTTCGCCGCACAGTTCCACACATTCGAGGGCTACACATTCCCCGAAAAGAAAAACGTCATCCCAGGCCTTGACGGACTCCTCTGCGACTCCATCGAAATCCGACTCTTCATCAAAAGCACCTTCGGCGACAAGAACAACCCCATGAAACTCGAAGTGTGGCCCCTCAGCAGAAATGAAGACAAGCTCATCAAGGAGTCGATGAACCTCTACTCAAACACAGACCTCCAGCAGTTCATAGATGACAGCGAAGGACCCCTCGCCACAAAAGTCTTCACCGCTACAGACTACAACATAACCGAAGGACAACGCAACGCCAAAGGCCACTCCGACAACGTCCGCATCATACTGCCACGACAATACGGAGAAAGCATCATGCAGAAGTTCTACACCGACCCCAACGCCTTCCGCGACTCCTATTCCTTCATCCGCAACGTCTGCTCGGGATTCCTCTTCCAAACCGTAGGAGGCACCGGCACAATGCTCAACCTCGAAGTCTGCACGATGGACCTCTTCTTCAGCTACAAGAGTGAAGAATTTCCCGACTCCACGTTAGCCGCCTACTGCCGTTTCGCAGCAACGCCCGAGGTCATACAAAGCACGCAGTTCGAGAGCAGTAACCTCGCAGGGCTCATCGGCAACGAAGAGTACACGATGCTTAAGACGCCGGCCGGCATATGCACAGAACTCGTCCTGCCCGTCAACGAGATATGCAAGGGACATGAGAACGACAGCATCACCCGCGCCTCATTCACCCTCACCCGCATCAACAACCAGGACGAAGACGCGCTCGACGACGACTACGCGCTTGGTATTCCACAGAATCTCCTACTCGTCAGAAAGCAAAACCTCAGCAGTTTCTTCGAGAATCACCAGGTGGCAGACAACCAGCAGTCATACTCGACATTCTACTACGAAACCTTTAACTGCTACAGGTTCGACAACATCAGCCACCTCATCTCTTATTGCTGGCTCGAGAAGAAGTCGGGTATGCAGGCAAGCGGCATGACGGAGGAAGCCTGGGAGGCTGCGCACCCGGAGTGGAACCACGTAGTACTCGTCCCCGTCAGCATCGCGACGGCATCGAACACCTTTGGAGAAGGCTTGCAGGTTTCCGTCAATCACGACCTGAGCCTCTGCAGCACGAAACTTGTCCGCGGCACAGAAGCAAAACCCATCCAGATGCAAGTCATCTACAGCCGCTTCGCCGGCAATTAGTATTCACAACCATACAAAACAAACATTACTATGAAACATTTCATGCTCTTCGCAGTCATGCTTCTTAGCCTGACTGTCGTCACACCCACCTCTGCTTTCGCAGGCAGCAAGAGAGATGCACGCGTGGCATACGTCCTGAAGAACCTTAAGCTCAAGGCCGACGTGCAGGAGAAGTTCAAGCCTCTTCTCATTGAGTATCTCAAGGAGTTGTCAGACCTGAAGGACCCCTACAAGAAGCTCAAGGACGACCTGCAGGATGCCATCGACGCCAACAAACTGACCGCAGCCCAGTGCGACCAGCTCTTCGAGACAAAGCAAAAGCAAGAAGACAAGGAGCCCGCGCTGAACCGCAAGCACTACGCCAAGTTCAAAACCGTCCTCACTGCGCAGCAAGCCTATAAGGCCATGAAACTCAGCGACGACAAACTGGAATAGAACCCGTTCGCGCTTGATAATTCGGCAGCAGCTTCATCAAAAAAGAAACTGCGAAGGAACACGACTGTACGCCGAACTGTACATTATATATTCGTAAATTGTAAGTCACACATATGGCAACGACAGACGACAAAAAGATCATCTTCTCGATGGTCGGCGTAAGCAAGGTCATCCAGCAAAACCAGAAGCAAGTACTAAAGAACATCTACCTCTCCTTCTTCTATGGTGCCAAGATTGGTATTGTGGGCATGAACGGCGCAGGTAAGTCGACGCTCCTCAAGATTATTGCCGGCATCGAGCAACAGTATCAGGGCAACGTCGTCTGGAGCCCGGGCTACAGCGTCGGTTACCTGGAGCAGGAGCCTAAACTTGATGACGAGAAGACAGTCATCGAGGTGGTGAAGGAGGGCGTACAGCACATCGTGGATGCCCTGACCGAATACGAGGAGATAAACCAGAAGTTCGGCCTGCCCGAGTATTACGAGGACGAGGACAAGATGAACCAACTCTTTGCCCGACAGGGCGAGTTGCAGGACATCATCGATAGCACCGACGCGTGGAATCTGGACAGTAAGCTGGAGCGTGCCATGGACGCGCTTCGCTGCCCGCCTGCCGATCAGCCGATAAAGACCTTGAGTGGCGGCGAACGTCGCCGCGTGGCACTCTGCCGCCTGCTTCTGCAGAAGCCCGACGTGCTCCTGCTCGACGAGCCCACCAACCACCTGGATGCCGAGAGCATCGATTGGCTTGAGCAACACCTCACCGGGTATGAGGGCACGGTCATCGCCGTCACGCACGACCGTTACTTTCTCGATGACGTGGCTGGCTGGATACTTGAGCTCGACCGCGGCGAAGGCATTCCCTGGCAGGGCAATTACTCTTCGTGGCTCGAGCAGAAGACAAAGCGCATGGAGCAGGAAGAGAAGGTGGCAAGCAAGCGCCGCAAAACGCTGGAGCGCGAGCTCGAGTGGGTTCGCATGTCGCCCAAGGCACGTCAGGCAAAGGGCAAGGCAAGGCTGAACAGCTACGACAAGTTGCTCAACGAAGAGCAAAAGGAGCGGGAGGAGAAGCTTGAGATATTTATCCCCAACGGCCCGCGTCTGGGCAACAAAGTCATCGAGGCGCACGGCGTCTGCAAGGCTTTCGGCGAGAAGCAGCTCATCAAGGACCTCGACTTCATGCTGCCGCCGGGCGGCATCGTGGGTGTCATCGGACCGAACGGCGCCGGCAAGACGACGCTCTTCCGCATGATAATGGGTCTGGAGAAGCCCGATGCCGGCACGTTCGAGGTGGGCGAAACGGTCAAGATATCCTACGTGGACCAGAGCCACGCGGACATCAAGCCGGAGCTCTCCGTCTATCAAGTCATCAGCCAGGGCAACGAGCTGATGCGCATGGGCGGACGCGACATCAACTGCCGCGCCTACCTGAGCCGTTTCAACTTCAGCGGCGCGGACCAAGAGAAGAAATGCGGCGTGCTGTCGGGCGGCGAACGCAACCGCCTGCATCTCGCCATGGCGCTCAAGCAGGAGGGTAACGTGCTGTTGCTCGACGAGCCGACAAACGACATCGACGTCAACACGTTGCGTGCCCTCGAGGAAGGCTTGGAGAACTTCGCCGGTTGCGCTGTCGTCATCAGCCACGACCGTTGGTTCCTCGACCGCATCTGCACGCACATCCTGGCCTACGAGGGCGACGGCCACGTCTTCTACTTTGAAGGCAGCTACACCGACTACGAGGCGAACAAGCTCAAGCGCCTCGGCCTGGAGGAGCCCAAGCGCATAAGATATAGGAAACTGATGGAGGATTAGGAGTCCCCTCCCGACCTGCCCAGCCGGGGACGAGCACGAAAGGATATATATGATTGTAATTCAGGACAAAGAGTACGGCGGCGAGCGTCCGCTTTATAAGCTTCACGATGCCCGGCTGGAGCGTGTGACGATACACCTCGGCGAGTCGAGCATCAAGGAGACGGGCAACATCGAGGCCTACGACTGCACTTTCCAGGGCAAATACGTCTTCTGGGAGTGCCGCAACTTCCTCGCTCAGGACTGCCACTTCGAGGCGTCGGCCCGCTCTTCCCTTTGGTACAGCAGGAACGGCCGCCTCTGTCGCTGCCTCGTGGACGCGCCGAAGATGTTCCGCAGGATGCAGGAGATAGACCTGCAGGACTGCCGTTTCACCGACGCGCAGGAGACGTTGTGGGACTGCGACCAGGTCAACATCCGGAACTGCGAGATACTCAACGCCGACTACCTCGGCATGCGGACCGACAACATCCGTATCGACCGCCTGCACCTCGAAGGCAATTACGCTTTCCAGTACAGCAAGAATGTGGAGATAACGAATTCGCTGCTGAACAGCAAGGACGCGCTTTGGGACACAGAGAACGTCACGCTCACCAACTGCGAGATAAACGGCGAGTACCTGGGCTGGTACAGTCGGGGGCTGACGCTCATCCGCTGCCACATCACGGGCGAACAGCCTTTGTGCTACTGCGAGAACTTAGTCCTCGAGGACTGCACCTTCGGGGCCGACGCCAACCTCATGCTCGAGTACAGCACCGTACGTGCAAGCATCAAGGGCGACGTCCACAGCATCAAGAACCCGACAAGCGGCAGCATCACGGTCGACGGACATATCGGGGAGCTCATCATCGACGGGAACCAGAAAGCACCGGCTGACTGCACTATCCATGAAGAAAAGGGGAGTTAAAGAATTTAAAGGAGTTAATGAAGTTAAAAGACAATAGAATTGGAAGCAGCCAAAGGTATCGTCTTTAACTCCTTCAGCGAGCGAAGCGAGCGATAACTTCCTTAACTTCTTTAACTCCCCTGTCACGATGAACAATGAAATACACGCAAAGTAAAGATCAGTTGCTTTCGTTCATACGAGAAGGCGGCAAGCTCGACTGGGTGTCACAGGTCAAGCTTACCGCCTTGCTCAGCTTCCCCAGCATGATGGCACAGCTGGTGCACATCATGATGCAGTATATCGACGCCAGCATGGTGGGCAGCCTGGGGGCCGCGGCAAGTGCGAGCATCGGCCTGGTCAGCACCAGCATCTGGCTCTTCGGCAGCCTGTGTGCGGCGGTCAGTGTCGGATTCTACGTTCAGGTGGCACATAGGATAGGCGCCAGCGACTTCAAGGGAGCGCGCGAGGTGCTGAGGCAGAGCTTCATGGCCTGCATACTGTTTGCCCTGATGCTCAGTTGCATCGGCGTCGGCATCAGCAGCTACCTGCCCCACTGGCTTGGCGGAGGCGAGGACATCAGGCACGACGCGAGCCTCTACTTCATGTTCTTCTCCATGTGCCTGCCCTTCTCGATGCTCAACTCGCTTTGTGCCGGCATGCTGCGCTGCAGCGGCAACATGCACATCCCCAGCATCTTGAACATCGGGCTCTGCCTGCTCGACGTCCTCTTCAACTGGCTGCTCATCTTCCCCTCCCGCACCCTTCAATTATCAATTTTCAATAATCAATTTTCAATAAACATTCCGGGCGCCGGGCTCGGCGTAGTGGGCGCCGTGCTGGGCACTGCCCTGGCCTTCGTCATCTGCTCCGGACTGATGTGCTACTTCACGGTCGTGCGGAGCAAGGAGCTTTCGCTCAAGCAGGACAGCGGCACGTTTATCCCGCAACGGAGCACCCTGAGGGAAAGCTTCCGCATCAGTGCGCCGATAGCCGTGGAACACGTTATCCTGTGCGGCGCCCAAATCGTGAGCACCATCATCGTTGCGCCGCTCGGCACGGTGGCGATAGCTGCCAACAGCTTCGGCATCACGGTCGAGGCGCTCTGCTACATGCCCGGCTACGGCATCTCCGACGCAGCCACGACGCTTGTCGGGCAGAGCCTCGGAGCCGGCCGTCGGTTCCTGGCGCGTAGCTTCGGACGTATCACGCTGGGCATGGGCATGACGTTCATGACCCTGATGGCGGTGGTGATGTACTGCTGCTCGCCTGCCCTACTCTCCGTCATGACGCCCGACCTGGACGTGCAGAAGCTGACGGTGCAAATCCTTCGCATTGAGGCGTTTGCAGAGCCCATGTTCGCCGCCAGCATCGTTTGCTACGGCATCTTCGTCGGCGCACGCGACACGCTGATTCCCTGCGCGATGAACCTGGGGAGCATGTGGCTGGTGCGCATCGTCCTGGCCGCAATGCTTGTCTCCACCATGGGCCTGCGAGGCGTCTGGATTGCCATGGCGACGGAGCTTTGCTTCCGCGGCATCATCTTCCTCATCCGCTTCCGGGGCGACGGCTGGCTGAAGAAGTTCTCGACCGCAAAGGCACAATAAACCCCTTTTCACCAAAGGCACAAAAAAAGGCAATGATATAGTAGTTGGCACGCTTTTCGGATGGGTGAAAGAGCTGAGCCAATGGAGGATGAAGGCTGAAAGCCTGAAAAGAACATAGGCGGGGGTGAAACCCCCGTAAAGAAGACATCGCAACAACTGAGTGCTGAAAGCACGACAGAACATCAGACATCTCCCCACCCTTTCAGGGTTCCGTTTCCCGCTCGCATTTGTTACGGGGGTTCCACCCCCGCCTGTAGTCTTTCCAGCCTTTCAGGCTTCCAACGTGCCAACTGCCATATTATTTCCACAAAAAACGCCACGTGAGGGAAGTGAGATTCCTTCACGTGGCGTTAATCGTTCCTTGCTGTGGCGTCGGACGTTCCTTGCTGTGGGAAGAGCCGTTCCTTGCTGTAGCGTTTACGGAGCCCTCCCGGGGCGCCTTATTGCTTCAGCTGAATGCAGAGCTCATCCATCTGCTTCTGGTCGATGGGGCCTGGAGCGTCAAGCATGACGTCACGTCCGCTGTTGTTCTTCGGGAAAGCAATGCAGTCGCGGATGCTGTCGAGCTCTGCGAAGAGGCTCACAAAGCGATCCAGGCCGTATGCCAATCCGCCATGAGGGGGCGCACCATACTTGAAGGCGTTCATCAGGAAGCCGAACTTCTGCTGAGCCTGTTCGGGCGTGAAGCCCAGTATCTCGAATATCTTCTGCTGCAGCTTGGCGTCGTGGATACGGATGCTGCCGCCGCCTACCTCCACGCCGTTGACCACCATGTCGTAGGCATTCGCACGCACGCTGGCCGGGTCAGTGTCGAGCAGAGGGATGTCCTCGGGTTTGGGCGAGGTAAACGGATGGTGCATCGCCATGAGACGCTGCTCCTCGTCGCTCCATTCGTACATCGGGAAGTCGATAACCCAAAGGCACGAGTACTTGCTCTTGTCGCGCAGGCCCATGCGGCTGCCCATCTCGAGGCGGAGCTCGCTAAGCTGCTTGCGGACCTTCATGGCGTCGGGGCCGCAGAGTATCAGGATGAGGTCGCCTGCCTTCGCGTTCATCTTCTCTCGCAGAACTTCGAGCGTCTCGGGCGTATAGAACTTGTCGACGGAGCTCTTCACGCTGCCGTCCTCGCCCACGCGGGCATAGACGAGGCCCTTTGCACCGACCTGCGGACGCTTCACGAAGTCGGTCAGCTGGTCGAGCTGCTTGCGGGTATAGACTGCCTGACCTTCGCAGCAGATGGCCCCGATGTAGGCTGCCTCGTCGAATACTGCGAAGCCGGCGGGGAAGATGCTTTCCACCGTCTCGCGCGAGGCGTTGTCGGGCTGCTGGTTCTTCAATTCGACGAACTTCATGCCGAATCGCGTGTCGGGCTTGTCGCTGCCGTAGTACTTCATGGCATCAGCCCAAGTCATGCGGGGCAGCTCGGGGATGTCGATGCCCTTCAGCGCCTTGAAGAGGTGGCGGCTCATGCCCTCGAACATCTGCAGGATATCCTCTTGCTCCACAAACGACATCTCGCAGTCGATCTGTGTGAACTCGGGCTGACGGTCGGCACGAAGGTCTTCGTCGCGGAAGCACTTCACGATCTGGAAGTAACGGTCCATGCCGCTGACCATGAGCAGCTGCTTCAGCGTCTGCGGGCTTTGGGGGAGGGCATAGAACTGACCCGGGTTCATGCGACTTGGCACGACGAAGTCGCGGGCGCCTTCCGGTGTGCTGTTCACCAGTACGGGTGTCTCAATCTCGAGGAAGCCGTGCTGGTCGAGGTAGCGACGCACCTCGAAGGCGAACTTGTGGCGCAGCTCGAGGTTCTTCCGCACATTGGGGCGGCGCAGGTCGAGGTAGCGATACTTCATGCGAAGGTCATCGCCGCCGTCGCTCACCTCCTCGATGGTGAAGGGCGGAGTCAAGCTCTCGTTCAGGATATTCAGTTCGCTGACGAGAATCTCGATGTCGCCCGTCGCGATGTTCTTGTTCTTGGAATAGCGTTCGGCCACTTCGCCCTTAGCCTGGATGACAAACTCGCGCCCCAGGCGACCCGCCATCTGGCGAAGCGCCTCGGGAGCATCCTCGTTGAATGCCAGCTGGGTGATGCCGTAGCGGTCGCGCAGGTCAACAAACGTCAGCGCGCCAAGATTGTGCACGCTCTGCACCCAACCTGCCAGGGTAACTTTCTCTCCTACGTTGGCGAGACGCAGCTCGCCGCATGTCTTTGTCCTATACATTATATATATTTATGACCCCCCAACCCCCTTTAGGGGGAGTTCTTTTGCTGATTTGACTTTTTGTCCCCCCTAAAGGGGGTTAGGGGGTCAAAAAAAGGGATGAACTGTTATCAGCCCATCCCTTTACCTTGTACGCCCTCAGGGGCTCGAACCCTGGACCCATTGATTAAGAGTCAATTGCTC
>CAMJOE010000017.1:0-30622 GCA_946407485.1 uncultured Prevotellaceae bacterium | reverse complement strand
ACAATTCATAATTAATCCCGTTCACAATTCACAATTCATAATTAATCCCGTTCACAATTCACAATTCATAATTAATCCCGTTCACTTACCTTCTTCATCGTCTCGTTTCATTTGTCTTTTTGCCAAAGATATACTGCATAGTTGATTGCTGCATGGCGATGCAGCAATTGCTTTGTCGCGATGCAGCAATTGCTTTGTCGCGATGCAGCAACGAATTACCTAGTAGAAATCGGGCAACAGAGCGAAAAAAAAAGGGCAATGATTCATTGCTGTCGGGGAAAAGTACCGAACCAAAGGTCGACGATAGTCAAGGTGCGAAAGACCACAGGCGGAGAACACCCCCGTCTGTGGTCTGTCGTCTCTTCAAGACTTTTGGTAAGCCTCCATGAGCTGCTATTCGTCAGAAACGCCAATAGGAAAGGACCTAAGAGGAAGAGGGGAATATTTTTACCGGACACCAATAATTCATAATTCATAATTATTGCTGTCCGGGGAAAAGCACCGAAGGTGCGACAGACCACAGACGGGGGTGTTAACCCCCGGGACAGGACAGCCTGACAATAGTAAGCCCTGAAAGGGCGACAGAATATGTAACTTGTTTAATAACAACTTGCTTATGGCTCTGTCGTCCTTTCAGGACTTTCTCTGTCGTCGCAACATTACCGGGGGTTCTTCCCTTCGGTCAGGCGCAGGCGGAGAACACCCCCGTCTGTGGTCTTTCGTCTCTTCGAGACTTTTGGCAAGCCTCCATGAGCTGCTATTCGTCAGAAAGAACGATGGAAAAGGACCTAAAAGGAAGAGAGAGAAATTTTCCCCGGACAGCAATAATAATTCATCCAGTCCATAGTTCTTAGTTGAAAGGATTGGAAATAATTAAGGGAGGCGCCTCAAGCGTCTCCCTTAACTATGGATTGTGAATTATGAACGAAATTAACTATGAATTATGAACGAAATTAACTATGAATTATGAATTATGAATTATGAATTATGAATTATGAACTATGCACTATGAACTCGTCTTTAGCTGTACTTCAGGATTTGTCCGGGGCGCAGTACAGCGTTGCGCTTGATGTGGTTGAGGCGGCAGAGTTTGTCGACGGTGGTGCCGCACTTGCGTGCTATGACGGAAAGTGTCTCGCCTGCTTTAACTTTATGTACGCGTGTACGGGGCTTTGCCTTGATTTGCTGAATTCGCTTCTGCTGGAATGCTTCGCTTTCGTTTTGCTTGGCAATGAGGGCGTTGGCTGTCTCTTCGTCCATTTCCTCTTCTCCGCCGACGACGTTGTCAGTGGCAGCGAGCATGGTGCCTCGTCCGCTTGAGCGGAAGAGGTAGTAATCGCCCTTGACGTCCTGTGCCTCGAAGTCGAAGAGTCGTTCGGGGTCGATGAACTGTCCGAGGAATCGTGTCTCGAAGTGTAGGTGTGAGCCAGTGGAGCGTCCTGTGCTGCCGCCGAGTCCGATGACGTCGCCTGCGCGAACTATCTGGTTGGGCTTACAGAGGTGTCGGCTCATGTGGCCATAGACGGTCTCCAGTCCGTTGGGGTGACGTATGATGACGTAGTTGCCATATCCGTAGCGCTCGAAAGCCACGACGCGCACTTTGCCTGAGAAGGCTGCGCGGATGGTATCGCCCACGAAGACCTTGATGTCGGTGCCGTAGTGCTGACGGCGGAAGGAGCGGCGGTAGCCGTAGTGGCTCGTCACCATGCGGCTGTCGCAAGGCATGCAGAAATTGCGGAGGTCGATACGGTATTCGGATGGAAGGGTCACGCCGTACGTGCGTGTATATTCGTTGTCCCAAGAGGGATAGAGTGCTGCTGCTGGGGATTGCAGGTCTGCTATTGCTTCTCGCTCGCTCATTCGCACGAGTTCGATGCTGTCGATGGCGCGCATCTTGCGGTCGATGGGTGCGATGTCGGCGAGTCGGTCCTGAGCAAGTATGAGGTTAGGTGAAAGGGTTAATAGGATCAGTGAAAGGGTGGTGAATATCTTCATTTACTATTTAACGATTTACTATTTACGGTTTATTTACTGTTTTAATTCCCCATAGGGGGGATAGGGGTCATCAGGACAGGTCTAATGCATAGAGTCGGTCCATATTGAGGTCGCCCAGGTCGTAGAGTTCTTCGGGTTTGAAGAAGCGTTTCAGCTCGATGGCTGCTGAGGTGGGCGAGTCGGAGGCGTGCACGATGTTCTGCTGATTGCTCATGCAGTAGTCGCCACGGATGGTGCCGGGCTCTGCCTTACGGCCGTTGGTGTAACCTGTGATGAAACGCACCACTTCGATGGCGTCGGTCCCTTCGAGGCACATGGCTACGACGGGTGTCCGCATCATGGATGCCTTGAGTGCTGGGAAGAATGGCTTGCCCACGAGGTGAGCGTAGTGTTCGTTGAGTATTTCGTCGTTGAGCCAAAGCATTTTCATGCCGACTATTCGCAATCCTTTTTTCTCAAAGCGGCTGGTGACTTCGCCTATCAGACCTCTCATCACGGTGCTTGGTTTGAGCAGCACAAGGGTTCTTTCCATGTCGTAGTGTTTCGTTTCGTAGCGTTTTTCCTTTAATGCTAAAGGCGTTTTCTACGTTTTCGGCTACAAAGGTACGACAAAAACTGCAGATTGCCAAATACTTTTACTATTTTTAACGACTTGTAACGCTTGTTGGCATAATATTTCTCCGTACGAGGGGCTAAAAGATGCCACGTGAGGCGTTTTGTCTTCCTTGCTGTGGGAACGGCTCTTCCCACGTGTGGCGTTTTTCGCCGCCATTCGTGTCACTTCAGAGTGCCTTGTGCCTTGAGCAACTTTGTGTGTGCCACCTGCAGATGGCACTTGGCGTTGACGTGGTCGGCCGACGCTTGCTGCCACATGGCCTGTGCGTCGAGGAGCTGCGAGAGCGGCTCCATGCCGGCGTCGTACTGCTGGCGGGCGAGGCGCATGTTCTCTTCGGCCTGCTCTAGGCTGTGCTGCGTGAGGCTGAGTTCCGTCTGTGCCTCGTCGAAATTGTTGACGGCTTGTGCCAGCTCGAGCTGCATCTGTTCGGTGAGGTCCTCTTGCTCCGTCTGCGCTATCTGAAGGCGAGCCTTGGCCGAGCGTGTCTTGTAGGTGCGTTCGCCGAAAGTCAGGAGAGGCACCTTGAGCGTAGCACCCACGGCCGCCGAGCCGTTGTTGATGAGTGTGTTCCCCGACACCTTGATGCCGTTGATGTATGTAATGCCGGCGAAGAGTGCCAGCTGGGGCAGGTAGTCGCTGCGGGTCAGCTTCACTTGTTGGGCGGCAATGTCTGTCTTGGCCTGCAGTATGGCGACTTCGGGACGGGCCTCGACGGATGTCCATTGACCATTGTCCATTGACCCTTGACCGTTGTCGAGTTGGTCTGCATTGAGTTGCAGGGGTGTGTTCAAGGGCAGGCCTATGACGTGGCAAAGGTTCATCGTGCTCAGCCTCGTGGCATTGTCGGCACGCTGTATGGCAAGCTCCGCCTCGTTGAGTTTCACTTGCACCTTCATCTGGTCGTTGCGCGTCTTCAGGCCGTGGCGGACGGCGCTCTCCACGTTCCTGAGCAGCTCGTCGAGCAGTTGCTTGTACGAGCGTGCCACGTCGGCAAGCTGCCGGGCGCGTATCGCCTGCATGTAGGCTTCGTCGGTGCTGAGGATGACCTGGCTCTCGGTGAGGCGGATGTTTTCTCCCGCCATCTCCGCTCCGCGCGTTGCCATGCGGTAGGCCGACGTTATCTTTCCGCCCATGTAGAGCGGCTGCGTGAGCGAGAGGCTGCCCAGGAAGACGTTGCCCAGCTTGTAGTCAATCTTCTGCGCGGGGAAGTCGGCATATTGGTTGAGCGTATAGCTTCCGTCGGGCGCTACCGACACGTTGGGGACGTAGGTGCCTGTGGCCGGGTTCAACGTGTAGATGGGCAGGTGTCCGCCGGCGATGGTGAAGTCGCCCTTGTTCGTAGAGTAGAGGTCGGCGGCCATGAGGTTGATGCGCGGGTAGTAGTTCGTCTTGTAGGCCTTCGCGTCATAGCGCGTCTGTTCGAGCGTCAGCTTGGCCTTGGCAATGTCCTTGTTGTGCTCCAGGGCCAGCTCACGCGCCTGGCCGAGCGTGATGTCGCGAGCCGTTTCCTGAGCGCTGACGCTGGCCAGCGGGGCCATACACGTCAGGAACATCAGCACATTATATATTTTATTAGTCATCGAACAGTATCATTGAATGTTGAACATTGAGTCGTTTGCCGTTTGCTTTTCAGCGGGGCGGCTGTAACTTTGATTCTTCACTTTTTCACTCTTCGCTTTTCACTTACGAAGCCTTTCATTTAATCTTAAAGAACATAGCGTAGAAGATGGGAATGAATATGAGTGTGATGAGCGTGCCCACAAACAGGCCGCCCATGATGGTGACGGCGAGGCTGCCGAACATGGCGTCGGGGATGAGCGGTATCATGCCGAGGATGGTGGTGAGCGATGCCATCATGACGGGGCGCAGACGGCTCTTCGAGCTGTTGACCAACGCGTCGCGCGGCGCCATGCCCTCGCTGATCTGCAGGTTTATCTCGTCCATGAGCACGATGCCGTTCTTGATCATCATGCCGATGAGACCCAGCACACCCACGATGGCCACGAAGCCGAAGGGCTTGCCGGTGAGTAGCACGGCAGGTATCACGCCCACAAAGATGAGCGGGATGCAGCAGAAGATGATGGCCGGCTTTTTGTAGTCCTTGAAGAGCATGATGAGTATCATGATGATGATGATGATGGCGAGAGGAAAACCATTGAAGAGGTACTTCATGGAGCGGTCGCTCGCCATCTTCTCTCCTTGCCACGAGAGGGAGTAACCCGTTGGCAGCTTTATCTTCTCAATCTGCTTGGCTATTGAGGCGCGAGCCGCTTCGGTGCCTACTCCCGGACGAGGCGAGCACTGCACGCGCTGCTGGCGCTGGCCGTTGTAGCGCATCACGACGGGCTCCTCCCACTTTAGCTCGACAGCCTTCGCCACCTGCTTGAGCGGCGTGGTCTGCGTAATCATCTCGATGATGTTGTCTTTGTCGATGGCTCCCGACATGAGCTTCTGCAAAGTGGAACGGGTGAGGAAGTTGTTGAAATTAGGCAGGATGCCGAACACCGGCACGTTGTCGATGCGGTCCAAGTCGTTGCCCAGCGCGTCGGTACACTTCAGCACGATGCCCTCGTTGTGTATGCCGTCGTAGAACGTGGCGATGGGTATGCCGCTGGTATAAGCCAGGATGGACGTCGCCACGTCGCTGCGGCTGAGGGCCGTCGTGCGGGCCGACGGCTGGTCATAGTTGACGGAAAGCACCGGCACCTGCGGCTCCCAGTCCGACGTGGGCAGATAGACCTTGTCCGATGCAGCGATGACAGCCATCGCCGAGTCAGAAAGCCTGTGCAGCACCGAGGGGTCGGGACCGCTGAAACATACTTCGATGGGGTACTTCTTGAACATCAGGTTGTAGCGCTTCAGCTTGATGTAAGCATCCGGATAACGTTTGTTCAGCTCATTCTGGATGTCGTTGATGTTCTCAACTAACGCTTTGGGCGTCTCGAAGTCGATAATGAGCTCGCCGTACGAGAGCGAGGGCGTGGCAACGCTTCGCACGAGATTGTATCGGCTGGGCGTACCGCCGATGGCCGTCGTGATGTGCGTCACCTCCTTGCGCGTCTTCAGGTATTCGTTTATCTCCGCCAGGTCCTGTGCCACCTGCGTGTGGTTGGTGCCTTCGGGTAGTTTGTACTCCATGTATAGCTGGTCATACTCCATGTCGGGGAAGAAGGCTTGATTGAGGAACCTATAGCTCCAGACGCTCAACAGGACAAGACCTATTGCCGCAGCAATCATGATGAAACGGAAGCGGAGACCGAAATTCATGATTTTCTCGAGCACAGCGTAGCTCCATCCCTTGTAGGGGTCGTCGTCGCTCCCGGCAGTCTTCTCAGGTGCCTTGAGCATACGGTCGGCCATGACCGGCACGTGGACGAGGGCGAGTATCCATGACAGCATGAGCGACACGGCAATAACAATAAAGAGGTCGCGCACATAGACGCCGGCCGTGTCTGGGCTGAGAAAGATGGGCCAGAAAGCCAGGATGGCAATCAGCGTCGCGCCGAGCAGCGGCATGGCCGTGCGGCGACCGATGGCGGTAAGCGCTTCATCGCGTGGCCGGCCCTGCTTGAGGTCGACGAGGATTCCGTCAACAATGACGATGGCATTATCGACGAGCATGCCCATCGCAAGAATGAAAGCAGCAAGGCTCACACGTTGCAGCGTGCCGTCGAACCCTTTGAGCACAAGCAGCGAACCTAATACGATGGTCAGGAGACTGAGTCCGATGATGAGTCCCGACTTGAAGCCCATGGTGAAGATAAGCACAACGACGACGATGAGCACCGACTCGAGCAGGTTGACGAGAAACGTGTTGAGGGCAGACTCGACGCGTTCGGGCTGGTTGAATATCTTCTCGAACTTGATGCCCAGAGGCATCGTCTTGCTGAGTTCGTCGATAGTCTTTTCCACCTGCTTGCCCACCTTGATGATGTCCTTATCTGCCACGCCGGCAATCGAGATGCCAAGGGCGCGCTGTCCGTCGCGCTTCATCTCGTTGCGCGTCGGGTCGGCATAGCCTTTATAGACACGAGCCACGTCGCTGATCCTCAGCTGTTCGTCGTCGTGCCCTTGTATTATCATGTTCGCGATGTCCTCAACCTGCTTGAAGCGGTCGTCGACGGTGACGCGGACGCGATGCGTGCCGTTGTCGTAGTAGCCTGAATAGGTGGTGCGATTCTGGTTGTTGAGCGTCTGGATGACTTCAATGGGCATCACGCCCAGATTAGCCATCTTGTCCTGACGCATCTCGATGTAAATGCATTCCTGCCTTTGGCCGTAGATCTCGACTCTCGACACGCCGTCGATGTCAGCCACATTGCGTTTCACGAGCTCTGCGTAGTCGGACATCTCCTGATCGCTCAGGCCGTCGGCTGTGAGGGCATAGAACATGCCGAACACGTCGCCGAAGTCGTCGCGCACTTGCGGTGTGGATGCCGTTTCGGGGAGCGACGATGCAGCATTGCTCACCTTGCGACGCAGGATGTCCCAGTGCTGCTCGACATCTGCGTCCTTTACCGTTGTCTCAAGCTCCACGGTGATGAGGCTCAGGTCATTCATCGACTGGCTCTGCACGTTGTCGATGCCGGACATTTCTCTGATGGCTTTCTCGAGTTTGTCGGTCACTTCAAGTTCCACCTCGTGCGCCGAAGCACCTGGGTAGGTGGTTATCACCATGGCCTGCTTTACCTTGATGGCAGGGTCTTCCAGCTTTGGCATGATGTCGTAGCTGACGATGCCTCCCACCACCAGTATTGCCACAAAGAAAGAGACGAGCTTTCGGTTGCTCAGTCCCCAGCGGGAAAAGTCAAGTTCCATAAGTTATTATTACGTTTTTACAATTTCACAATTTTACAATTTCACAATTTCACGATTTCTCTTTTCGTGTCAATTTGTCCAATTGTCCAATTGTCAAATTATAAGAGTCCACCTACGTTAGCTTTCGACGTCTTCTCTATCTCCTTCACGCGCTGGCCGTCGGAAAGGAATCGCACACCGGCGGAGACGACCTTCTCCTGCGGCTTCAGTCCTTTCAGCACCTGTATGTTGCCATCGAGGTCTATGCGGCCGACCTCGACGGCACGGCGTTTGACGGTGCCTGCATTCGGGTCGAACACGAAGACCGACGTCTGGCCGTCCTTCCTGTCAATGGCGGTGGTGGGCACGGTGACGCCATCCACTTCGTTGGGTGCGTAGTAGGAAACATAGACCATTGTGGACATGCCGGGCGTTATCTTCTGATGGTCGTAGCCTCCCTTGATGCGGAGTCGTGCGGCATAGAGCTGTGTGGCGTTTGCCTCTTTGCTGACGCGTACGATTTCGAGAGGATACTCCTTGCCCGGTGTCACGTCGAACGAGCAGGTTGCACTGAGCAAGTCGCTCTGCCGTGCATAGTCACTGGCGGGGACGTACACCTCGATCTCCACGTCGCCGGCATTGAACATCGAGACGATGGGCATGCCTGCGCTGACGGTCTCGCCCGACTCGTGCATCTTGTTCTGTATGTAGCCGCTGATGGGTGCATACAGTCGCGTGTCGGCGAGCTGGTTCTTGTGGTTGGTCAGTTTTTCAGTAATCTGTTGCAGTCCATAGCGTGCGCGGTCGTAGTTTGAGGCAGTCGTGCCGTTCTCTTCATACAGAGCGATGACCCTCTCGGCATCAGCCTTAATCTGTTCGTACTCTGCTTGGGTGGCGGAGAGCTGCACTTGGTAGTCACGCGGGTCCATCTGGGCGATGAGCTGTCCCTTCTTTACATATTGCCCTTCCTTGACGAGGATGCGTTGGATGGGACCGCTCACGCGGAAGGCCACGTTCACTTCCTCCGAGCTTTTCGTCCTGCCCGGATAGCTCAGCTCTGCCGCGTCGCTGATGCGTTTGGCCTGAGCGGTCTTAACATACTGGATGTCTTCTTCGGTTCCGCTTTTGGAGTTGCTGCAAGCGGTGAGCAGTGGGCACATAATGGTCAATGCCGCTGCAAAATACCATGAAATGTTTGTTTTCATGTCATTAAAATGTTAACAATCTTTATTCTGTGTCCGATGGATTATTCCCACTCGATAGTGGATGGCGGCTTCGATGATATGTCGTAGCAAACGCGATTGACACCCTTCACCTTATTTATTATGTCGTTCGAGACCTTGGCAAGGAATTCGTAGGGCAGGTGTGCCCAGTCGGCAGTCATGGCGTCTGTGCTTGTGACGGCTCGCAGTGCGACAGGGTTCTCGTAGGTCCGCTCGTCGCCCATGACGCCGACGCTGCGCACCTCGGAGAGCAGGATGGCTCCCGCCTGCCATATCTGGTCGTAGAGTCCCCAGTCGCGAAGTGCCTGGATGTAGATGTCGTCTGCCTCCTGCAGCACGCGCACCTTGTCGGGAGTGATGGCGCCAAGTATGCGGACGGCGAGTCCCGGGCCGGGGAATGGGTGACGCCCTATGAGACGCTCGGGTATTCCAAGCTGTCGCCCCACCCGGCGCACTTCGTCTTTAAAGAGCCATTTCAGCGGTTCGCAGAGCTTGAGGTTCATGTCTTTTGGCAGTCCGCCTACATTATGATGGCTTTTGATGACCTTTCCCGTGATGTTGAGGCTCTCGATGCGGTCGGGGTAGATAGTGCCTTGGCCGAGCCACTTGGCGTCAGTGATTTTCTTTGCCTCGGCGTTGAACACCTCGATGAAATCGCGTCCGATGATTTTCCGCTTCTGTTCGGGGTCGGTCACCCCGTCGAGGTCGGCGAAGAAGCGAGCGCTGGCATCCACGCCGATGACGTTCAGGCCGAGGCCCTCGTAGTCCTTCATCACGTTCTGGAACTCGTTCTTGCGTAGCATGCCATGGTCCACGAAGATGCAGGTCAGTCGGTCGCCGATGGCGCGGTTGAGCAGGACGGCGCAGACGCTGCTGTCCACGCCTCCCGACAGTCCGAGTATGACGCGGTCGTCGCCTATCTGTTCCCGCAGCTCGGCAATGGTCGTCTCCACGAAGTTGGCAGCAGACCAGTCCTGCCGGCTGCCGCAGATGTCGACCACGAAATTCCTCAGGAGCTGCGTTCCTTGCAGAGAGTGGTACACCTCGGGATGGAACTGGACGCCCCAGATCGGCTCTGAGTCGGCGGCATACGCGGCGTACTTCACCTTCTCGGTGCTGGCTATGGCGTGGAAGCCCTGGGGTAGGGCGGTGATGGTGTCGCCGTGGCTCATCCAGACCTGACTGTTCTGGTCGAATCCCTTGAAGAGCGGGTCGCCGAGGTCTATCGTGGAGAGGTTGGCGCGGCCATACTCGCGGCTGCCTGCCGGCTCCACTTTGCCGCCGAGCACGTGGCTCATGAATTGTGCACCGTAACATATACCGAGGATGGGCATACGGCCTCGGAACTGGCTGAGGTCCACTTGGAAAGCCTCGGGGTCATAGACACTGTAGGGGCTGCCTGCCAATATGACGCCGATGACGTCGGCATCGCCGACCGGGAACTTGTTGTAGGGCAGTATCTCGCAGAAGGTATCGAGCTCGCGCAAACGGCGTGCGATGAGTTGCGTCGTCTGTGAACCGAAGTCCAGGATGATGATTTTCTGTTGCTGCATAGTACTGAGAATGTGTTGCTTATTGTAAGGTTTTATTTCTTTGCTCTATGAGTTTGCTTGCCAGCCACTCGCGGTCCTTCTGCTTAAGGGAAAGCCCTTGGATGTACGTCCACAGGTTATTCAGTGCTAATGTGGTCATAAGCTATGATGCGTTGTTTCGTGTGCAAAGGTACAACAAATAATTGAGAAAAGGAAACGGATAAATGAAAAAATGAGCAGAATGTTGTGTAAGAGGGCATTTCCGGGCGCGGGAGGCGGGAGGAAGGATGACGCAAGGAAGCACCATCTCCTCTTTTGCAAAATGTCACGAAAATCGCGGAAATGCTTACACTTGCGTTTTGGCTGACCTCGCGAGAATCGCTTGAAATCCGCTTGCCTATGGTTGGGGCCGATTTTTCGAAAAAATGAGTTGAAATGGGCGATATTTCAGAACCTGTTCAGATACAAGTGATTGCGTCCAACCTTCAATATTCAATCTTCAATCCTCAATGTTCAAAATGTCACCTCTATATAGCAAAAACGGCCCATTCCATCGCTTTTTGCACACTTTTTTGCGTGGCGCAGCGCCAGTTTTTTGCAGAGGGGAGGAGAAATGCCACGTGTGGCGTGAGGCTTTCCCACGTGTAGGAAGAGGCTTTCCCTCGTGTGGCGACGACTCTCGCCACGTGATGTGAAGCAAATGGCGACGTTTTGAGAGCTGTTTTCCCTCACTAAGCGATGTGTGCAATAATAGCAAATAGAAAGCAACTTGGCTGGTTCTGCTTGCATTCTGTCACGTGGCGTTTGACCCTTCTTCTGCGCGCGCATGTACTTTTTTTTAATAATACTGAAACTTTTTTCCTTTTACCTGTTCCATTTCTCGTGAATAATTTGTATTTTTGCAGTGCATTCAAGGTCGAAAAAGAGATTAATAAAACCTATAATCAACTAAACAACTATTGTTATGAAACAGAGATTACTACCTATGCTCCTGCTTTGCCTGGGATTGGGCTTGGCAGGAATGAGTGAAAGGGTGATGGCTCAGACGCCGGAACCCGACGGTATGTGGACTTTCGAGAACGGTGAGAACCGAATGGAGGCCGCAAAGGGGAACATGACGATGACGCCTGCCGTGATGGGATACAAGAGTATTTCCCCTGCGACCGTTAGCGAGGCTGAGATTGTCGCAGCACCCGGTCCGACGGGCGAATACACGGCCATCTCGTTGCCTGCTGGTTCTGCCTTGAAGGTGGCACGTGCGGAAGGTGCAGAGGCTTCGCAGTCCTACACTCTTATGATGGACATCATGCTGCCGAATGCCTCCGATTGGAACAGTCTGATCCAGACAGATGAGGCTAACTCCAACGACGGAGACCTCTTTACCCATCAGAACCAGATAGGTATCGCCTCTATGGGCGGCTACCACGGAAACATCAGGGAAGATAAGTGGTATCGCGTGGTATTGTCCTACCGCAACGGCAAGAACGTCCTTTATGTGAACGGCACCAAGCTTGTCGAGGCCAATCCCGACGACGGCGACCGCTTCAAGATCGGAGCCTGGGGCTTCTATCTCTTCGCTGACGAAAGTGGTGAAAGAGTAGAAACCTGCGTCAACGAGGTCCGCTTCTGGGAAGCGCCTCTCACCGATGAGCAGGTGGCAGAGCTGGGCAGCACCGTTCCGCCCGTGCCGAACGAAGTCATGGAGATTGCCACTCCTGAGGATTTGTACAACTTCGCACAACTTATCCAGGGCGGCGCCGAGCTGGATGGCGTCCTGACGGCCGACATCGACCTCAGGGGTACCGACTATTCGAATATGATGATCGGTACGCAAGCCTATCCCTTCACCGGCGTATTCGACGGCAAGGGGCATACCGTTACCTACAGCTACGACTTCAGTGCAAACTATTGCGGCCTCTTCAGCTACATCAGCGGCGCTACTATCAAGAATCTCCGCGTGGAGGGTGACGTCGTGACCCGCGGCATCCACTACGGCGCGCTCATTGGTTACGGCGACGGCGAGATGCTCGTGGAGAATGTGGTGACGAATGTAGAAATCACCGGCGAGCACAGCGGTGTGACCGGCAACGGCGGCATGATAGGCGCCCTCTACGGTAACATCACGTTCAACAACTGCGCCACTCTCGGCAAGATGGGCTACCCGGGAAGCTCGATGTATTGCGGCTTCGTGGCATTCGCTACCGGTGGCGTGCTCTCCACCCTCAACAACTGCTACACCACGTGCGAGCTGACGGAGGATACCGGCTTGGATTATTGCCATACCTTCTGCAGAGGCGATTGCCAGCTCAACAACTGTTACGCACTCAATCAGTTGGTGCCGAACGAAGTGCAGGGAGCAGCAATAGATGAGGAGCAGATAGAAAGCGGTTCGCTCTGCTACAAGTTGAATGGCGAACAGAGCAACATCGCCTGGACTCAGAGCATCGGTACCGACCCGTTCCCAATGCCAGACCCGAACGGCCCGCGTGTCTATGGTTCAGGCACTTTACGTTGCGACGGCGCTGAGATTGAAGAAAGCCCTCTCACTTACACCAACACAGAGGCCTATCCTGTGATACCCGACCATCAGTTTGGCTTGGACGGCATTTGCTCCGTCTGCGGCACGCCTGACCCCAATGCTGTGCAGCAAGATGCAGAAGGCTACTATCTCATCAGCAATGCCGACCAGATGTATTGGCTCAACCTTAAGGTTCAGCAGAGCGACGCCCAGATAAAGGTGCGCCTGACCGACAACATCGACCTCAACGACTGTGTTGACCCAAGCCTCATGATAGGTACGGAAGGCAGACCCTTCACAGGTATCTTCGACGGCGGCTACCACACGATTCACTACGACTATGATGAAGTAACGCAGAAGTGGCGCGGTCTCTTCGCCTTCGTCAAGGATGCTACAATCTGCAACCTCCGCGTAGAGGGAAGCGCATACGTCACGCAGATTCACTACGGCGCACTCATCGGACGCGGCAATGGCACGATACTCGTGGAGAACGTCGTCACGGACGTCGACATCATCGGTGCCATGAACCAAGTGACGGGCGACGCAGGCATGATTGGTGCCAACTACGCAAACCTCACCTTCAACAACTGCGCAACGCTCGGCGAGATGGGCTTCGAGGGCAGCTCGATGTACAGTCCGTTCTCCGGCTGGTCAGAGGCCAACAGCAGCACTACCCTGAACAATTGCTACTCTACCTGCACCCTTACCGAAGGCACAGGCACCGGCAACTGCTTTACCCTGACACACCAAAACGGTACAGTCACCATCAACAACAGCTACTATCTCAATGCTATCGGAAAGGTGTTGACTGGCAACAATATACATCAAGCTCAGATAACAGAAGAGCAGCTTGCAAGCGGCGAGCTCTGCCACCTGCTCAATGGCGACCAGAGTAACATCGGATGGTATCAGACGCTTGGTGAGGACAACATGCCCGTGCCCGACCCCAATCACCTGAAAGTCTATGGCGCAGGTCAGGTCTTCATGAACATCACCGACGAGGCAAGCTTCAAGGAGTTCGTTGCCATCGTTATCGAGGATGAGACCCAGCGCCTCGAGAACACCATCGTTCAGAAGAGCCTCGTGGACACTTATCTCGAGGACCTCAATGCGCTGAAGACGGCAGCCGACATCGATGCCTTCATGGCTGGCTTCGCCGCACTCGACGGGCAGCGTCAGGCCATCCAGAGCTGTGCCGACGCTTATGCCGCATATATTGCTAAGGTTGAATACGCGAAAAATTACCTCGACGAGAATCCCGACCTCGACAACCTGAAGGTTGACTTCCTGAGGTCTTACCTCGAGGAACTCGATGAGCCGGGCGAGGACTATCCCAACGGTTCCGCAGTCTATATTCTCGACAACTGCTTGCTCAGCGAAGAGGAAATCATCGCCGAGACCGCACGCATCGATGAGATGCTGGTTGCTGCCATCACCTTCACGCCTGCCGTCGGCACCGACGTCTCCATGCTCTTCACCAACATCGACCTGAGCGACCAGTTTAATGGTTGGGAAGGTCAGGTTCCTACGGGCTGGGGCACGTCCGAGACAAGCCCGCTCTATGCAGCAGAATGCCTCGCAGCTAAGATGGACATGTATCAGACCGTCACGGGCCTGCCCAACGGCATCTACGAGCTGCAGATAAACGGCGCGTTCCGTCCCACTCCCTACAACGACTTCTACAACGTCAACTATGCTGCCACGCTCTACGCCAACGGCATACACAACTTCTTCCAGGCCAACATCGAGGACATGATAAGTGTGGACGATGCCATCGACGGCGTGAACTGCAACATCAACGGTCCCGTCGCCGACTTCCCAATCGTGGATGAAGACGATAACGTCATCGGCTATACCATGCAAGGTATCGTGAGCTGCTGCAACGCCTTCCAGGCAGGCCGCTATCCCAACTACGTGCTTTGCCACGTTACAGACGGCCAGCTGACCATCGGCGTTCGCCAGCCCGGCACAAGCCTCACGCGCGACTGGCTCGGCTTCGGCAACATCAAGGTCACCTACTACGGTGAGATAGATGACGCCGAGGAAAGCCTCGACCGCGTGCTCGCATCTCAGTCCGCTCGCGCCAAGACCATCCTCGATGTCTATGAGAAAACAATCGACATCAACGATGCCTACGCCGCTTATCCCAACTACAGCCAGGCCCTCAAGAACGAGCTGCGCCAGACACTCGATGCAGTGGCAGACACCAGAGATTCTGATGTCAAGTATCAGCTCATCGAGAAGTTCTCCGAGCTCTTCCTCAAGATATACGAGTGCAAGCAGGCTTACATCCATCTCATGGATATGGCAGAAGAGGTGAGCAGTATGGAGATGGCCTTCGCCGACTTGCTTACCGACGAGAAGTTCGAAGAACTGGAGAACCTCTACTCCATGCTCATCGGCGGCTACGTGGACGGCACTATGTCGGCTGAGGAGATAAATGCCATCAACCTGACCGACTACCTTGACTTCTTCCCCGATGAAGAGGACGGCTACTATCTGCTTCGCAACCTCGAGGACTACACGTTCTTTGCAGCTATGGTCAACGGAGGCAGCACGAAGATCAATGCTAAGCTGCTGGCCGACATCGACCTGAACGAAGGCGATAATCCCGACCTCATGATTGGTACGTCGGATGCTCAGTTCGGCGGCATCTTCGACGGACAGGGACACACCGTCAACTATAGCTACGAGGTGAACGACAACTACTGCGGACTCTTCCGTTATGCTGATGGCGCCACTATCCGCAACCTGCGCGTCACCGGCGATGCCATCGTCACCACCATCCATTTCGGAGCCCTCGTAGGCTGGGCCAGCAATAACGTGCTCGTGGAAAGCGTCATCACCGACGTCGACATCATTGGCGACCACAGCGGCGTGACAGGCGACGGCGGCATGTTCGGACGCATGGAGGGCGATGCCACCTTCAACAACTGCGCTACTCTCGGCTCGATGGGCAACCCCGGCAGCTCGATGTATTGCGGCTTCGTGGCTTACTCCGGCAGCGGCACGTCCGTGCTCAACAACTGCTTCACGGCTTGCGAATTGACCGAAGGCACCGGCACCGACTACTGCTACACCTTCTGCCGCGGTAACGTCCGCCTCAACAACTGCTACTACCTCAATCCCGTCGGCGCCGCTCAGGGCACACAGATGACGCTCGACCAGTTCCGCAGCGGCGAGGTATGCTATAAGCTGAATGGCAACCAAAGCAATATCCGCTGGTATCAGACCATCAACGAAGACACCTATCCCGTCCTCTCTGCCGACCGCTACCAGGTATTCTTCAATTCAGAAGAGAACATTTACTATAACCTCGTGAACGGCATACCCGTCGGCATTGGCGAGATAGCTGAAAGCAACCAGCTGACAGCAGATGGCGGACAAGGCATCTACAACCTCGCCGGCCAGCGTCTCTCGAAGATGCAGAAGGGTATCAACATTATCAACGGAAAAAAGATTCTTGTCAAGTAAACTATGAAACGACACACAATTCTATCAATTATCCTCTGCGCTGTAGCCTCTGTAGCTACGGCGCAGAGCTTCACGGTCTATGAGAAAGAGAAAGACCACGGTTTCAACGTCGATGAGGTGGACAGCATCGTGTTCAGCATGGAGCCCGCTCAGGCCGCCAGCGCCGAGCCCCGCCAAGTAAAGGGCCGCTGGTGCTCCCTCGGCACCTCCATCTCGTGGCTCAACGAGAACACAGCCTCCTTTCCCCTCACCAAAGGCTACCAGACGCGCGTCATGGAGAAGCTCGCCTTCAAGAACTTCAGCAACAAGTCAGTCAACGGCGGCACCCTCTCGTCGGCCATCTCGCAGGTCGCCCTTGCCGACTACTATACCATCGAGCATGGCATCAACGACTGGGGGCACTCCACGCCCGTCGGCACCATCGACGACTACATCAACAACACGAAGAACGGCACCTTTGCCGCCATCTACCGCCAGCTCATCGACCGCATCTTCTCGCGCAACAAGAAGGCCCGCGTCATCCTTTGCACGCCGCGCAAGGCCTATGGCTTCAACGGCTATCTGCCCGACCATTGGTACGACCCCAAGGAAGGCATCTACCTCGAGGAGTACGCCAACATCATCCGTCAGATAGCGGCCTACGAGTCGTTCCCCGTGGCCGACTTCTTCGCCGAATGCGGCGGTCAGCGCCAGCTCGACAACTGGAGCTACGACACAGCCCTGCACCCCAACGACGAAGGCATGCAGATAATGGCTAACGTCCTGATACAGGCCTTCGAGAAGATTCTGGCAGAGGAATAAGGCTACAGACCACCGCGACAAAGAATCGCGCCGTGATGCTAAACAGAGAACCCGCCCATGTTTGAAGCACGAGCGGGTTCTCTGTTCTTATTTATTGGTGTCCGGTAAAAAGCACCGGAGGTGCGAAAGACCACAGACGGGGGTGATAACCCCCGGGACAGGATAGCCTGACAATAGTAAGCCCTGAAAGGGCGACAGAATATGTAATTCGTTTTATTCCAACTCGTTTCAGGGTTCTGTCGTCCCTTTAGGACTTTCCTTCCCATCGTATCATTACCGGGGGTTAACACCCCCGTCTGTGGTCTGTCGTCTCTTCGAGACTTTTGGCAAGCCCCCATTAGCTGCTATTCATCAGAAACGCCGATGAGAGAGGACTTAAAAGGAAGAGAGAGAAATTTTCCTCGGACAGCAATAGTTCTTATTATCTTAAATTCCTGTTCCCTTATCTTATAATCATCTTCTTTCTTCCGATAATCTTGATGCCGGGGAGCTTGGCAGCGGCGGGGCTTACTCTCCTGCCGGCAAGGTCGTAGATTTCATTCTTCATTGACTTCGTCGAGCTAAAGCTTCTTAATTCTTCATTCTTCATTTCTTCGATGCCGTCGTCTTCATCAAGCTTCATCTCTGCGGCGTTCAGCACGTAGGTGTCGTAGGGGTCGCTTTGGTTCACCTTGTGGACGAAAGCCACCAGGCGGCGTGCCGTGCCTCCGAAGCCTACTTTCTCCTCCTTCGGATAGGTGATGCTATATGAGCCGTTTGCCTCTATGCTGAGCAGGTCGCCAATGGCCTGCGAGGTGAAGTAGTGCAGGATGACGCCGTTGTGGCGGAACACGTCTTTCAGGTCGGCAGGCGCATCTGCATCGTCCATGCCGACCTGCGGATAGTCGTCGGTGGAGATGCCGTCCTCCACGAGGTAGCACGAGAGGTAGAGGGGTGTCCCGACCAAATCACGAGCCACGCGTCCGCTGACGGTCACCTGACTGCTTGTCGTTTCTATGTTCACTTCGGCCATCGCGGGCATGTCGGCAGCGAGCGCCAAGGCCTGTTTGTAGGGTTCGGGCGACATGTCGCGAACGCCTTGGATGATTTGGTTCTCGCCCTCGAGGATGGCGCGGTTGTACATGATGGCGGGGTTGTACTGGTTCTCGTATCCGCCGAAGACGTAGAGGATGTCGCGGTCGGGCTGCGTGGTGAACTTGTCCTCAACGAAGCCCGAGTGGTGAGCCACATAGACGTAGCTGCCTTCGTATTCCTCCAGGGCTTTCTCGAGGAAGTAGGCCATCTGCGGGCAAGCGATGCAGCGCTGGCTGGTGAACTCCTCGATGAGCGGGGTGCGGATGAAGTTGTCGTAGGTGACGTAGAGTGGCGTGGTGCCCGGGCGTCCCGGCTGTGCTTCCTGCCCGTTCACCTTGGTGACGATGGCTGTCCAGCCGACGCTTGTCCCTTCGGCCGAGCCGCTGCGCAGCTTGGTGGTCACCACCGTGCTTCCGTAGGCGGGAATGGCTTCGGGCAGCTCGATGGTGCGCAGGGTGGGCGTCTCGGCTCCTTCGCCCTGCATGGCTATCTCGATGCTTTGGATGGGTTCTGCCGAGAAGTTATGGACGTAGAGCCCTCCCTCGAAGTCTGCTTCCGGGGCGACGGTCTGCGGGTGGAAGGTGTTTTGTGCGTAGGCTGTGTGGCCGACGAGGGGAGCCGCTTCGTCGTCGAGCAGGGCGAAGATGAGCAGCGTGCCTCGGTCGGAATACTCTTTAAAAGAGCTTTTAGCCAGATTCACCAGACACGACTGCGGAACGGTGGCTGCTCCATAGGTGACGAGAGGGTAGGGCGTGCCGAGGGTTTCGTAGGCTTGTACGCCGAGGAACAGCTTCTCGTCGCCGATGACCAGAGGCTCGTCGAACAGGACGTCGTTCCATCCCTCCAAGAGGTCGGCATAGGTGGTCCGTACGATATTGCTAACAGAACCTGTGCTGGCCAGTATGCCCGACCGCTTCTGCCGTTTCTGCTTGTAGTCGGCACGCATGTAGCATCGGATTCCCTTGATGGTCATCCCTTTCATGCGCTCCAGGGCTGGGTCGGCGGCAGGGTCGAAGAGCACCATACCCTGTACGAACTCGTTCTTGTTGCCGCCAAGAGCCGACAAATCCTCAGGTTGGACTGCAATCGGGCCATAGCCGTAAGGCAGCTGGGCAAAGCTCAGGGAAAGAATGAAAAAATGAAAGATTGAAAGAATGAAGAGTCTCTGGCGTTTCATCTTATTGTTTTTTTTGACAACTGACAACTGACAATAGACAACAGAAATAAAAGTCCGTTCTCCGTTGTCCGTTGTCTGTAGTCCGTTGTCTGTAGTCCGTAGTCCGTTGTCTGTTGTCCGTAGTCTATTTAACAAGAATCTTTTTCTTATCAATGATATTGATGCCTTTTTGCATCTTGCTCAATCGTTGACCGGCAAGATTGTAGATTGCCTGTTGCCTGTTGTCTGTTGTCAGCTGTCCCGATTGAATTCTTACGATACCCGTAGCTTCTGTGATTTCGCCTATTGCGCTGTTGAAGACGTGCATGCGTTTGCCGCCCAGCTTGCCATCACGATGAACGAAGGCTACGAGGTACATGTTGTCGGCATTCCAGGTGGGGTCGAGTTCCGTCTGATAGGCCGTATGTATGTTGCCTTCCGAAATGGGGTCGCCTTCGGGATCAGTCAGTATCTCGCGAATGACGTTGTGGTGGGTGTACATGCTTTGATAAGAATCCTTCTCGTCTTCGTTCCAGAAGAGCTGGCTGTCGCTCTCCACATCGCGTTCCATGAGATAGACGGTTACTCGCGGACTTTCTCCTTCCGGCAAGATGCCAGGTGCCACGTCTCCATCCACCTCGACGGTCAGGTTCTCTGTGCCTTGTGTCAGTTTTCCGCTAACTTCCAGACTGACGAATGTGGGTCGCTTGGCTGCTGAATTGAACACGGCTTGTGCTGTGTTCGACTGGGTCAGCACGTCGAACATCGGGGTGGGCGTGGAAGCCATTTGGAAGAGAATATTATCGGTGGCCATGGCGCGGTCGACGGTCATGGCGGGAATGCTTACTCTCAACGAGTCGTTGCTACACAGCCTTACAGCCAGGCTGGTGGCATCGTCGTCGCCCGTCATGAACTGGTCGTCGAGGTGCTGGCAAACGAAGGTGATGGCGTTCTCCTTCGCCTTTATGGGAGCGCTGACATATTCGTCGAAGTAGCGGGCCGAGCGATAGTTGTTCTCCGACTCGTAGTACTCGACCAGCGGCCGGCGCGTATATTGGCTGGCCACATCCTGGGGAACGCCGATGAGGTTGACGGTGCGCGTCATGGGCGAAGCCAAAGCCCTGTTGTTCACCTTGGTGATGCTCAGTTCCACGTCGCCTGTATGGAAGCAATAGATGGGAGCCAGGAAGATTTTGCTTGTTGCTCCGGATGCGATGCTCACCTGTATGTTCTTGCTCCACGTTTGTTCGCCCTGTCGGGAAGTCACCTCAATGTTGTTAATCTTCTGTGAGCCCATGTTCTTGATGCGCATAATCACGTCGTCGGCCGTCTCGGTCTTCTGAATGCCGTTGTCGGTCAGAAGGTTGATGACGGGTATGAAGTTGAACTTGCCAGCCGAGTCCTTGATGGTGAGCAGGATGGGCAGGATGCCCTTGTCGTTCATGTCCACCCAGTTCGGGTTGCCCTCGTCGTCGTCGTCGCCTTCGACCCATAGGAAGCAGCTGTTGGGCGTGTAGTGGGGATAGAGCGTAGGAATGGCGCAGACGCCTTTCTTCAGGTTTGTGGTGAAGCCCACGATAAGCTGGTCGATGTCCTCGGGAATCTCGTAGCTGGTCATCGTCATGTTGTTCCAGCCCGGATTGGCATCGCCGTAGCTGTACCTCACGGTCGCTTTGCCAGTAGAGAGGTTTTCGCTGTTGAAGTCCTGACGTACGAAACCCTCGTAGGTGCCGGTTTGCGAGGAGGTGTCCCAGCCCACGCGCATGCCGACGATGGTGCCGCCCACGTAGGGCTCGAGCATCTCCCTGGTGAGCCTTATGGCACAGCCCACCTTGGCGTCGAACTGGAGAGACAGGCCGTCGTACTCCCAGATTTGGTCGTCGTATTGAGCATAGCCCACGTACACCCTTCCAGAAGTGCTTTGAGCGACACCCTGCAAGCTGCCTGAAATCATCAGGCTCAAAAAGAGAAGATAAGAGTAGAATCTTTTCATAATAGTGTAGATTTAGGTTTATTTTGTGTTAGATATAGCTTCTTATTGCTGCAAAGATAGGCTATTTCCGTCAAACCGCCAAACAATTCTTCATATTTGTGTGCAGAACGGCTTAATTTATGAGAAAAATAATTGCCGAAGTGAAATATTCTCTGTAACTTTGCACCCGCAAAACGAGAATATGCATAGAAAGGCATAATTTGTTGATAATGACGGCAGGTGTTTATAGAGAACGTTACTATAGTCAATGAGGGCAAGTGCTTTCGGGCGTCCGTCCTCATTGAAGAGGGGAGGATAAAGGAGATAAGGCGGGAGCCGCAGAGCGCCTCCTTGGAGGGGGAAGAGTTGAGAAGAGAGTCTGCTTTCCTGCTCCCCGGCATCATCGACGGCCACGTCCACATGCGCGAACCGGGCCTTACCCACAAAGCCACGATGGAGAGCGAGACGCGAGCTGCTGCCCGCGGAGGCGTGACGACCGTCTTCGACATGCCGAATGTCGTTCCGCAGACCACCTCCCTGCAGCTCCTTCAGGAGCGTTACGCCATGGCCGAAGGGAAGTGCCACGTCAACTACGGCTTCTATCTCGGAGCCACGAACGACAACATCGAGGACATCAAGCGCCTCGACCCCAATTCCTGCCCGGGCGTCAAGCTTTTCATGGGCAGCAGCACCGGCGGCATGCTCGTCGATAGGGAAGAGCAACTCCACAGGATATTCCGGGAATCGCCTGCCCTCATCATGGCGCATTGCGAGGATACTAAGCGCATAAACAGCCTCACCCTAGCCTTCTCCAAAATAGAGGGAGCTTTATCAGAGCGCTCGGAGTCTTCTGAGTGCTCGGAGTCTTCAGAGTACTCAGATAATTCAGAAAACTCCGAGCGCCCTGCTCCTTTCCCCCCTCTTTTGGAGGGGTCGGGGGAGGCTCTTCCCGTCCGCTTCCATCCGCTCATCCGCGACCACGAGGCTTGCTACGCCAGTTCCTCCCTTGCCGTGCGCCTTGCCCGCGAGGAGGGTGCCCGCTTGCATGTCGCCCACATCTCTACCGCTCGGGAGCTGGAGCTCTTCTCGCCCGAAAGTGACAGCATTACGGCAGAAGCCTGCGTGCCCCATCTCCTCTTTAGCGACGAGGACTATGCAGCGCTCGGCGCGCGCATCAAGTGCAACCCTGCCATCAAGACCAAGGCCGACAGAGAGGCCCTCCGGCGAGCCCTTACCGATGGCCGCATCCGCACCGTCGCCACCGACCACGCGCCCCATCTGCTCAGCGAGAAGCAGGGCGGTGCGCTGAAAGCCATGAGCGGCATGCCGATGGTGCAGTTCTCCCTGCCCGCCATGCTTGGCCTCGTGGACGAAGGCGTGCTCAGCATCGAGCAGCTTGTCGAGCTGATGTGCCACAATCCTGCTCGTTTATATAATATCAAAGAAAGAGGCTTCATCCGCGAGGGCTGCTGGGCCGACCTCGTCCTTGTGCGCCGGCATCCGTGGACGGTGACGACGGACTGCATCGAGAGCCTCTGCGGCTGGAGCCCTTTGGAGGGCAGAACGCTCGGCTGGCAGGTGGAGAAGACGTGGGTGAACGGACGGCTTGTCTGGGACGGTCACGCCGTAGAGGTTGCACCAAGCGGCAAGAGAGTCCTCTTCGGCTCATAGAATGACGACCGATTAAACCTTTGCGCGTTTGCCGAGTCAAAGAAAACGACGACATGAATATAATCCTTAACCCATAACCTTTAGCTTGTGAAACGTTTCATTTCCCTCTTTATACTTTTCCTCTGCACGCTTGCAGCTGTAGCACAGAAAGTTACCGTCAGCGGCGCTGTGAAGGACGGCTCGCTCAATGAACCCATGCCCGGAGCCTCCGTCGTGCTACTCCAACCGAAGGACAGCGTCCAGGCCGCCGGCGTATCGACCGACCTCGAAGGCAAGTTCAAGCTGCCCGCGGTCAAGGCTGGCAACTACATCCTGCGCATCAGCTTCATCGGCTTCCAGTCCTATTACCGCAACATCACCCTTTCGAAGCAGAACAAGAGCGTCAACCTCGGCGAGATAACGCTGCAGGAGGACAGCAAGATGCTGAAGGAGGCTGAGGTGACGGCCAAGCTGGCGCAGGTGGAGATGAGCGCCGACACGTTCGTCTTCAATGCTGAGGCGTTCCGTCTGCCCGAGGGGTCTGCCCTCGAAGACCTCGTCAAGAAACTGCCCGGAGCGGAAATCGGCGACGACGGCACCATCAAGATTAACGGCAAGAGCATCTCCAAGATAATGGTCGACGGCAAGGAATTCTTCCAGAACGACACGAAGATGGCGCTCAAGAACCTGCCCTCGAAGCTCATCAAGAAGCTGAAGTCGTACGACAAGAAGAGCGACTATTCGCGCATCACCGGCATCGACGACGGCGACGAGGAGACCGTGCTCGACCTCTCTGTCAAGAAAGGCATGAAAGAGGGCTGGGTGGGCAACTTCGACGGCGCGTACGGCACGGAGGACCGCTATTCGGGCAAGTTCAACGTCAACCGCTTCCTCGACAATCAGTTTCTGTCCGTCATCGGTAGCCGCAACAACGTGAACGACTTCGGCGGCCGTTGGGGTGGAGGAGGCAACGGCATCACCACCAGCACGATGGGCGGCGTCACTTTCGCCTGGGAGAACGGCAAGCCCGAATATACGGCGGGCCTGCTGAAGATGGGCGGCAACGTGCGCTACGGCAGCAGCGACAGCAGGTCGGAGAGCCGCACCAACAGCGAGATGTTCCTGCCAACGGGAACGAGCCAGTTCTCCAACTCGAAGAACCACGGCACCAACTGGAACCAGAACGTCAACGCCAACTTCCGACTCGAGTGGTTCCCCGACTCAATGACAAACATCCTGTTCCGCCCCAATTTCAGCCACTCCAACGGCGACAACTTCTCGAACAGCCACAGCGTCACCTTCAACAGCAGTCCCTTCGAGGCAGGGCTGACCGACCCCGTGGAGGAGTACAAGGCGATGGCCGATGCCGCTGGCATACGCGTCAACGGCAACGAACGCCTGAGCAGCGGCGTCAACCACAACAACAACGTCAACGGCGAGCTGCAGGTAAACCGCCGCCTCGTCGTGCCCGGCCGCAACCTCACCCTCAACCTCGAAGGCTCCTACAGCGAATCGAACAACGAGTCCTACAGCCGCTCCCTCGTCAAATACTATCAGCGCGGAGGCGAGATAAAAGCCGACTACCAGAACACCTCATCGCCCTCGAAGAACTACAGCGGGCAGGGCCGCATCAGCTACACCGAGCCCATCCTGAAGGGGACGGTCGTGCAGCTCAGCTATCAGGCACAATACCGCTTCCAGGACAGCGACCGCGAGATGATGGTCTTCAAGGAACTCGAGAAGGCGCTCGAGGAGCGGGGCCTCACCGACGTCACAGCCACCGACCTCTACAACGGCACCTACAACGGCATGGACTTCGCTAGCTACGGCATCGACTTCACCCAGCTCGAGCGCGACATGATGAACAGCCAGTACGCCACCTACAAGGAGTTCAACCAGAGAGTCAACCTCATGCTGCGCTACAACAACAAGCTCGAGAACGGCGGCGAGCTCTTCCTCAATATGGGCGTCAACTGGGAGCCGCAGCGCACCGATATGGAGTACGACAAGCGAGGCGTCCACATCGACACCGTACGCCACATCCAGAACTGGGCGCCGCGCTTCAATATGCGATGGAAGATATCCAACTCCAGCCAGCTGCGCATACGCTACAACGGCAACATGTCGCAACCCTCCATGACGCAGCTCATCGAGGTGATGGACAACAGCAACCCCCTCTACATCAGCACCGGTAACGCAGGATTGAAGAGTTCGTGGAACGACCGCTTCAACCTCGACTACAACAACTACATCACCGAGAAGCAGATGGGCTGGAACATCAACGGCTGGGCCAACCTCAACCGCCGCGCCATCAGCAACGCCACCCTCTACGACACCGCATCCGGCATCTCGTACAGCCGACCCATGAACATCGACGGCGGCTGGAACGCAGGCACTTGGATGGGGTTCAATACGGCCCTCGGAGCGAAGAAGTACTTCAACCTCAACGTTAACGTTAACCTTAACCATAACCGCAGCGTCGGCTACATCAGCACCGACCTCGACGAAGGCGCCGCGCAGTATATCCTGCCGACCGTCGACATGAACAGCCTCTTCCGCTACATGGACGAGAACGGCCTCCTGAAGAAGTCGAACACCAAGAGCACTGGCGTGGGCGACAACCTGCGCCTCAATTTCCGCAACGACCTGCTCGAGGTGGGCGTCAACGCCGGCATGAACTATCAGCATGCCCGCAACGACATGCAGAAGCAGGGCAACCGCGACACTTGGTTCTACAACTACGGCGGCAACATCGTCATCAACACTCCGTGGGACATGCAGTTCAGCAGCGACATCTCGCAGCAGAGCCGCCGCGGCTACGACGACGCTACGATGAACACCAACGAGCTCATCTGGAACGCACAAATCAGTCAGAATTTCCTGAAGTCGAAGAACGCAACGGTCAGCGTCCAGTGGTACGACATCCTGCGCGAGCGCAGCAGCATCAGCCGCAACTACAGCGCCACAAATCGCAGTGACACGTGGACGAACGCCATCCACAGCTACGTCATGGTGCACTTCATCTACCGCTTCAACCTGATGGGTAACAAGGAAGCGCGTCAGGCAGGCTTCGGCGGTCAGGGAGGCCCGGGCGGCTGGGGCGGCGGCGGTGGCCGTGGAGGCGGCGGCTGGGGCGGCGGCGGACGCTTCTGAGAAATACGGGAAAGACCCTCTCCGACCTCATCCTTTTAGACCCTCTCCCTAACCCTCCCCCTTTATTGAGAGGGAACTGCTTCGCAGGGCCGTGGGCAGTTTGGTTAATGATAATTTTTAACTTTTAATTTTCTCTCGTCGCAGGGAGTGCTTGCGTCGTGTCGGTGCACGCTCGGCGACGTGTCGCTTTCCCTTTGACGATGGATTTCTAAATCCACTGCAAAGATACGGCGAGGCGGGCAGGTAGAAAAACTTTTTATTCTACTTTTGCGCGCGGGGGCGCATTTTTTCAGAAAGGGAGCGTCCACCGGGAATTTTTGAGGCAGAGGGGGAGAGAGATGATGGAATTAAACAAACACTTTAAACATTGTTTAGCGGGGGACACGGCAATTTTGCTATATATAAGTAATTAAGTAAAATATTTTACTTAATAAGAGAAGAAAACGCCCTCTCCCTCAAAAAAAACAGTGTTTAAAGTGTTTGTTTAAATTTGTTTCAATGCACGCCTGGATTTGTTTCACACAGAAACCACGGAAATCACGGAAAAAGATTCTTTTCGCATAGAAAACGACTGGCTTAAATAATCTTTCTGCTTTCTTGTGATTCCCATGCGACATAAATCAATTTCAGCGGGACGTGAATAAAATCATTTCTGTGTTTTCTGTGATTTCTATGTGACATAATTCAAATTCCGTGTGACGTAAACCATCAGCTGTCTGATGCAAAAAATGCCCATTTCATCGAAAGAAATGCCACTTGGATGCTCGATAGATGTCACGCATAATAAAAAAAATCATTGAAAACTTCATTCGTTTTTCGAACACGGATTGCGTGAATCGTGCGGATTGATGCTTCAAAAGAAGCTTCTCCCTCCCCCGCTTCAACTGAATTATTCTTCCTGCCTCCCCTCTCTCCCTCCTTTTTCCCCTTTTTTGTTCTTTCTTGCCACCTTATTTAAAAATAAATTCACTTTTATTTTGTTTTTTTCGTATGAAACTGTATATTTGCAGGTCGTAAGGTATAAAATATGAGAATAGGGAATACCCATTTTTTTAATAACTAAATACTAATTAACTATGAAAAAAAGATTTCTTTTGATCTCTCTGCTAGCCTTCATAGGTATGGCAGGCAGCGTCTCGGCCGTGGCTCAGACTCCTGAGCCCTCGGGACAGTGGAAATTCGACAACCCGAGCGACCTCTTAGCCGCTGCCAAGGGTAGTATGTTGTTGACGCCCGCCGTGATAGGCGACCACAGCATCTCGGCCGGCACAATCGGCAATGCTGGCATTACAGCGGCCGACGGCCCGACGGCTGGCAGCACCGCCATCCTCGTGCCCGCCACTTCGGCCCTGAAGGTGGACCGCGGCGAAGGAGCTCCCGCCACCACCTCCTTCTCCCTTATGATTGACCTGAAAGTGCCTGACGCATACGCCTACGACGGCTTGCTGCAGTCGAACTTGGCCAACTCCAACGACGGCGACCTCTTCATCAGCAAGTGCCAAATCGGCGCCGGCGCCATGGGCGGCTACTTCGGCTGCATGTGGAGCGATATGTGGTATCGCGTGGTGTTCACCAACAGCGAAGGCTCCCTCAAGGTCTATGTCAACGGCGAGAAAGTCCTCCAATATGCCACCACCGAGACGCGCTGGGAGCTCGACCCCACCTTCTATCTCCTTGCCGATGAAGACGGCGAGAAGATGGATACCTATGTCTCCGAGATAGCATTCTGGGAAACGCCCCTCACCGATGCTGAGGTGAGCGAGCTGGGCAGCATCGACCTCCTTCCCTGGATTACCGATGTGGCTCAGATTAAGGAAGGCGACCAGTTCTACATCATCAGCGACCGCGCCAAGTTTGCCGGCAATACGTCGGGCAAGCCCAAGGCCATGTCCACCGCTCAGGCCGACTACACCGTCAACTGGGGCGACCAGTACGTCTATTGGGGCACCCTCAACGAGGAGTCCGACGGCTTCGTCTGGACTGCCGAGAAGGTGGGCGACCAGTGGGCTTTCTTCAATAAGGAGAAAAACATGTATCTGGGCAACAAGAACGCGGGCGAGGATGACATCATCTTCTCCGACACTCCCGTGGGCTACACCCTCACCGACCTCAAGGAAGGTGCAGGCCGCTTCTTCCTGACCAGCGACGACTCCGAGCATTCTCCGCACGTACAGGGCTACTTGATGGCCAACCGCCCGAACAACAGCCTTGCGAAGCAGGAAGTGGGCGACGACGGCTACGAGCGTGCTGCTTCCGCTCAATGCGGCTACCCGGGCCGCTGGCGCCTGCTGAAGCTCAATGCCGACGAACCCGTCGAGACGGGCATGAAGATTGAGACGGCCGCCGACTTCGAGGCCTTCGCTCAGGCCGTAAATGACGGCGAGACCACCCTCGAAGCCTATCTGGCAGCCGACATCACGCTCACCGGTAACATCATGGTCGGCACCGAAGCCAACATGTATGCCGGCACGTTCGACGGCAAGGGCCATACCGTAACGTACAGCTACGACATCACCAGCAACTATTGCGGTCTGTTCGCTTACGTCAACGGGGCCACCATCCGCAACCTGCGCGTCGAGGGCGATGTGGTTTCTACAGCCATCCACTTCGGCGCCCTTATCGGTCAGGCTAACGGCACAGTGCTCGTGGAGAACGTAGTGACCGATGTAGACATCACCGGCAAGTCCACAACTGGCGTACAGGGCGATGCAGGCATGCTGGGCGCCAACTACGCCAACATCACCTTCAACAACTGCGCTACGCTCGGCGAAATGGGCTACGAGGGCAGCTCGATGTACAGCAGTTTCTCCGGATGGTCCCACGGTTCATCTAATACAGTTCTGAACAACTGCTACACCACTTGCAAGCTCAAAGAGGGCACGGGAACAAGCTACTGCTTCACCCTGACGCATACGGGCGGTCCCGTCGAAATCAACAACTGCTACTACCTCAATGAGATAGGAACCGTGCAGGGCAACCCCATCACCGAAGACTTGGCAAGCGGCGAGTTCTGCTACAAGCTCAACGGCGACCAGAGCGAAATCAACTGGTATCAGACGCTCGGCACCGACGCTATGCCCGTTCCCTTCGATTCTCACGGACAGGTTTATGCCAATGGCGAGCTGAAATGCGACGGCACGAGCGCTGGCGGCGCTATCGTCTACAGCAACTCGGGCACTTCCGAGATTCCTCCCCATACATTCGACGGCGGCTGGTGCACTGTCTGCGGTGCATGGAATCCCGATTACCTTGCAGCCGACGGCGAAGGCTTCTACAGCATCGGCACGGCAAGCGACCTCGCTTGGATTGCTGAGTTCATAGCACAGGGCAATCCCGCTATCAACATCAAGCTGACGGCCGACATCGACCTGAGCACCGACTATCCCGACCTGATGATTGCCACCGAAAGCAACAAGTTTGCCGGCATCTTCGACGGTCAGGAGCACACCATCACGTATCATTACGCCAACGTCACCGAGAAGTGGCGCGGCCTCTTCCGTGCAGTCGATAGCGCCACCATCCGCAACCTCCGCGTTGAGGGTAGTGCTGTGAGCACGAACATCCACTTCGGAGCACTCATCGGCGTGGCATACGGCACAGTGCTCGTCGAGAACGTAGTGACCGATGTCGACATCACCGGCAAGTCCGCAACAGGCGTACAGGGCGATGCAGGCATGCTGGGCGCCAACTACGCCAACATCACCTTCAACAACTGCGCTACGCTCGGCGAAATGGGCTACGAGGGCAGCTCGATGTACAGCAGTTTCTCCGGATGGTCCCACGGTTCATCTAATACAGTTCTGAACAACTGCTACACCACTTGCAAGCTCACCGACGGCACGGGCACAGGCAACTGCTTCACCCTGACGCATACGGGCGGCCCCGTCGTAATCAACAACAGCTACTACCTCAACGAGATAGGAACCGTACAGGGCAACCTCATCACCGAGGACTTCGCAAGCGGCGAGTTCTGCTACAAGCTCAACGGCGACCAGAGCGAAATCGGCTGGTACCAGACGCTCGGCACCGACGCTCAGCCCGTTCCATTTGCTTCTCACGGACAGGTTTATGCCAGCGGAGAGGTTCGTTGCGACGGCGCTGAGATTCCCGAAAGCCCCATCACCTACAGCAATACCGAGGGCGAGATTACGAAACCCGACCACATCTACGGCGCCGACGGCTATTGCACGGTTTGCGGCAGCGTGATGCAGAACGCTGATGGCATCTACCTCATCGACAGCCCAGAGAAACTGAACTGGTTCGCCGAGAAGATAGAAACCGGCGATACGGCTATCGACGGCCTCCTGACAGCTGACATCAATCTGGCAACCGCAAGCGGCTACGAGAACCTGATGATTGGCTCGTCAACCAATATGTATGGCGGCACATTCGACGGAGCAGGTCACACCATCACCTACAGCTACTCCGTCTCCAGCAACTACTGCGGCCTCTTCAGATACGCCAATGGCGCAACCATCCGCAACCTGATTGTAGAGGGCGATGCCCTCGTGACGGCCATCCACTATGGCGCTCTCATCGGCCGCGTTGAAGGCAACGTGCTCGTCGAGAATGTCATCACCAACGTCAACATCACAGGTCAGAGGAGCGGCGTGACCGGCGACGGCGGCATGCTCGGCGCCCTGTATGGCAACATCACATTC
>CAMJOE010000016.1:0-32030 GCA_946407485.1 uncultured Prevotellaceae bacterium | reverse complement strand
AGACAATTATATGGATAATTACACGGCAATTACATGTTAAAGACAAACACGAATTCCCATGAATTGTTCACGAATTATCATAAATAATAATTATAAGACAATTATATGGATAATTACACGGCAATTACATGTTAAAGACAAACACGAATTCCCATGAATTGTTCACGAATTATCATAAATAATAATTATAAGACAATTATATGTGAAGGAAACCACAAACTATTAGGAAAAAAAATATACAGTTAATTACATGACAATTATAAGTTGAAAGATATTATGAAACAAGGAAACATTGGGGTTACAACCGAGAATATCTTCCCCGTCATCAAAAAGTTTCTCTATAGCGACCACGAAATATTCATTCGCGAAATAGTCAGCAATGCAGTCGATGCCACTCAGAAGCTCAAGACCCTTGCAGGCAAGGGCGACTTCCAGGGTGAGATGGGCGACCTGAAGATTCGTGTCAGCATTGATAAAGATGCCAAGACCATTACCGTCAGCGACAATGGCATTGGTATGACTGCCGACGAAATCGAGAAGTACATCAACCAGATTGCCTTCTCGGGAGCCAACGACTTCCTCGACAAGTACAAGGACGACGCGAATGCCATCATCGGTCACTTTGGCCTCGGCTTCTACTCATCGTTCATGGTGAGCAAGCAGGTCGATATCATCACAAAGAGCTATCAGGACGCTCCTGCCGTGAAATGGAGTTGCGATGGCAGTCCATCCTTTACTTTGGAAGAGGTGGATAAGGCTGAGCGTGGCACAGACATCGTGATGCACCTCGACGACGACTGCCTCGAGTTCCTTGAGAAGGATAAGCTGGAAGGCCTTTTGCGCAAGTACTGCCACTTCCTGCCCGTGCCCATAGCCTTTGGCAAGAAGACAGAATGGAAGGACGGCAAACAGGTGGATACCGACGAGGACAACATTATTAATAATGTAGAGCCTTTGTGGGCAAAGAAGCCAGCCGACCTGAAGGATGAGGACTACAAGGAGTTCTATCGCCACCTCTTCCCCATGGCCGACGAGCCACTCTTCTGGATTCACCTCAACGTCGATTACCCCTTCAACCTCACTGGCATCCTCTACTTCCCAAAGATAAAAAACAACCTCGACATCCAGCGCAACAAGATTCAGCTTTATTGCAACCAGGTCTTTGTGACTGATGCTGTGGAAGGCATCGTGCCCGAGTTCCTGACGTTGCTGCATGGTGTTATCGACTCGCCCGACATCCCCTTGAACGTCAGCAGAAGCTATCTCCAGAGTGATGCAAACGTCAAGAAGATAAGTGGTTATATCACGAAGAAGGTCAACGACCGCCTCGCCTCCATCTTCAAGAACGAGCGCGAGGACTTTGAGAAGAAATGGGACGACATAAAGATATTCATCCATTATGGCCTCCTGACCGAAGAGGACTATTTCGACAAGGCAAAGGCCTATTTCCTGCTGAAAGACACAGAGGGCAAGCACTACACGCTCGACGAGTACCAAGCCCTCATCAAAGACCAGCAGACGAACAAGGACGGACAGCTCGTCTATCTCTATGCCAACGACCCCGATGCACAGTACACCTACATCGATGCAGCCAAGCAGAAGGGCTACAATGTCCTCTTGATGAATGGTCAGCTCGATGCTCCTCTGGTCGGAATGCTCGAAAGGAAGTTGGAGAAGACAACCTTCACTCGTGTTGATGCCGATGTCATTGACCGACTGATTCAAAAGGAAGAGACCAAGCGCGAGAAGCTTGAGGCAGAGCGTGCAGACAAGCTCTCCATCGTATTCCGTTCTCAAGCTCCAAAGACAGAGAAGATGGACTTCAACGTCGAGGCTCAGGCACTTGGTGAGGACCAGTTGCCAGTCATGATGACACAAAGCGAGTACATGCGAAGGATGAAGGAGATGGCACGTTTGCAGCCAGGCATGGCATTCTACGGTGAGATGCCCGACATGTATAACATCGTGCTCAACACCGACTCACCGCTCATCCGCGAAGTGCTTGAGGACTGCGAGAAGAGTACAGAAGAAGCTCTGAAGCCTATTGAAGCTGAGCTTAGAGGCCTCAATGCCCGTCAGGGAGTCCTTCGTCAGGAACAGGACAAGAAGAAGCCTGAAGAGATAACGCAGGAGGAGAAAGACGACCTGAAGAAGTGCGGTGAAGACATCCGTGCCGAGCAGCAGAAGCGCGATGATGTCTTGAAAGACTTTGCCGAGAAGAACGACCGCGTGCACCAGCTCATTGACTTGGCTCTCCTTCAGAACGGCCTACTCAAGGGTGAAGCACTCACACGTTTCGTCAAGCGCAGCGTCGAGATGATAAAATAAAGCTATTTCATCAATACACGGAAGGGGGATGTGCCGAACTGGCATGTCCCCTTTATTATTATAACAACCGATTGAAACGGATTTTCACCTTTTCAATTTTACTCGACCACGAATTGCACGAATTGCACAAATTATTTCCCCTTTTCCCTTTTTTCTTTCAATTATATTTCGTAACTTTGCGATGCAAAATAGTAAATGGTAAATGACTAAATAGTAAATGTAAGATGAATCACGGTTTTGTCAAAGTGGCTTCGGCCATCCCATTGGTGAAGGTCGCTGACTGCCAGTACAATGTTCAGCAGATAGAGTCGCTCGTCATTCAAGCCGAGGGCAAGGGCATTGAAATCATTTGCTTGCCAGAACTCTCGCTGACAGCTTATTCGTGCGGCGACCTCTTCGGTCAGCAACTCCTTCTCGACGAAGCAGAAATGGCGCTCATCAACTTGATGAACACGACCCGCAGCCTCAACATCATCAGCATCGTCGGCATGCCCGTGCCTTATCGTGGCTGTCTGCTCAATTGCGCGGCAGTCATTCAGCGCGGCAAGATACTGGGTCTCGTGCCAAAGACGTTCCTGCCCAACTACCGCGAGTTCTACGAGAAACGTTGGTTCCAGAGCGGCGCCGATGTGCCTGAGGGCACGGTGCTCATCTGCGGACAACAAGTCAGGGTGAGCAACAAACTGCTCTTCTCGACGCCATCATGCACCTTCGGAGTAGAGATTTGCGAGGACCTTTGGGCTCCCGTTCCGCCAAGCTCGATGCTCACGCTTCAAGGTGCCGACATCATCTTCAACCTTAGTGCCGACAACGATTTGGTGGGAAAGTACGCATACCTGCAGACCCTCCTTTCCCAGCAGAGTGCCCGCTGCATCTGCGGCTATGTTTACAGTGCTTGCGGCTTCGGCGAGAGCACGCAGGATGTGGTCTTCTCGGGCAAGGCGCTCATCTACGAGAACGGCGCGCTTCTGGCCGAGGCAAAACGCCATCAGTTCGATGCGCAGATGCTCGAAGCGGAGATTGATGTGGACAGAATCCGTGCAGAACGCCGAAGGAATACCACCTTCGCTTCATGTCTGGCTCAAATTGCTGGCCAAGGTGTAAGAAGCAAAGAGAAATGTTCAATGGTCAATGGTCAATGTTCAATGGTTGACACCGAACGCGTTCCAGCCCGTCCATTCTCTCTGACGCGCATCATCGACCCACATCCCTTTGTACCTTCAGGAGCACGTCTTGATGAACGTTGCCAGGAGATATTCGATATTCAAACAGAAGGTTTAGCAAAGAGATTGCAACATACTGGTTCGCAGACCGTTGTTTTGGGTATAAGCGGAGGACTTGACTCGACCCTTGCCTTGCTTGTCTGCGTCACTGCATTCGACAGGCTTGGCAAAAATCGACGCGGTATTGTGGGCATCACGATGCCTGGCTTTGGCACGACAGACCGCACCTATACCAACGCCGTCAACCTCATGAAACTGCTCGGCATCACCATCCGCGAGATAAGTATCAAGGAGGCTTGCATCCAGCACTTCAACGACATCGGTCACGACATTCAGAAGCACGACACGACCTACGAGAACGGACAGGCTCGCGAACGAACCCAAATCCTCATGGACGCGGCCAATCAGATGAATGGCTTTGTCGTAGGCACTGGCGACCTCAGCGAGCTGGCACTTGGATGGGCAACCTACAACGGCGACCACATGTCGATGTATGGCGTGAATGCTTCCGTGCCGAAGACATTGGTGAGGCACCTTGTTGCTTGGGTGGCAGAGAGGACAAAGGATGAAAGCACCCGTCAGACGCTACTTGACATCGTGGATACACCTATCTCGCCCGAACTTATTCCTGCCGACGAACAGGGCAACATCACACAGAAGACAGAGGACCTCGTAGGGCCTTACGAGCTGCACGACTTCTTCCTCTATTACCTGCTCAGATGGGGCTTCCGTCCTGCGAAGATTTACCTCTTGGCTCGACAAGCTTTCGGTCAGAAATACGACGACGCGACCATCCGCAAGTGGCTCAAGACCTTCTGCCGCCGCTTCTTCTTGCAGCAGTTCAAGCGCAGTTGCATGCCCGACGGACCAAAGGTGGGCAGCTGTTCGCTCAGCCCTCGAGGCGACTGGAGAATGCCAAGTGATGCAAGTCCCGACCTCTGGCTCAAGGAGTGCGACGAGCTGGGGTAGTCCATAGTTCATAGTTCATAGTTCATAGTTCATAATTCATAATTCATAGTCAATAGTGCACCCCTCAAAGGAGGGGGAAATAAATAGTAAAATAGATAAATCGTAAATAAATCGTAAATAGTAAATAGTAAAATCGTAAATTATTTTGTTAAATATTAAATTTTAATGCCATGACTGTAGAGAAAATTATGCAAGGCCTGGAGCAGAAGCATCCGGGCGAGAGAGAGTATCTTCAGGCTGTCCGCGAAGTGCTGGACAGCATTAGTGACGTTTACAATCAGCATCCCGAATTCGAGAAGGCGAAGATTGTGGAGCGCATTGTCGAGCCCGAACGCATCGTCACTTTCCGCGTGCCTTGGGTGGACGACAAGGGCGAAGTGCAGGTCAACCTGGGCTATCGCGTGCAGTTCAACAGCGCCATCGGTCCCTACAAGGGCGGCCTTCGTTTCCACAGTTCCGTCAACCTCAGCATCCTGAAGTTCCTCGGCTTCGAGCAGACATTCAAGAATGCCCTCACCACGCTTCCCATGGGCGGCGGCAAGGGCGGCAGCGACTTCTCGCCCCGTGGCAAGAGCGACGCTGAAATCATGCGCTTCTGCCAAGCCTTTATGATGGAGCTCTTCAAGTACATTGGTCCTGATGTGGACGTCCCGGCAGGCGACATCGGCGTGGGCGGCAGAGAGATTGGCTACCTCTTCGGCATGTACAAGAAGCTCACAACACAGTTCCATGCAGCAACCCTCACGGGCAAGGGTCTCGAGTGGGGCGGAAGCATCCTTCGCCCAGAGGCAACAGGCTTCGGCGCACTCTATTTCGTCAACCAGATGATGCAGACGCACGGGCTCGACATCAAGGGCAAGACCGTGGCCCTCAGCGGCTTCGGAAACGTGGCTTGGGGCGCTGCAAAGAAGGCAACAGAGCTTGGAGCGAAAGTCATCACCATCAGCGGCCCCGACGGCTACATCTACGATCCGGCAGGACTTGATGACGAGAAGATTGAGTATATGCTCGAACTGCGTGCCAGCGGCAACGACATCTGCCAGCCTTATGCAGAACAATTCCCCGGCTCGACGTTCTTCGAGGGCAAGAAGCCTTGGGAGCAGAAGGCCGACATCTACCTGCCTTGTGCCACTCAGAACGAACTCAACGGCGAGGATGCAGACAGGATTTTGGCCAACAAGCCGCTTTGCGTGGCAGAGGTCAGCAACATGGGCTGTACGGCAGAGGCTGCTGAGAAGTTCATTGCAGCCAAGCAACTCTTCGCTCCCGGCAAGGCCGTGAATGCAGGTGGAGTGGCCACTTCGGGTCTTGAGATGACGCAGAACTCGATGCGCATTTCCTGGACGGCCGAGGAGGTTGACAGGCGCCTGCATCAAATTATGTCCGGCATCCACGAGCAGTGCGTCAAGTATGGTCGCGAAGGCGATTACGTCAACTACGTCAAAGGCGCCAACATCGCCGGCTTCATGAAGGTGGCTAAGGCGATGATGGCCCAAGGTGTCGTATAACAGGATACCATTAAATTCTAACTATAATATATGAATGTAAAACTTTTTGCAGGCGTTTGCCTGTTCTGCCTTTGCAGCAGTGCTTGGGCGAGTGGTGAGATTAAGCAAGTGCCGTTTACTGACGTGCAGGTGAAGGACCAGTTCTGGAAGCAGAGGCTCGATGTGATGCGTAACACGACGATTCGTTATGCCTTCCAGAAAGTCTCGGATGCCGGACAGATACGCAACTTCGAGTATGCCGGCAAGATTGTGAGCGGCGAAGCTCAGGTGGGCGACCTGACGTTCCAGTCGGGGCAGCCTTACGACGATGCCGAGGTGTATAAGGTGCTGGAAGGCGCGGCTTATGTCCTGACGACACAAAAGAATGCGAGCCTCGAGAACCTTTGCGACGGCGTTATCGACAAGATATGCTCTGCCCAGGAACCCGACGGCTATTTGCAGACTAACTTCACCATCCACAACCCCTTGCATCCCTGGTACGGCGGCGTGAAGTGGGAGAATGACTGGAACCTGACGCACGAGACGTTCAACGTGGCAGAACTCGTGGAGGCCGGCATCGCTTATTACATGGCGACGGGCAAGGACAAGCTCTTGAACTGCGCTAAGCGTGCTGCCGACAACATGCTCTCCGTCTTCAACGAGGATGGCATCAAGATGGCTCCCGGTCATGCTGTGGTGGAGATGGCACTCGTGCGCCTCTATGAGCTGACGCGAGAGGAGCGTTACCTGCAGGGCTGCAAGTTCTTCCTTGATTGCAGAGGCATCCGCCGGTTCGACCCGACGAGCAACGACCAGCGCGTCAACGGCAAGTACTGGCAAGACCATCTGCCCGCCATCGAGCAGCGAACGGCCGAGGGGCATGCTGTCCGCGCCATGTACTTCTATAGCGGCATGGCCGACTGGGTGCGCTACAGTGGCGACCAGGACTACGAGACGGCCGTCACGGCGATTTGGAACAACATAGCAAGCAAGAAGTTTTACATCACGGGCGGTTTCGGCGCACGCGACAACAACGAGGCTTTCGGCGAGGACTACGAGTTGCCCAACTCGTCGGCATATTGCGAGACGTGCGCTTCCGTTTCGGGCTGCATGTTCAACCTCCGCATGTTCCGTCTGCATGGCGAAGGCAAGTACATCGACATGCTGGAGCGTGCCCTCTACAATACCACCCTCGATGGCTACGGCATTCAGGGCAAGACGTTCTACTATCCCAACCGCCTGGCAACGAGCGAACGCGGCGACCCACGCTCCGAGTGGTTCGGCACGAGTTGCTGCCCGACGAACCTCTGCCGCCTCATCCCCTCCGTGCCTGGCTACATCTATGCAGTCGATGACGATGCCCTCTATTGGAACCTCTTCGTGGCAAGCACGGCCACGGCTACCGTCGGCGATGCTACGTTTGGTTTAACCGTTACTGGCTCATATCCTTATAAAGGAGAGATGAAGCTGACGTTTAACAGCGTGGAGGGCAATGCAAGCGGCAAGACGCTGAAGGTTCGCATCCCCGGCTGGGCGGTGAACAAGCCCGTCGAGAGCGACCTCTACAGCTACATCAATCCGACCACGACGCCCGTCGTCATCAAGCTCAACGGCGAGGAGGTCAGCTATACCGTCCAGGATGGTTATGCCCTCTTGCAAAAGGACTGGCAGGCCGACGACTGTGTGGAAATCTCCTTGCCGATGGACATCCATCAGGTCGTGTCGAACGAGAACCTGAAGAGCAACGAGGGACTCCGAGCCTACGAGCGCGGACCGCTCGTCTATTGTGCTGAGGGTATCGACAACGGCGGCAGGCTCGACAACATCTTTATCGAGGATGGGGCCGCAGGCACCGCAACCACCGCTCCCTCCAACATGACGGTGCTCTTCAAGGGCGGCATTCAGAGGATTCGCATGGAGGGCAAGCAGGCCACACTCAACGGAGAAGAGGTAGTGACGAGCGACAAGGTGATTGCCCTCTACCCGTACTTCACACGTGCTCATCGCGAGAGGACGTCGATGCTCGTCTGGATACCTACCGATGCCAGCAAGATGGAGCGTCCGATGACCTTCATCGACGAGGTGAAGATATGCAATACTGCCAGCGAACAGGCGCACAATCTGCAGGGCGAACACATGAACACAGGTCCCGACCTCGGATGGCGCGACGCCTATGGAGGCTGGATAAGCTATGACCTCAAGGTCGATTCCTGCCGACCCACCGACTTCATCACATTGCAGTGGGGCAGCGATGGAGGCAACCGCCGATACAACATCCTTTGCGACGGCACAGCATTCTCCTACGACGAACTCAACCTCTTCATGCCCGGCGAGTACTACTACATGCGCCATCCCATACCCTTCGAACTCACCAAGGGCAAGGAGAAGGTGACGATAAGGATGCAGGCCATCGATGCCCAGAACACCGTGGGCGGCGTCTTTGGCATCTACACAGCTCTCTCGGAAAACGTCCCCGACGGCACTGTGCCTGTCGATTACTTCTGGCCTGACCAGGCATCTTCGCGTACCCGGCACAGCTACACCAGCAACGGCAGCAGAGGCACCTTCAGGAACAGAACATGGCTCGACGGCTCCGGCGAGGCAGGACAGAAATGGACGATGAAGGTGAACAAGACCAACCGCAACTATCTCATGCTGCTGTATTGGGGCGACGAAAGCGACACGCGCAACTTCGACATCCTTTGCGACGGCGTGTTGGTCGGCTCGGAAAGCCTCTGCCACACCGACCCGGGACGCTTCATCATGCGCCAGTATCCCATTCCCGAAGAAGCCACAAGCGGCAAGGAAAGTGTCCAGATACACATCACCTCGCCCACTGGCACCAAGACGGGTGGCATCTACTACGCCTACATGATGTCCTCGGGCGACAATGGGACAGGCATCAAAGTGACTGGCGATGAGCAGTTTGAAGTGAACAATTACATTTACGACCTGCTGGGACGCCAACTGACCGCAGCACAAAAAGGCATCAACATCATCGGCGGCAAAAAGGTCGCATATTAGGTTATAAGACAAGACGTGTCTAGTTTGACAATTAGATATTTCTAATTCGATGATTAGACACGTCTGCTTTTACAATTAGATACGCTTCGTGAAGGAACTTGACACGCTTCGTGAAGGAACTTGACACGCTTCGTGAAGGAACTGCCAACGCTTCGTGAAGGAACTGCCAACGCCACAGCAAGGAAGTGCCGACTCTTCGTGAAGCATTCATAAGAATGTCGTCAACAGGAGAGCCCCGTGAACAATAACGTTTGCGGGGCTCTTTCTTATTCTCTTAATTTCTTATTCTCTTAATTTTTTATTTTCTTATTCTCTAATCTTCTAATTCAGCTTTGAGCCGCAGCATCTCGTCGCGCAGGATGGCGGCGTCGACGAACTCGAGGCGTTTGGCGGCTTCCTTCATCTTCTTCTCGAGGCTCGCTATGCGTTTCCGTTTCTGTTCATCGGTCATCGTCTCAGCTTCTGCAACAGCAAACACTTCGTAATGAGGCTCGACGTAAGCCCTTTCCTCTGCCTTCTGTCCGTGCTGGATGAGGTCGCCCATCGTGGCAGCTTTTCGTATCTGCTGCGGCGTGATATGGTGCTCGTCGTTATAGCGCAGCTGCTTCTCGCGCCGGCGGTTTGTCTCGTTGATGGTGGCTGCCATGCTTTCCGTAATGGTGTCGGCATACATGATGGCTTTGCCGTTGACGTTTCGGGCGGCACGGCCAATCGTTTGCGTCAAGCTGCGCTGGTTGCGGAGGAACCCCTCCTTGTCTGCATCGAGGATGGCTACAAGCGAGACTTCCGGCAGGTCGAGGCCTTCCCTGAGGAGGTTGACGCCGACCAGCACATCGTAGCTGCCCGCGCGCAGGCTGCTGATGATGCGCACGCGTTCCAACGTATCGACGTCGCTATGGATGTAGGCAGTCTGCACGCCCGTGGCGAGAAGGTATTCCGTCAGCTCCTCGGCCATGCGTTTCGTGAGGGTGATGACCAGCACGCGCTCCCGCCTTTCGATGCACCCCCAAATCTCCTCCATGAGGTCGTCGACCTGATTCTCCGTAGGTCGCACCTCGATGGGAGGGTCGAGCAGACCTGTCGGCCTGATGACTTGCTCCACCACGACGCCTTCGCTCTGCTGGATTTCATAGTCCGCAGGGGTCGCGCTGACGTAGATGACCTGATGCGTCATCTCCTGAAACTCCTCGAACTTGAGCGGGCGATTGTCCTTTGCAGCAGGCAAGCGGAAGCCATAATCCACGAGCGTCGTCTTGCGAGCCTGGTCGCCGCCATACATGGCATGGAGCTGCGGCACGGAGACGTGGCTTTCGTCGATGACCATGAGGAAGTCTTTTGGGAAGAAGTCGAGCAGGCAATAGGGGCGCGTTCCCGGCTTGCGGCCGTCGAAGTAGCGGCTGTAGTTCTCTATGCCCGAGCAATGCCCCAGCTCGCGAATCATCTCGATGTCGTAGGTGACACGTTCGTAAAGTCGCTTCGCCTCGAGCTCTTTTCCCTGACTCTCAAAGAGAGAGACCTGCTCGCGAAGGTCGTCCTGAATCTGCACGATGGCTCGGTCCTGAGCATCCCTCGAGGTCATGAAGAGGTTGGCAGGATATATCTTGTAGGAATCATAATGCTGTATGCGCACCAGCAGCTCCGGGTCAAGTTCCTCTATCGCTTCAATCTCGTCGCCCCAAAAGGTGATGCGAAGCAGGAAGTCGCTGTAGGCGAGGCAGGTGTCCACCGTGTCGCCCTTCACGCGATATTCGCCCCTGGAGAGGCTGATGTCGTTGCGGACATAGAGCAACTCGCCAAGCCGCCGGAGGAGCTCGTTGCGGTCGAGCTTCTGCCCGACTTGTATCTCCAGGAGGCTCTCGTAGAAGGTCGATGGGTTGCCCATGCCGTAGATGCACGACACGCTGCTGACCACGATGACGTCCTGCCTTCCCGAGAGCAAGGCGCCCACGGCCGAGAGCCGCATCTTGTCGATTTCCTCGTTGATGGCCAAGTCCTTCTCGATATAGGTGTCGGTGGAAGGCATGTAGGCCTCGGGCTGATAGTAGTCGTAGTAGCTGACGTAGTACTCGACGGCGTTGTGCGGGAAGAACTGCTTCATCTCGCCATAGAGCTGGGCGGCAAGTGTCTTGTTGTGCGAGAGGATGAGGGTAGGGCGGTTGATGTTACGGATGACGTTGGCAATGGTGAATGTCTTTCCGCTGCCTGTCACGCCCAAAAGCGTCTGCGCCTTCACGCCCTGGCGAATGCCCTCCGTAAGCTGCTGAATGGCCTGCGGCTGGTCGCCTGTCGGCACATAATCGGATATGAGTTCAAACTGGTTCATTTTCAGCGTCGCAGTGTCTTCTTGCCGTTTTGGATGACTATGCCCCTGGGCAATTCACCATTTGACCATTTACCATTTACGATTTGTATGCCTGCCAGGTTGTAAGGCTTGCGGTCAGCCTGACTGGAGCGGGGGGCTGCGATGCTTGTCTGGTCTTGCGACTTGATGAGGCAGAGCGGAACCCATGTGGCTGGCTTCATGTTCGAGGCATCGGCAATGCCTTCTACGAGCTGCGCCGTGCCGTCGCCGGTAAGCGTCTCGAGGTTGACGCTGATGTTTTGTTCGAATGGGAGAGACATGAGTCCGATGGCCGTCCAGGGAATGGCGAGCTCAATGCGATAGTTGGAAGAAGTGACGTTGCAGGCGGCGTTTGCTCCCTCCATTTGTGTTTGCTCCCATTCGGCGCCGTTTCCTTGGCTGACAGTCAGCGTGCCGTTCGGCAAGATATTGAACTTGTAAGATGTTGGCATGGGGACGTTTGTGTTGGCTCCTTTGCTGTCCACATAGAAATTGATGCCGTCGGGGAAAGGCTCTTCGCTGCGTGCTTTCTGTCGATAGACGAGGCAGGTCATGTAGAGATGGGTGTCGTCGTAGGCAAAATCGGTGTAGGAGAACGTGCCCGTCTCGTTGCCCATCGGGACTTGCTTGGCTGTCGAATGGTAATAGACATCGGCGGAGGAGTGGCGTCCGTCAATTTGAGGTGTGCCGTAAGGGGCTTGAAACTGCTTCATCGGATAGCCTTTCACGATGCTGATTTTGCCGTCCATGCCGCCCACAGCCACTACGATACCCGTATCGATGACGGCGAGCGAGTTCCACCAACACCCTTTCGTCGTGCCCTGATAGAATGGTCGGGACATCGCCTTGAAGTCTTTTGCCTGCTTGTTTCCGACGTAAACATACATCTTCATGTTGTCGCCGTCGCCGTGTTTGGACTGATGCGAGAGGACTGTCTCGCCGCCGGGAAGGACGCGCAGGTATGGCGCTCCGCCTTTTGCCATTGGGCAATAGTCGTAGTTTATGCTGCGATTGCGCTGGGCGCTCGAGCCGCTGACGTATGTGCTGCCACGCCAGTTGTTTGAGAGCGATGTGCGAACCGTCGTCGGCAAGAAGTCGCCCACGCCGCTCCAACCATTATCCTCGATGGCAATCACGATGTTCTTCTGGTCGGCAAGCAGCACGGGGACGGGCATTCCGTCGCGATAGCCGCTTCGGTACGACACGCGCTTGGGGGCAGTCCAGGTCAGTCCACCGTCCGAGCTGCGACAGAGCGATATCTGCTGGTCGCCGTTGTGCTTGAAGGGACTCTCGTCTGCGAAGTACAACTGAAGCTCCCCACTTGGCAGCTGGAGAAAGGATGGTTCCCAACAGCCATTCTCGAAAGTGTAGTCGGCATCATAGACAAAGATTTCGTCCGACCAGGTCTTGCCCTTATCGGTACTGCGCCTAACGCGAATGCCAAAGCGTCGGTCTTCGGTGTAAGGCTGCGATGGACGGGGATTGTAGCCAACAACGATGGTGCCGTCGGCAAGCTGAATGAGGTCGGGCACGCAGTTGGGAGTGTTGTTGGAATTGGGCGCGATAAGCTTGGGCGAAGTCCATGTCTGGCCCTTATTCGAGGAGAAACTGATTTTGATGCCGCCACTTTCGCAGCAGGCCAGCAGTCGTCCGTCCTGCAGCTCAATGAGCCGGGCATAGCCACCGCCATTGAAAACGGTCACGGGCGAACGTGAATCCCAGAAGATGCGCGTGCCGTCGTATCGAGCCATCGTGCCCGCACTTGCATTAATGCAAAGACTCGCGAGAAGAAGAAGGATTGCCTTTCTCATAATATTTCTTGCCGTTTATGATGTTGATGCCTTTGAACAATTTACCATTTAACCATTGACCATTTACGATTTGCTGTCCCGAAAGGTTGTAGATGGCATTATCCTTGATTCCCTGTCCCTCATCAACAGCCTCGATGCCAAGTGCCTGCTCGTCGAACACAAAGCCAATCAGTCCGTCGCCCGACTCGCTTATCTCCGTGATGGAGTGGTTCATGAAGAGGTTTCCGTCGGCATTGGGGTTGTAGAGAATGGCTGCGGGAGTGGAGTTGTCCGTGAGTTCGGTCTTGTCCGACTGGGGCCAGGTGTCGCCAGCCAACGTGCCGGAATAGAGGATGTTGTCGGCGGGGATGATGGTCATGCGTTGATGCGAGCGAAAGACGTTGACCGCGTTCTCTGCCCAGGCGAGGCTGTCGTAATCGACATGCAGGATGAGCATTCCGTGGCCGCCAAGGTACTTGTCCCAGCTCTGCTTTTGTCGGTTCTCGAAAAGATAGTATTCGTCGCTCTTTCCGCTATTCCTTAATATATATGCGGAGGGGCTCGATGTCAGAGCCGGCATGCCGACGACGCGAACGGGCTCGGTCAACACGCTTGGTTCGAGCCATCCGCAGAACATTCTTTCGTAGCTTGTGAAGCCAGCGGGACAGCCCCCGTTGCCGTTGTACTCGCCGTAATCCATCAGGCTCCACGTGTCCATGCCGAAGTTCTTGCCGTCCGTGTCGTAGAAGTCGGGCAGTCCGAAGCAATGGGAGAACTCGTGGCAGGCCGTCCCGATGCCTGCGATGAAGTCGTTTGCCCTGCCTCGCAGCTCGGCACTTGTGGCGTAGCTGTCAACGACGACGCCGTCCACGGTGACTGGTCCGTCGCCGTCGCCTTCATCGATTGCTTCGGTCAGCGTCCAGGCATGCGACCAGATGTGGTCGTTCATCCTGCTTTGTGCTTCGTCGTAACCCGAATGAATGATGAAGATTTGTTCCACCTCGCCGTCCTTGTCCCAGTCGTATTCGCTGAAGTCCACCTCGTCGTCTATCATCTCGATGGCTTGCTTGACCATTACCGCAGGATGCCGGTCGTCGCCATACGGGTTGTTGCGTCCGTAATGATAAAGCGAGTCAGGCATCGTGATGGGACCTATCACGTCGAAGGTAAAGTCGAACTGTCCGTAGCTTTGGCTGAGGAAATAGTCGCGGACGGAGCCGACATTGATGTCGTCGTAGTAGTCTATTTCGTTGAAGAAGTTTTGGAACGTCGAGTTCGTGTAATAGAAGGGCACATCGGGAAACTGCACAAGGATGACGAGACCGCGTTTGCTGCCGGTCATCGCCCTTTTTGCTTTCCTTTGGCTCGAGGCGAATCGCTTTGCCCTAAAGGCTTGCCGCTTAGCCGTCTTAGCTTTCCATCTCTGATGAAGCTGCTCGGCATCGACGAAATGAGCAAAGCCCTTGTCGTCGCATTGGAGGCATCTGCCGTCATCTGTCAGGTAGAAGTGCATCGCCTCATCGCCTGTCCAGGTGGCCTGGATGGTTGAGCCATCGGGGAGCGTCAGCGTGCAGCGTTCCCTCTTGGCGGGAACAGAAAAGAGCATCGAGGCATAGATACCGAGGAGAAAAAGCAAGATGTTCCGCCTCATATCATTATCTTTTTCGTCTTGCCATCAGAGCGGCGAACGATGTAGATGCCGTGCCTGAGCGAGTAGCGGTAGAGCTCGTCGGCATAGCATTCACCGACGAATCGGCCGTTCGTGTCGTAGATGCGAACCCTCTCGGTGCTTGTCGTCATCTCGCTTATGCCGGTGAGGAAGTCGCGGAAGTTACCGCTCTCGGCCCACTCGCTGTTGCGATAGGTGTCGCTTATCGCTTGAACAGAATAGACGTAGTCAACGTTCATCCGCAGGTCGTCGAGCTCGAAGGAGTTGCCTGCTATGCTGTCCTGCTCGAAAACAAGTTCGCCGTCGCAATAGAGGCGCAGGTTGTAGAGCTCTGCCTCCTCTATGTCGTCCCAGACGGCAACCACCTTTCTGTTGGTGACGTCTTCTACGGTCAGTCCGGTCGGCTTGTCGAGTGTGCCGAGAGGCATCACTTTGAGGGTGATGACGCCGTCCTCCGTCTCATAGATATCCACGAGAGGCTTGCCCATGAATCCGCCTGTATAGACGATGCTGGCAGGCAGCGATTCGTCGGTCAGCTCGTGGTTCTCGGTAGTGCCAGGGAAGGGATTGCCCATCAGGCTTTCCCTCCAGACGTTCGTGTTCCCGTTGCAATTGTTGCTGCCTATAAACGAGTTGTTTGCCGGGATGATTGTCAGCGACTGATGGTCGTGGGATTTCGTGGGGTCGGCATTTGTCCAAAGGGTGTTCACGTTGTTGCCTGTCCAGAGACTCGACTTGTAGTCGACGTGATAGACCAGCATCCCGTGGCCTCGGTTGCTGCAGGCTCCCCAGTCCCATCCCATGGCCTGGCGGTTGTCGAGGATGTAGTATTCGTTCGGATTGGCATCATTGACGAGCTTGTAGCCCTTGCCGCCTCGGTCGAAGCAACTGAGGTGGAGGGTGCATGGCCCGTCGATGGTCTCCGTCTGCTGCCAGCCCATGAACTCGCGTTCGTATGCCGTGTAGCCCACCGGAACCTTCGACGCCCTCGTGTACATGCCGTAGTCCATGATGCTCCAATAGTCCAGGCCGAACTCCACATTGTTCTTGTCGTAGAGGTCGGGCAGGCCAAGTGCGTGGCTTATCTCGTGGATGGAGACGCCGATACCGTCTGGCTGCCAAGATGTTATCACGCCGCCTGCCGCAGCTGTCGGGCGCAATTCGCACGTCGAGGAGCATCCCATGAGCGTCGTGCCGTTGATGGTGTACGAAGTCGGCATTTCCTGAGGCCAGATGGTATTCTTGTCGCCGTAGGAGTTGGTGTAGTTCTGTCCCAGTCCCGCATAGATGATGACGCACATATCGACTTTCCCGTCGCCGTTGTTGTCGAATTCGCTCCAGTCGTTTCTCAGCTCAAGCGCTTTCGTGAAAGACATCTTGACGAACTCGCTATAGTGCAGGTCCTTTGTGCTCCCGCTTTGCTTGCCGTAGTAGCTATATACGCTGTCGAGCTGCACGGGGCCGATGATGGTGAATTCCGGCATGAACTGCCCCATGCTTTGGTCAATGAAGTACTGCCTCACGCTACCCCAGTTGCCCGTGCTTTCGTAGATGTCTGTGCCGTTGAAGAAGTTGTCGTAGAAGGTGTTGACGCCTTGGTCGGTACTGGCCACGCTGAATTCCTTGTCGCTGAATGCAGTCAGGATGACGGGAATCTTCTTCACCCCCGTGGGTTTCACCAGGGCGGAAGCCACGCTGCCCACTTTCCTCCTGGCATAGCTGGGCAGGGAGGGCACCTCCGGCATAGTGGCGAAGAATTCCTGACGGCTGAGGCCTGTGGCGTGGAAGACGCTATCCTCGCCGAGGACCACCTCGCCGTCGTCGGTCAGGAAATAGTCGAAATGTTCGTCGCCATAAGCCGTCACCATCACGGTCCGCCCGTCATCGAGCGTGACACTTCGGCGTACCCTTAGCGCCGGAACGGCTGAAATCCAGAGCGCAAGGCTGAGGAAAAAGAGGCTCAGTAATGTTCTGAGTCGATTGTTGACAGATGCAGAATATTGTTTCATCGTTTCGAAGTTCATAATTTGGCGCGCCAAAGTTACGAAAAAATATATATAAATAATGTATAGATGACAAAAAAAACACCTAAATGGAAAAATTATGAACTATGAATTATGAATTATGAATTAAAAGTCGTACCTTTGCATCGCAATTAAGGGCAAGAGACGAATTGACAGTCGCCATTTGTCGAATTGCAAATCTTAATGGGGGATTAGCTCAGCTGGCTAGAGCGCTTGCATGGCATGCAAGAGGTCATCGGTTCGAGCCCGATATTCTCCACGGTGTTTAGGTTGAGAGGGAGTTGTCCGTTACGGGCAGCTCTCTTTTCGTTTGTCACACTTCGAATTCCCCGGGTTCACGCGTCGCAGAAGTCAACCCGACACGTCATAGGGTTTGCAAGTACATGAACTTGCAATTGAATGTACATGAACTTGCAATTGCAAGTACATGATAAATCAAACAACCTGACGTGTCAAGTCGAGCATCTTAATGTGTCAAGTTGGGTGAGACGACGTGTCAAGTTGAGTGAGACGAAAGGAATTGTTTCTTGTTGCAAAGAAAAAAAACGGGCAAACTTGTACGAGATGTGCGTAAAAATTACTAAATTTGTAGGCGAAAACTAAATGACAACTGGCTTTTGCCGCCGTTTCGGCTGGCTTCTGCCTCAATAACAAACAACCTTTAACCTACAAACATCAAATGTTAGTTACCCTGAGTGAAATACTGAAAGATGCCAACGAGCGGCATTACGCGGTTGGTGCTTTCAACAGTCTTAGCCTTGAGAATGTGATGGGAGCACTCGAGGCGGCCGAGGACTTGCGCTCCCCAATCATCCTGCAACTCGCTGAGGTTCAGTTCCCGGAAGCGCCGATGGAGCTGATGGCCCCGCTTTATCTCGAGGCAGCCCGCAGGTCGTCTGTGCCCGTTTGTGTGCATCTCGACCACGGCCAGAGCCTTGAAACCTGCGTCCGCGCCATTCGCCTCGGCTTCACCTCTGTCATGTTCGACGGCGCTGCTCTGCCCTTCGAGGAGAATGTCAAGGTGACGAGCCTGGTGACGCGAATCGCCAAGGCTGCCGGCGTGGACGTGGAAGCCGAACTGGGCAAAGTGGGAAATTCGGGCGTGGATACAGCCGATGTCTTCACCGATGTGGATGAGTCGGTCCGCTTTGTGCAGCAGACGGGCATCGACGCACTCGCCATCGCCATCGGCAACCTGCATGGGCATTACGTTCACACCCCGCAGCTCAACATTGGGCGACTCATCGAGATTCACGAGGCAAACCGTCTGCCACTCGTCCTTCACGGCGGAAGCGGCACGAGTGAAGAGGACTTCAAGGCCTGCATCCACAATGGCATCTGCAAGATAAACGTGGCGACTGCCATCCAGCGCCGTATCATGAAGCGCATCAACGAACGCCTCGCGGGGAAGCCCGACGAAGAATATGTGCCTCTGAAACAGGTCATGATAGACGCCTCGAGGGAGGTCGTCAAGGAACATATCATGCTCTTTGAGAGTGACAAAAGACTATAGACAACAGACAACAGATAGCGGATATAAGACTTCAGTTGTCGGTAGTCCGTTGTCCGTCGTCAAAAAAAATACAATATGAAACGTAGTGAAATCAATCAAATCATTCGTGAGGCCAAGGAGTTTCTGGCTTCGCGGCAGTTTGTGTTGCCCGAATGGGCAGAGTGGAGCGTTGCCGATTGGAAGGCGAACCGCGACAAAGTGGACTACATCGTAGAGCGCATGCTCGGCTGGGACATTACGGACTTCGGCTCGGGCGACTTCAAGCGTTGCGGCCTCTTCCTTTTCACCATCAGAAACGGCAAGTATGGTGTCGATAAGAAACCTTATGCCGAGAAGATTATGATAGTGGACGAGCTTCAGGAGACGCCGATGCACTTCCATTGGTCGAAGATGGAGGACATCATCAATCGCGGTGGCGGCAACCTCGTCATCGAGCTTTACAATGCCGACAAGGACGAGCAGTTTGCCGATACGACGGTTCATTTCCGCATCGACGGCATCGAGCACACGATGGAGCCGGGCGGCAAAGTCATCCTCAAGCCAGGTCAAAGCATCTGCATGGAGCAGTACCTCTACCATCGTTTCTACGGCGAGCCAGGCAAGGGAAAGGTAATGGTGGGCGAAGTCAGCCAGTGCAACGACGACACTTCCGACAACCGCTTCCACGAACCCGTTGGTCGCTTCCCCGATATCATCGAGGATGAAGAACCCCTGCACCTGCTTTGCTCGGACTACGGCAAGTTCCTTGTTTAGTTCATAGTTGACTTACGTCGAGCTAAAGCTTCATAATTCATAGTTCATAGTTATGGTAGTTCGAATCAGTGGAATAGGTTGTTGCCTCGTCGACCGCATTTATGGAAGTGTCGATTTCCAGTCGAAAGAGTTCAGCAAATACATGAGCAAGAAGGCTGGCGACGGTGGATTGGAGCCTGGCAAGCTGACCTTCGAGGAGGAGTTGGAGCGCTTTGCCGGGCAGTCGTTCTCGTCGGACATACTGCCTCGCCTTACCGAAGGACAAAAGGCAGACAAGGAAAACATCGGAGGCCCCTGTGTTGTGGCGCTCATCAATGCTTCGCAATTGGCCTATAAGGAGAGTGAAGTCAGCTTTTATGGCTGCAGAGGAGATGACGAAGTTGGCGTTGGATTGCTCGAGAAACTGAGGCAAACGCGCCTCGGCCTCAGCCATTATCGCATACAAAAGAACAGCGAAACGGCTTCTACGTCTGTTCTTTCCGACCCGAACTACGACAATGGACACGGCGAACGGACTTTCGTGAACACCATCGGCGCATCGTGGCATTACCTTCCCGAAGAGGTCGACGAGGGCTTCTACGATAGCGAGATTTGCGTCTTCGGCGGTACTGCGCTCGTGCCTCGCATCCATCAGGGACTCAACACAATGCTGAAGAAGGCGAAGTCGAAAGGTTGCATCACCGTCGTCAACACAGTCTATGACTTCATCTGCGAGAAGGAACGCCCTGGCGAGCGCTGGCGAATGGGCGAGAGCGACGAGAGCTACCGGTTCATCGACCTGCTCATCGTTGACCGCGAGGAAGCTCTTCGGCTCAGTGGCTGCGAGGATATCCCGTCGGCGATTGCTTTCTTCCGAGAGAAAGGGACGGGAGCAGTCGTCGTTACCAACGGGGCTCGCAACATCAGTCTTTGGGCTGAGAGTCCGCTCTTCGGCAGTATAGAGGAGCAGACGATGCCGGTTTCCGAGGCTGTGGGAAAGGCTCTGAAAGCAGGCAAGAAAGGCGACAGCACCGGTTGCGGCGACAACTTCGCAGGCGGCATCATCGGCTCGCTTGCCCGTCAAATGTATGATGAAAAGTCTCTCGACCTGAAGGACGCTTGTCGTTGGGGAATCGTTTCAGGAGGTTTTGCCTGTTTCTACTACGGAGGCACCTATTTCGAAAAACAAGAAGGCGAGAAGTTCGCTCAGTTGCAAGAGCTTTACGAGCAGTACCTCAAGCAGGAAGGCGCTTGCTGATTCGCGCTATCAGCTTCTCAATGTCAGCAATCAGGAGCTGATAGGGCGCGCTTTGTTTGAAGTCGGTGCTCTTTCGGAGCATCAAATCGATGGGCGACTGACTGTGCCGATAGCCAGACAGTTCGTTCTGCTTCTGCTGTCCGTGAAGCGCCAACAGCGAGATTTCCTTTTCCCTTTCCCGCCTTAGCATGTTGCAGATGGGATTGAGAAGCGGCAGGACTACGCCTTCCATCAAGGCGTGCCCCTGGATGTAGAGGTAGGTTTCGGCAGGTCGGATGCCGAGGTCTTCCTGCAAGTTGCGTCTCAACTTAAGGTACGAATCCTTTGCCTTCGGGTATTTGCGTTGCAGCCATGCCACTTGTTTGTTGACGCGGTCCCGCAGATGTTCCAGGGCGTTCTCGGGATGATAGGGATTGATGTCGTGGAAGGTGACGGTCTGCCCAAAGGCCGTGATGCTGTAGCTGCTTGCCTGTCCGTTCTTATGCGCCCAGATGCTCCACACGAAGAGCGGCCAGATGATTTTGCTGTATTCCTCCATGAATGCTTCGAGCGAGAGGATGTCCCGGTCGTTGAGGGTGCTCATGACGCAAGCTGTATGCAGGGCAGGGGCGTAGCATTGATAGTTCTCGATGGCGTAGGCGTATGTGTGGAGGATGAAGGGCGAGGAGATGAGAGTGCGGCTTATCTCGGTGGCGCCTTGTACGAGGTAGTCGTAGTCGGCATCCACGCAAGCTATCATGTAGTCGCCAAGCGACGGCCCAAGCTTGTTCATCAACGCCGCCTTCTTGCCTTTGCAGAGAGTCTGGCGCGATGGCAGCATCACTTCGAACTTGATGCGGTCGGTCTCGAAGTCGCCCAGGACAGTGCGCCAGAAGAAGATATCATCGTAGCTCTCAACGTACGCCACAATCTTTCGCACAGAGTTTCTGGGTCGAAGCTTTTGTGCGAGCTCGAGATATTGCGAGTTGAGATGTTCTTGCAGACGCTTTGCCATAAGACCCTTCCAAACCTTCCCTTAAAGGGCAGGCTTTTTTGAATTATGAATTATGAATTATGAATTATGAATAGTGAATTGTGAATTATGAATTGACCTCAATGTCCTCCACGTCGGTCACTCTGTCGCTCCAGCCGTTCATGATGACAGCGGGGCTGTGCGTGGTGAGGATGACTTGAACATTGGGGTTGAGGTCTGTCGTCAGGTCGAGCAGTCGTTGTTGCCACTCGATGTGCAGCGAGACTTCCGGTTCGTCCATGAAGAGGACGAAGGGTTTGCGGTTCTGCACCAGGACGGTGAGCAGTATGATGAGCATCTGCTTTTCGCCGCTTGAGAGCTTGTATGCCGAGATGGTCTCGCCGTAAGAGTCGAAGTAGAGTTCGTTCTGGTCTCGCTTGATGGTCTTTCCCGTCTCGTGGAAGAGGTCGTCCATGATGTCTTGGAAGTGGGTCTTCTCGTGTGCCAGCTGCTGCACTTTCGCTGCTGCTTCTGGGTCGTTGCTGGCGAAGAGTTCTACCATGCGGTTCGAGAGGTTGACCTGATAGTCGAGCCATTTGCGTCCGAGGTGGTAGATGTGCAGGTCGAGTTCAGTCTGCATCTGGTTGTCCGTCAGCTTGTTCATCAGCTCGTTGCTGAGCATGGGTCGGTCGAAGGAGCGAATCACTTCGAAATCGACGGACTTAGCCTCCTGCGGGAAGAACTTGAGGTGTACGCCGTCTTGTTTTCGTGTGTTTCTGTCGATGTCGAGCAGGTGCATGATGACGCGGTTGAGTATGGTGCTCTTTCCCACGCCATTGACGCCGCTGAGGATGTTTACGCCCGGCTGCAAGTCCCAGCAGATATGTTTGTGGCCGTTCCAGAGGCCGTCTATCTCAATGCGTTCGATGTATTGTCCGTTCATGAATGGAAAATTAGAAATGTAGAAAATTAGAAATGTAGAAAATTAGAAATGTAGAAAATTAGAAATGATGGAAACTCTTCTTATTTTCTTATTATCACAATTTCTTATTTTAAAATATCGTCGTTGAGTTCCACGGGTATGTCTGCGCTCCGACGGAGAAGGTGCCGAGGGCGCGTTCCAGCTTGTCCTGAGTCAGGGGGATGTGGCACATGCGGGCTGAGTCGCGGCCGATGTACTTGCGAATCTTGTTCGGCAGTTTCGCCCAATTGTCTTCCACGGAGTTGTCGTCGAGCTGCTTCTTGCCCACGTAGGCGATGATGACGGGCAGGTGGAAACGGTTGACGGCCTTGCTGATTTGCCAGTTCAGTATAGGGCTCTCCACGTTCGTGATGGGCGAGACAAGCACGAGCAGGTTGTCGGCCTGCGCCATGAGAGCCAGCAGTCTGGTCTTGACGGTAGAGTCGACGAGGTCGTCGTGTTCGGAGGAGAAATCGATTTCGTGCATGTTGAGGAAGCGGAATCGGTCGGGGCGCATTCGTTGCCAAGCATTGAGCTGCCTGAAGGTCTTGAGGTTCGAGTTCTCGTGGTCGAGTACGCCGATTGCATCGTATGCAACGTAGGTTTTATGCGTGTTCATGGTCTCTTTTTTTGCAAAGATACAAAAAAATGAAGAATTAAGAATGAAGAATAAAGAATAATTAAGGAAAAAGTCGTAAAAAAATGAAGAATTAAGAATGAAGAATGAAGAATAATTAAGGAAAAAGTCGTAAAAATGAAGAATTAAGAATGAAGAATAAAGAATAATTAAGGAAAAAGTCGTAAATTTGTGCATCAAACAATATACATTAATATATAATATAGTTAGAAATGTAGAAAATTAGAAATGATGGAAACTCTTCTTATTTTCTTATTATCACAATTTCTTATTTTAAAATTATGAAATTAAGGACTATTATTCTTATCTGTTCGTTAGTATTTGCTCCTCTCGGTGCACTTCCCCAAAAGGGGGCTTCATCTTTCCACCTCGGCATGGCAGGCTACACCTTCAACAAGTTCGACATCGACAGGACGCTTGCCTTCATGAAGAAAATCGACGTGCACTATCTCTGCATCAAGGACTTCCACTTGCCGATTGATGCCGATGCCAAACAGATTTCCGAGTTCAAGGAGAAGCTGGCGGCACATGATGTGATTGGCTATGCCGTGGGGCCTATCTATATGGGCGATGTGGCGGCTGTGGACAAGGCCTTTGCCTATGCTCAGCGTGTAGGCGTGGACCTCATCGTGGGCGTGCCTGGTGTTTGGGGCGACAAGGCGCCGCGCTATGAGGTGCTGGATAGGGTAGAGCAGAAGGTCAAGGAGACGGGCATCCGCTATGCCATCCACCTGCATGGACCAGACATGCCGCTCTATCCTGATGCCACTTCCATTTGGAACGACGTGAAAGACCGCGACCCCCGGCTGGGCATCTGCCTCGACATCGGCCACGACCTCCGTGCCGGTGCCGACCCCATCAAGGACCTGAAGCGTTACGCCAAGCGCGTCTTCGACATTCATCTGAAGGACGTTACCGAGGGCACCAAAGCAGGCCACGCCATCGAGTTGGGACGCGGCGCCATCGACTTCCCCAAGTTCATCAAGATGCTCCGCAAGGTCGGCTACAAGGGTTCCTGCTCTCTTGAATACGAGAAAGACATGACCGACCCCTTCATCGGCATCGCCGAGAGCGTTGGCTACTTCAAGGCAGCAATGGGGAGAATAGGAATTTCAAACGTCGTCGGCAAACGACACACAAGTAAATTGCAAACAACACACATTAGTAAATTGCAGTCCTTACACTAGTGGACTGCAGTCCACCCACTAGTAAACTGCAGTCCACCCACTAGTAAACTGAGAACGACACGTTAGTAAATCGCCAACGATACATTAGTAAACTGCAAACGACACATTAGTAAATTGCCAGCGACACGTGGATAGTTTGCCAGCGGCGTGTGAATCGACCATTACGAAGACATATAGAATGCTTTGGAAGCAGAAAGCAGGCGAATGAGGTATTGGCTTCTCCGCCTGCGCCTGAGCACCTACGGAGCGCAAGAACTACTGTCCGAAGGACGAGCGAAGCGAGACTCCGGCTTTGCCGCCTGAGCACCAACGGAGCGCAAGAACTACTTAACTACTTAACTACAAATACATTCAGGACTTCCGAAACCTCAATAAAGTAAGAATAAAAGAGGCTGTGTCAAAATAAACGGACATGGCCTCTTTTATGTTTTATTGCTGTCCGATAAAAAGCATCAATAATAATGAATGCAAATTAGACGTGTTTAGTTGGCCAACTAGAAACGTTAAGATGGTCAATTAGACACGTCTAATATGCAATTTACCTTGGTCGCGTTTTATTTCACGAGCAGTCTCTTGACCACAACCTTGCCGTCGGAGCCGACTGTGCGGACTATGTTGATGCCGCGCTGAGGACGGTCGAGCTTCATGCCGTCGATGCTGAAGTACTCTGTTCCGTTCGCTTCGGTGTTGGCCAGAGAGGGTGAAGTGATGGTGGCGAGGTAGGTGTCTTCGTCGAAGTTCTCGTCGAAACCATAAAGCCACTCGCTATAGGATGTGAGAGTGTTCGTGGCATCGATGGTGGGGCGCGTCATGAGGTAGGTTCGCTTGCCGCCATCGGGATAGCGACCGACGCTTTCGTCGCCCTTCATGGGGGTGTAGGTGAGGCAGTCGCTCCAGCTGTGGTCGGCTGCGGTAAGGGTGACATTCTCCTCGCCTGTGTTGGAGAGCTTGAAGCCTGCATGCAGCCCCCGGAGCGGGTCGAGGTCGTCTGCCCAAATGATGTAGTAGCCATGAGCGGGGATGATGGTTGAAGCCTCACCCCATCCCTCTCCGGAAGAGAGGGAGCTCTTGGTGATTTGGTACTTCTCGGGAATGGCTGGGTCGTCGGTCAGGAACATGCCCTCGAGGTCGATGTCGTGGTCGGTGGTGTTGTAGAGCTCAATCCAGTCGTTGCGCTTTCCGTATTCGTTGGCAGCCACGGTGTTGCTGGCGCTCACCTCGTTGACTACGACTGGTGTGGAGCCTGCTGCCACAAGGCATTCGGGCTGCAAGGGCTGGAAAATGGCCTGCACCTCTGTGTCGGCATCGGTGTCGAGCTGAAGGGTGCGCTCGCGGCTGACGATGGCATTGCCGCTGGTGACGTTGTAGGTTATCTCGGCATCCCAGTAGATGTCGCTTGAACCGGGAACATTGTTGTGCACCTCAACTGCGATGATGTTCGTGCCCTGCTTGAGAAGATTGACGGGCAGGTCGAGTGTGCCCGAGTCTGGGTTGTCGGGAGCATAGGTGGTGGCGTATGTCTCGTAGGTAATCTCACCTTCGGGAAGGAGATAGCGTGTTGCTTCTGTTCCGTTGATATAGACCACGAAGCCGTCGTCGGCGGTGAAGTTGAGTGTCAGGGATGCGATGCTGGCGGGGTCGGTATCGACGGTGAGGTTCTTGCGGAAGTAGTATGTGGGATACTTGTTGCTGCTGTCGGAGCCGTAATCGATGGTGGTCACGATGCTGCTCTTGCCGTAACCGAGTGGGGTGGGGCCTTGTGCCCAATGAGAGACATTGCCTGTCTTCCAGTTTGTGCCGTCGAGCGAGCCGCGGTCCCAATAGCTCCAGGTGTCGCCCTGATGGATGTCGGTGACGGTGGCGTTGCCCACTTTGCTCCAACCGACAAAGTTATAGCCAGCCGGTGCTGAGGCTTCGAGGGTGACGGGGGCAAAGAGTGTGCCGTCGAACTTAGCTCCGGGGACGGGATGACCATTGATGAGGAAGGATGCTCCGGGCACGTTGGCCTTGAACTTCACAGCCATTCCGCTGCCCAGTCCGTATGCTTTCTTCAGGGAGTTCATGCGGGCTGTCCGAGCTGTCGGGCCTGACATGGCCGACTTCTGCTCGTTGTAGGATGTCCAGGGCTCTTTGTTTTCCCAAGCGAGGGCAGGCTCTACGAGTCGGCAGATGCTGTCGCAAATGCTGAGACAACGCTCTCTGGAGAAGACGCTGCCGGACAGGATGCAATAGGCATCGACAAAGCGGCGGCTGAAGTCTGGGCTGTTCCTCTTCATATTATTATATATGGCGAGCAGTTCGTTGCCGTAGTTGCCTTCGAGCAGTTGCACGCCGTTTGCGTTGCTCCAGCCCCAGTCCTGGTCATGAAGCGTCATGCGGAACTTGCCATCGGGCAGGGAGCGATAGCCTTTCACGTTGTTGTTGTTGCAAATCCAGTCGCTGCAACCGATGTAGCTGATGGCTGCGAAGAAGTTGGTTATCTCGTCGATGTCGATGAGCTGCTTGAGTTCCTCGTAGGTGCTTGGCGACGAGCAGTTCTGTGCAAGGTATTTCCAGCGGTTGAAGGAATCCTTCGTGCCAGCCATCTGGAAGTAGCCGTTCGAGTACTCGAAGGCATCCATGTAGTCGTCGTCGTAGCCGTAGTTGGCATAGCCATGATAGCGGTTGTTGGGTTCGCGCAGGTTGAGCTGGGCGATGTAGCGTCCGTTGAAGAAGACGTGGACGGGCTGATAGTCCTGGCAGTCGCAATAGAAGCCGCTCGACATGAGGACTTGCTGGGTGAGGGCATCGCGAACGCGTCCGTGAGCTTGGGAGTTGTTGTCGTTGCCGCCGTTGCGAATCATGATTTGGCGGTACTTGTTGTGTGGTCTGTTCGAGAAGAAGGGGTAGTAGTCGATGCTCTTCTTGCCTTCGTATCTGTTCGTGCCCTTTATCTTGAACGACGAAGGAGCATAGTGGCGGCTCCAGCCTCCCGAGATGACGAACTCAGCCTCCTGGTTGACGACCATCTTGTCGTCGGGAGTGATGTACTCGAAGTTGACAGGTCTTTCCCAGTCCATGTTAATGTTTGAGGCGCCGTGGTTGCGTCCGCTCACACCATTGATGCCATCTGTATAGACACCTATCTTGCCGTCGTAGAGGTTGGCAGGGGCTGTGGCGATAGAGATGACGGGGAGGTAGTAGTCGTGGTTGCGATAGATGAAGCTGCGGGTGACAACGGGACTTGGCAGCATCCCTTCCTGGAAGAGGCCGAAGCGATAGACCGTCGTCTCGCTGATGTTGAAGATGCCGTCCTCGCTTGTCGAACCGTTTGTGAGCGATGGTGTTGTGCCATTGGTGGTGTATCGCAGAGTAGTGCCTTGCGGGATGCTGACCTGTATGGTGAAGGGTTCGGTGAAGAGCCGCGAGTCGGTGTCGATGTATGGTGCGTCGAGTCGGAAGTCGGCGAAGTCGCTGCCGTTGTTCGAGGCTGCAAGGGTCGGCGTTCCTGTCCAGCCCCATTCCTCGTCGCCATCTTCGATGCGTGCCCATGAGCAGCGTGGAATGCATTCGGGATAGCCGGCAGAGGTCAGCAGCTTGCCGTCTGCATTGTAGAGATAGAGCATGCCGCCGCTATTGTCCAGCTTGAAGCGAACCTGCTTGTAGGCTGTTTCGCCGAAGGTGCCGTCGGCAGAGTTGTGGTCGAAGTAGATGACCTTGAAGTCGCCGGCCTTCACGACACCTGTTCCTGCAGGGAGTTGGAACTTCTGAGGGTCGTCCTCGTCGTCTGTGATGTAAAGTCCGTCGAGCGAGATGTTTTGTTTGGTCGGATTGTAAATCTCGGCCCAAGCTCCGTAGTTCCAGGAGTAGTCGATGTATTGGTCGATGTTGCCAATCATTATCTCGTTGAAGACGAGTTTCGAGATGTCGGCATCGGGGTCGGAGTCCTCGTAGAAGTCCAGCTCTTCCGTCAGTCCGCAGTCGTAGAGCTTGCCGCCCCAGTTCTGCTGGACATAGGCTGCGATGACGTTGTTGCCCTCTTGCAATTGTGAAGCCATCACCTCCAGCTTCACAGCATCGGTCCCATTGGTCCAGTTGTCTGCTTCGTCCAGCAGATTGCCGTTCACCCAAATGCGGTAGTTGTCGTCGTGCAGGACATGCAGGACATATTTTGAGGTGGGATGCACTTCATCGAGAGTGAAGTCGCGTCGGAACCAGAAGTTGGTGTTGTCGCCGAGTGGCCAGACAGACTGAATGAAGCTGACGTCGGTGCTGCCGATGGGCATCACTTCTTCAGCCCATTGTGAATCGTCGAAGTCTGCCTCCGTCCAGCTGAGAGTCTCGTTGCGTCCGTCGATTTGCATGTCCTGAATGCGGTTGCCCGATACGTCGGCATAGTAGCACCAGTTGTAGAACGCCGAGCCAGCCCAGAGCTCTCGGCTTGCTGTGATGTCGTAGATGCTTATGCTGGAAATGGTGATGACGGTATTTTCCTCTGTTGTGGGGAATTCGAGGGCAATCTTTGCATCCTCGATGCTTGTGCCGGTGAGGTTGTTGCGCGAGAAAGTCACCTTTCCGCCGGCAGAGAGGTTGACGGTACCTCTAATCAGGCTGACGTCGTCGTCCTCATTCTCGCAGAGAGCGATGTTGACGCCGCTGATGGCCTTGTCCGCCTGGAGTCCTACGACGAAGCGATACTTGTGGTTGCTGACTATCGTGATAGGCGTCTTGAACTGCACGCGGCCGTAGCTTGCCTCGTAGCAGGGAGTGGGCATCGTGACAGTATAGACATCGCTTTTCGCAGCTTCGTAGAGTTGTTCCCATCCATGAATCGGGTTGTTGCTGGGAGAGGTATAGTCAAAGTTGTAGCCGCCTTCGCTGTTGAAGAGCAGTTTAGCAGTCCACGGCTCGTTGTAGCCCATCGGCACAATGAACTCCTGAGCATTCGCAACGGTTAAGAAGCCAGGAAACAAGAGCAAGAAAAATGAAAGTAGGTGTTTATTCATGATAAACTTATGTATTGAATATTGAATATTGAATATTGAATATTGAAGATTGAGAATTGAAGATTGAAAATTATGAATTGATTCAAGTTTCGGGAGTTAAAGAAGTTAAAGAAGTTAAAGAAGTTAAAGGACGATACCTTGGGATGCGGTGTGCATAACGAATTAAGAATTATGAATTATGAACTATGAACTAGTAAAGTATTTTCTTCCCATTCACGATGTTGATGCCTTTCTGCATCTTCTGGAGGCGCTGACCGGCAGCATTGTAGATTGTCTGTGGTCTGTTTCTGTTGTCCGTTGTCTGTTGTCTGTAGTCGCGGAAGGTCTGTTGTCCAATCTCATTTATTCCTGTCGGGTTCGGCTCGACCACGACCGAGCAAACCTGATTGTCGTAAGTCGTCGTAAGCGACTTCGACGATGCTCTCTTTGTGGTTCTCGAGCCTTTGCAGTCCGTACCTTTGTAGAGAATGACCTGATAGCAGTCGTCCACAATCTCCACAGACGAGATGTCTTTTGCCTTCATGCCATAAACGGCGAGGTCGCCCTGACAGTATTGGCCTGGCGGCAGACTGACACAGTAGCCTTTGAAGTTCTTCTCGCTGTAGAGTCGCACGACCACCTGGTCCTCAGGCACTGTCACGGCTCCATAGATGCGGTTCAGTCCTGCAGCCCAGCCGTTGAGGTCCCATGTCTCGTCGTAGCCGTCGTTGTAGAGCCATACGAAGCCGCCAGTTGCCACACCCTCGTCCTTCCAGCTCTGGAACTGTGCCAGGTTGCGCTCCACGCTCCAGTCGTTCGAGTAGTCCAGCAGGCCCGGATGGCGTTCGCTGACGCCTGTGAAGTTCCAGCTGCCCACTTGGTTCAGGTTGTAGGCTCCGCCGTCGTAGCATTGCACCATCACGCGGTCCACGGCATCAGGCTCCTGAGCACGTATCTTGTTGTTGAGGCTCGTCCAGTAGTTATAAGCTGTGTAGGGCGCAAACGTCGTCTTGTACCCCAGTCTGTACATCATGAGGTGGAACTTGGCAGCCGAGTCGGCGTCGTAGTCCTGCTCCGTGTCGTTGTTCACGGCGTCTATCTCGGGCACGGCCTGCTTGAGTGCTCTGAAGTTCTTGTAGAGCATCGTGTTAGAGCCAGTACCGTTCGCATTGATGAGGTTCCTGATGTTGCCGTACGAGCCGTTTCCCCAGCCGCCGATGCAGATTTCCACGCGTGTGATGCTGGTGGGCTCCGTCTTGAGGTTGGCGATGTCCTGCTGATAGTAGGGGTTCGTCTTTTGGAAGACATATTCGCCCCGGTAGCAGATGGTGTCGCCATCGGTAGTGAGCGTGCCATCGGGCTTGACATCCACGTTGAAGAGGATGACGTAGGTGAAGCCCGAATTGCGGAGCTTCGTGATGGTGCCAGGGCGACCACGACGGATATGGCCGCCACAGTAGATGCCGGACACTTCGCGGTATTCACTCTGAGCAAAAACGTCGGCGAATGCCACGATGAAAGCAAAAGCAAGGAGTACAATCTTCTTCATATTTATGATTTAAGAGTTATTGTTTTTTTTTTGATTAATTCACATAATGCCTTGCAAAGGTAGTATTATTTTCGCTCACTTCAAAGCAAAAACAAGAAAAAATGCGTAAATAGTGCAAAGAGGGGCTTTCTTTCTGTCTTAAGGCAAAGATATTTCCCATTTCATTTGGAAGTTTGGATTCTTTTTGCTAAATTTGCAATCGGAATGCATAAAAATGAACACTAATACCGACACTATAAACGAGAACAATCAGCCGACAGACTGGCTTGTGATGTACAGCAACACGGGCGATGCCAACATCCTCGACGACTTGGAAACCGCAAAGAAAGAAAGCCTGAAGACGGGCATCCTCGACTATTTCGTGCCGCTCGACGTGACACGCATCATTGTGGATGACAAAGCCATAGAGCGCAAACGGCTCATTGCCGGCAACTATATCTTCATCAAAGCAACAAAGGAAGACATCCTCCGGCTGAGGCAAGGCCCTCCCTTCGATGCCTCCCTCCGCTTCCTTCACCCTGCTTCCTCGCCCACGGGGTGCATCTATATCCCTGATTCTGAGGTGCAGATGATGCGTCTTGCCATCCAGATGATGGATGGAGAGGTAGAGTACTTTGTGCCGACAAGCAAGGATTTGATGGTGGGCGACATCGTTAGCGTCTTCGATGGCAGGTTTGCAGGCATAAAAGGCATCTTGGAGAGCGTGAAGGGCCACGATGGCGGACGTGTCATTGTGCCGCTTGGTGATGTCCTTGCCGTCAGAACCCCCAAGATTCCAGCCGACGACATCCAGCTCCTGGCCTTTGCCAAAGTCTCCGACAGCCAATCGTCATCCTATACATCGCGTGCCTACAAGCGGATTCGGATGCTTGCTGCTACAAGCGACCGCCTGCTGGAAGAGGTGGAGAGGGGTGCTTTGAGCCAGGAGTCAGAGAAGGAGGCCCGCCGGCTGCTGATGCGGTTCGGGCAGTTGGAGCTTACCGGCAAGATACGCATCATGCATGCCCAAGCCATCTATAACATCCTGCTTGCCCTCGGAGAGACTGAGGGCGAACAGTTCGTGAAGTTCAAGAACAGACTGCCGTAAAACTTAATTCATAATTCATAATTCATAATTCTCGGATGCTCTAGCACCGAGGCGCGATTGTAGTCGCGGAACATAATTCATAATTCTTGGATGCCCTAGCACCTTCCGCCTGCGCCTGTAGCCTTGCCGAAGAAGGCGCAATTTTAGTTGCGGAGGTAGTTGCGGAAGATAATCTGTCCGGTTAAAAGCACAGAACCATAGGCCGACGACAGTCAAGGTGCGAAAGAACAAAAAGGGGCTTTTCCTTATCTCTTGAAAACGCTTGTTACGCTTGTTACGGTTGTTACGCTTGTTACGGTTGAAAGACAATTTATTTATGCCCACAAACAAAAAGG